>CACPQV010000001.1 GCA_902636165.1 uncultured Pelagibacteraceae bacterium
TATTTTTGGTTGGAATGTAGTACAAATAGTGTACTAAACGCTGCCATAATAACCTGTCAGTTATTTCATTCAAAAATATAACAAATTATTTATTTATGCCGACTATTAACCAGTTGTTAAAAAAAAAAAGAGCTAAACAAGTAAACAGGAATAAAGTTCCTGCACTTCAAAAACAACCTTTAAAAAGAGGTGTTTGTGTTAAAGTTTATACAACTACTCCAAAAAAACCGAATTCTGCACTAAGAAAAGTTGCAAGAGTTAGGTTGTCGAATGGTTTCGAAGTTACAGCTTACATTCCAGGAGAAGGTCATAATTTACAAGAACATTCTGTTGTTTTAATTAGGGGTGGAAGAGTTAAAGATTTACCTGGAGTGAGATATCATATCCTAAGGGGTAACTTAGATACTCAAGGCGTTGCAAATAGAAAAAAAAGAAGATCTTTATATGGAACCAAAAAAGGTAAATAACTATGTCTAGAAAAAAAACTCAACCAAAAAAAAGTATTGTTCCAGATCCAAAATTTAATTCAACAATTATTCCAAAGTTAATAAATAATATTATGTATGACGGAAAAAGAGGTGTTGCAGCAAAGATTGTTTATGATGCGATAGAAAAAATCAAAACTAAATCAAAAGATGAACCAATAAATATTTTTAATGAGGCAATAAATAATATTAAACCAACTGTTGAGGTAAGATCGAGGAGAGTTGGTGGTGCTACATACCAGGTTCCTGTAGAGGTAAAAAGTAAAAGAGCTCAAGCGTTGGCAATTAGATGGTTGGTTGAGTCAGCAAGAAAAAGAAAAGACAAACACATGTCAGACAAAATTTTTAATGAACTTTATGATGCTTATGAAAAAAAAGGAGCTGCAGTAAAAAAAAGAGAGGATGTGCATAAAATGGCAGAGTCTAATAAAGCATTTGCACATTTTAGATGGTAATAATTTATGGCGAGAACACATACATTAGATAAATATAGAAATATTGGAATAATGGCGCACATAGATGCTGGTAAAACAACAACTACAGAAAGAGTATTATATTATACTGGCAAAAGTCATAAAATTGGAGAAGTCCACGACGGAGCAGCCACAATGGACTGGATGGAACAAGAACAAGAAAGAGGAATTACAATTACCTCAGCTGCAACAACATGTTTTTGGCAAAACCATAGAATTAATATTATTGATACCCCTGGTCATGTTGATTTTACAATCGAAGTTGAGAGATCTTTAAAAGTTTTAGATGGTGCGGTTGCTGTATTTGATGGAGTAGCGGGTGTTGAACCTCAATCAGAAACTGTATGGAGACAAGCAGACAAGTACAAAGTTCCCAGAATTTGTTTTGTAAATAAACTTGATAGAACTGGTGCTGATTTTTTTAGATGTGTAGATATGATCCGAGACAGATTAGGATCTAAACCTTTAGTTATTCAAGTTCCTATAGGAATAGAGGCTTCTTTATCTGGTGTTGTTGATCTTGTTAAGATGAAAGCACAAGTTTGGAAAAATGAAGCACTAGGTGCTGAATGGGAATATAAGGATATACCTGACGATTTAAAAGAAATATCTCAAAAATATAGAACAGAATTAGTTGAGATGGCTGTAGAACAAGATGAAAAATTAATGGAGTCGTATTTAAATGGAGATGAAATTAAAGAAGAAGATCTGATTAAATGTATAAGAAAAGGAACGCTCAATTTTGATTTTGTACCAGTTTTAACTGGATCTGCATTTAAAAACAAAGGTGTACAACCTCTTTTAGATGCGGTGGTGAATTATTTACCAAGTCCTGTTGATATAAGCTCAATTAAAGGTACCAAATTAGGAAGTGACGAGGAGGTTGAAATGAAATTTGATGACAATGCTCCTTTTTCAGCTCTAGCTTTTAAGGTAGCAAATGATCCTTTTGTTGGTTCACTTACTTTTATAAGAATTTATTCAGGCACAATTAAAACCGGTACTGCGGTATATAACTCCTCAAAAGAAAAAGAAGAGAGAGTTGGTAGAATGTTATTGATGCATGCTAATTCAAGAGAAGATATTAAAGAAGCTAATGCTGGAGATATAGTTGCTTTAGCTGGTTTAAAAAATACAATTACTGGTCATACTTTATGTGACAAAGAAAACGCTGTTCTTCTTGAACCAATGGAATTTCCAGATCCAGTTATTGAAATTGCTGTAGAACCAAAAACAAAAGCTGACCAGGAAAAAATGGGAGAAGCTTTAGGAAGATTGGCTAAAGAAGACCCATCTTTCAGGGTTACATCTGACGAGGAGTCAGGTCAAACAATTATAAAGGGTATGGGTGAATTACATTTAGATATAATAGTTGACCGAATGAAGAGAGAATTCAAAGTTGAAGCAAATGTTGGGGCACCTCAGGTAGCTTATAGAGAAACAATAGAAAATTCATATGAATTTGAATACACACATAAAAAACAAAGTGGTGGTGCAGGTCAATTTGCAAAAGTTAAGTTACTGGTGGAGCCTCAAGAGGCAGGGAAAGGCCGTGAAGTTGAGAGTAAGATTAAAGGAGGTGCTATTCCAAAAGAATTTATTCCTGGAGTTGAAAAAGGAATTGAAACTATTTCAGATGGGGGAATTCTTGCAGGTTTTCCAATGATTGATTATAAAGTTACAATTTTAGATGGCTTACATCATGATGTTGACTCAAGTGTACTTGCATTTGAGCTTGCAAGTAGAGCTTGTTTTAAAGAAGCATGCACTAAAGGTGGTTTAAAATTACTAGAACCTGTTATGAGAGTAGAAGTAGTTACACCAGAAGATTACATGGGGGACGTAATAGGTGATTTGAACAGTAGACGTGGTCAAATCAGCACTCAAGAACAAAGAGGTAACGCAACAGTTATAACTGCGATGGTGCCTTTAGCGAATATGTTTGGTTATATAAATAATTTAAGATCAATGTCTCAGGGTAGAGCACAATATTCAATGTTCTTTGATCATTACTCAAAAGTCCCACAAAATGTTCAAGATGAAGTAACAAAAAAGATTGCAGGTTAAAATGGAAAAACAAAATATAAGAATTAAATTAAGAGCATATGATAACAAGATATTAGACGCTTCAACTGAGGAAATAGTTAATACTGTAAAAAGAACGGGTGCTACAATTAAAGGTCCTATTCCCCTGCCAACTAGAATTGAAAGATATACGGTCCTTAGATCACCACATATCGATAAAAAAAGTCGAGAACAATTTGAGTCAAGAACTCATAAAAGATTAATAGATATAATTGAACCAACGCCCCAAACTGTTGAGGCTTTAATGAAACTGGATTTGGCTTCAGGAGTAGATGTGGAGATAAAAATTTAAAATGAGTGAAATTGCTTTATTAGGTAGAAAACTTGGAATGACTAGAGAATTTTATAAATCAGGTCAATTGGTTCCCGTTACAGTTTTAAAAATAGAAAAAGCAAGAGTAATCCAAGTAATTGATAAAGATAAAAGAGGTTATAAAGCAGTTCAACTAGGATATGGAAAAATAAAAAATTCTAAATTGACTAAGGCAATGAAAGGTTTTTTTGCCAAAAAAAACACTGAAGCTAAAAGAAAATTAAAAGAATATAGAGTGACAAATGCTGATAATTTTAAAGAAGGGAACGAATTTGGTCTTGAGATATTTAAAGATGTAAAATTTGTAGATACAAAATCAAAAACTATAGGTAAAGGTTTTGCTGGAGCTATGAAAAGACACAATTTTGGAGGTCTTAGAGCAAGTCATGGTGTTTCAATTTCTCATAGATCCCATGGGTCAACAGGTCAAAGGCAGGATCCAGGAAAAGTTTTTAAAGGAAAAAAAATGGCTGGTCATATGGGAGATAAACTTAGAACTATGCAAAATATTGAAATTATTAAAACTGATTTAGAAAATGAATTACTTTATCTTAAAGGTTCAATCCCGGGATCAAAAAATTCTGAAGTTTTAGTAAAAGGTTCTGTTAAAAATATTAAAAAATTAACAATTGAAGAAAAAATCAAAGCTGCCGAAATTGCTAAGAAAACACCAGACAAGAAGAAAAAATAATGAAAGTTGATAAACTAAATTTAGATGGAAAAAAGGGATCAATAGAGGTTCTTGATAAAATCTTTTCTGCTAAGATAAATAATAAGCTTGTAAATAATGTTTTATACAAAACAAATGCTAATTACAAAGGACGTCATGCTAAGACAAAACAGCAAAATGAAGTTTCAGGTCCTACATCAAAAATTTATGCACAAAAAGGAACAGGTAATGCAAGACATGCCAGTAGAAAAGCACCCATATTTGTCGGAGGTGGTATAGCACATGGTCCAAAAGGTCAGCTGTCTTATAAAAAAAGAAAATTAAATAAAAGTGAGAAAAGAAACAGTATTGCATCATTAATAAGTGAAAAAATACAAAACAAAAATCTTTTGATTTTTAGTGATTTTAATACAGAGATTAAAAAAACTAAAGAAATGAGCTTAATTATTAAAAAATTTGATATGAAAAACTCTCTTATAATTTTAGATAAATCCTCTAAAGAAAAAATTGAAAAATCAATTAGAAACATTCCAACTATAAAAGTTACTGACATTAATCATTTTAGCGCATTTGATATTGTAAAATTTGAAAAAATTGTATTTACAGAAAGCTCAGTAAAGGAGCTTGAAAAGAGGTACACCTAATGCATAAAATACATTTATACGATAAGATTTTATCACCTTTAGTAACTGAAAAATCAACTAATTTATCAGAACATAATAAGATTGTTTTTAAAGTTCCTAATAAAGCAAATAAAAAAAATTTAAAAAAGAATATCGAGAAAATTTTTAAAGTAAACATCACTAAAATTAATATAATTAATAAACAAAGTAGAACAAAACTAACAAGAGGTAGAAAAGTAAAAATTTCTGGTTATAAAAAAGCAATCATAACACTTAAAAAGGGTCAAAGCATTGATCTAACAACAGGTATATAAAAATGGCATTAAAAACTTTTAAACCATATACAAAGTCAACTAGAGGTACAATTCTTATTGACAGAACTGGTCTATGGAAAGGGAAACCATTTAAATCTTTAGTTTCACCAAAAAATGCTATGAAAGGTAGAAACAATAATGGCCGTATAACCTCTATTAATCGAGCTGGTGGGCACAAAAAAATGTATAGGCATGTTGATTTTTATAGAAAAAAATTTGATATGCCAGCAATAGTTGAGAGAATTGAGTATGATCCAAATCGTTCATGTTACATAATGTTAGTAAAATTTGATGATAATAGTTTTGCTTATTATTTAGCTCCACAAAAAATTAAAGTTGGTGACAAAATTGAAAATGGATCAAAAAAAGAGATTAAAATTGGTAATTGCATGCCATTACAAGATATTCCTGTTGGTATAAACATTCATAATGTTGAAATTCAGCCCGGAGGCGGTGGTAAAATTGCAAGATCTGCCGGCACATCAGTTACAATAAGTGGTTTAGATGGAAATTACAGTTTAATTAAAATGGCATCAGGAGAAGTACGAAAAATTGATTCTCGAGCCTTAGCTACTATTGGAGTATTAAGTAATCCAGATCAAAAAAATATAAAAATTGGAAAAGCAGGAAGATCTAGATGGTTAGGTCGAAAACCACATACTAGAGGTGTTGTTAAAAATCCAGTTGACCATCCGCACGGAGGTGGGGAAGGAAAATCAGCTGGAGGAAGACATCCAGTATCGCCAACAGGTCAATCGGCAAAAGGATTAAAAACAAGAGATAATAAAAGAACAGATAAATTTATAGTTAGACGAAGAAATAAAAGAAAGGATACTAAATAATGTCCAGGGCTGTTTGGAAAGGACCTTTTGTTGAGGAAAGTTTAATGAAGAAAGTTGACAAGTATAAAACTGATCCAAAAAAAATACCAATTAAAACTTGGTCAAGAAAGTCAACTATTATTCCTGATTTCGTTGGAGTAAGTTTTTTAATTTACAATGGTAAGAAGTTTATTCCAATAACAGTCTCTGAAGATATGGTTGGACATAAGCTAGGAGAATTTGCTCCTACTAGAACTTTTTTTGGCCATACACCAGCAGATAAAAAAGCAAAACCTGATGAAACAGACGCAAGTAAAAAGTAATTATGAGTAAAAAAAATAAAGTTAAAACTAAAAAAGAAAAAATAGTGAAATCTGTAAATAATAATATCAGGTCAAGTGTAAGAAAACTAAATCCTATTTTAAAAAGTATTGTTGGAAAAAAAGTAGATTTAGCTATGAGAGATTTACAATTTTCTGAAAAGAGAATTACAAATGATATAAGAAAAACAATAAATTCAGCTGTAGCTAATGCTGAAAATAATTTTCAATACGATATAGATAAGCTGATTGTAAAAGAAGCCTACTGTGGAAAAAAGATTATTATGAAAAGATTTAGACCAAGAGCAAAAGGGAGAGCTGCACCAATTTTAAAACCTTATTCAAGTGTAACGATTATTCTTTCAGAAAAACAAAAAGTGGAGAGCCATGGGACAAAAAGTTAATCCGGTAGGTTTTAGATTGGGAGTAAATAGAGGTTGGGACTCTGTTTGGTATGCCAAGAAAAAAGATTTTGGTAATTATTTAATTGAGGATTTTAAAATAAGAGAATATATCAAAAAAAATGTAATTAATTCTGGAGTGTCTAAAGTAATGATCGAAAGAACAGCTAATAAATGTTATGTAACAATTTATACATCACGACCAGGTTTCGTAATAGGAAAAAAAGGAAGTGATATTGACAAAATAAAAAATAATTTATCAAAATTTACTACGAATGAAATTTCATTGAATATCAAAGAGGTTAAAAAACCGGAGACAAACGCATATCTTGTAGCTGAAAATATTGCACAACAACTAGTTAAAAGAATTTCATACAGACGTGCAATGAAAAGAGCAATGCAGTCGTGTTTAAGATTAGGAGCTAAAGGTATAAAAGTATCAATAAGTGGAAGATTAGGTGGGAATGAAATAGCAAGGACTGAATGGTTAAGAGACGGAAGTATTCCTTCACATACTTTAAGAGCAAACATTGATTACGCAGAAGCTGAAGCTTTAACTACCTATGGTATTATTGGTATTAAGGTATGGATATATAAAGGTGAGGTTTTTGCTAAAGAATTTAGTCAAGAAACAAATAAAGTAACAACTAAAGAGGTTAAAGAATAAAATGTTACAACCTGTTAGAACAAAATGGAGAAAGGCTCATAAAGGCAGAATTCATGGAAATGCTTCAAGAGCAAATTTTATAAATTACGGTGCTTATGCTTTAAAGGCATTATCACCAGATAGAGTTACAGGAAAACAAATAGAAGCTGCTAGAGTTGCATTAACTAGACATATGAAAAGACAAGGAAGAGTTTGGACAAGAATTTTTCCGAACATACCTGTATCAAAAAAACCAATCGAAGTAAGAATGGGAAAAGGTAAAGGGTCACCAGAGTATTACGCTTGTAGAGTAAAACCTGGAAGGATTTTATTTGAAGTAGATGGTGTATCAGAGGATATTGCTAAAGAAGCTTTATATAAAGCTTCTGCTAAATTACCAATAAAAACAAAAACTATTAAGAGGTTTTCTTAATGAAAAAACAAGAAATCAAAAAACTTTCAAAGGATCAAGCAATTAAGAATATTGATAAATTGAAAAAAGATTTATTTAATTTTAGATTTCAAAAAATAAATTCTCAAGTTCAAAGCCCGTCTAAAATAGGTGAAACAAAAAAAACAATAGCAAGACTAAAGACTTTTTTAAGAGGAAAAGAAAATGCCTAAGAAAATTTTAACAGGAGTTGTAATAAGTGATAAGCCTAACAAAACAATAACAGTTATGGTTGAAAGAAAGTATTCACATCCATTATTAAAAAAAGTTGTTAAAGTAAGAAAAAAATATAATGCTCATGATGAAAATAATAAATTTAAAAATGGAGATAGAGTAACTATCGTAGAAAGTAAACCATTTTCTAAGAATAAAAAATTTCAAGTTATGGAGAGTGCTAAATAATGATACAAGTCCAGACAGAATTGTTGGTAGCAGATAATACAGGTGCTAAAAAAATTGAATGTATTAAGGTATTAGGAGGATCTAAAAGAAGATATGCGAGTATAGGAGATACTATAGTTATTGCGGTAAAAGAGGCTATACCAAAAGGAAAAGTCAAAAAGGGATCAGTTCACAAGGCTGTTGTTGTAAGAGTTAAAAAAGGTATCCATAGAGACGATGGATCGAAAGTTAGATTTGACAATAATGCAGCTGTTTTGGTTGATGATAAAGGTGAACCTGTTGGAACAAGAATTTTTGGACCAGTTACGAGAGAGTTAAGAACAAGAGGACAAATGAAAATAATTTCTTTAGCACCTGAGGTTTTATAATGATTAAAAAAGGTCAAAAAGTAAAAATTTTAACTGGAAAAGATAAAAAAAAAGATGGTGAAGTAATTGAAATTGACAGATCAAACAATAGAGCAAAAATAAAAGAAATTAATATGGTGAAAAAACATGTAAAAACAACTAAAGAAAAAAAAGGTGGAATTTTTTCAAAAGAAAGTTTCATTCACATATCAAATCTTAAGTTAATTGACGAAAAATTAAAAAAATCAAAAAAAGAGGTTAAAAAATAATGGTACCAAGATTAAAAGAACTTTTTATAAAAGAAATACAGCCCTCTTTAAAAACTCAGTTTGGTTTTAAAAATCTATATATGGGTCCCAAAATTGAGAAAGTAATTTTGAATATGGGCTTAGGTTTGGATGGAAATGATGGGAAAATTTTAAAATCATGCGAGCAAGATTTAGCAAAAATAGCAGGTCAAAAACCTGTGATAACTAGATTTAAAAAATCTGTAGCTAATTTTAAAACACGAAAAGGATCAAATGCTGGCTTAAAGGTTACATTAAGGAAAAATAAAATGTATGAGTTTATTGATAGATTAGTAAATATTGCATTACCAAGAATTAAAGATTTTCGTGGCTTATCTTCAAATGGTTTTGATAAATTTGGTAATTATACTTTTGGTGTAAAAGAACATATCATTTTTCCAGAAGTAAGTTTTGATAGAGCTGATAAAGTAAGAGGTCTAGATATAACATTAGTTATATCTTCAAGAAATAAAGATCACAGTTTTGCTTTATTAGAGAAATTAAACTTCCCATTTATTAAAAAAGGAGAAAATTAAGATGGCTAAGTTAAGTTCAGTAAATAAAAATAACAGAAGGATTAAACTTTCAAATAGATTTTTTAATAAAAGAAAGAAACTAAAAAAAATTATTATGAATAAAAAACTTCCTCTTGAAGAGAGATTTAAGGCTCAACAAAAATTGTCTAAATTACCAAGAAATTCAGCAAAGACAAGAGTTATGAATAGATGTCAGATAACTGGTAGACCTCACGGTGTATATAGAAAATTGAAAATATCAAGAATTGCATTAAGGCAACTTGGTTTACAAGGAAAAATCCCAGGATTAGTAAAATCAAGCTGGTAGAAAGGAATATATGAGTTTAAGTGACCCTATAGGAGATATGATAGCAAGAGTAAAAAATGCTCAACAAAGAAATCATAAACATGTAGAATTACCGTCTTCAAACTTTAAAGTAAAGATTGCTGACATCCTTAAAAAAGAAGGTTTCATAAAAGATTTTAAGGTAAGTTCGGATAATAATAAAAATATTTTGATGTTAGAATTAAAATATTATTCAGGTAATCCAGTAATAAGTAATTTTGAGCGTGTCTCTAAACCTGGAAGAAGAATATTTTCAAGCGCTGATGGACTACCTAAAATTAATAACGGATTGGGCATAGCTATTATATCTACACCACAAGGGGTAATGACGGATATAGATGCTAGAAAAAAAAGAGTCGGTGGTGAAATTATTTGTAAGGTATTTTGATGTCTAAAATTGGTAAAATAAACATTTCAATTCCAGAAAAAGTAAAGGTTGCATTAGCTGGTAGTGTTTTAAATATAGAGGGACCTCTTGGAAAAAGTGCACTTAACATTGATTTAGACACTTTCAATATTGATATTAAAGATGGAAAGCAAATATCTTTAAAACCAAAAAAAATAGACCAAAATACTAAACGTTTATGGGGAATGAATAGAAGTTTAATCAATAATGCTGTAATTGGCTCAAGTACAGGTTATGAAAAAATTTTGGAGTTAGTTGGTGTAGGATATAGAGCAGCCTTAAAAGGGAAACAATTAAACTTACAGCTAGGTTACAGTCATGATATTGATTTTGATATTCCAGATGGAATAAAAATTAATGTAGAGAAACAAACTACTATTAAAATATCTGGTGTCAATAAACAACAAGTAGGTTCAATTGCTTCAAAAATTAAAACTTTAAGAAAAATTGAACCTTATAAAGGAAAAGGTGTTAGAGAAAAGGGTCAGTATATACTTAAAAAAGAAGGTAAGAAAAAATAATGAAATTGACTGCTAATAAAAGAAAAAGATTTAGGGTAAGCAACAAAGTAAAAAAAGTTGCACCTGATGAAAGATTTAGATTAAGTATATCAAGATCTTCAAAAAATATTTCAGCTCAAATTATTGATGATAAAAAAAGTGCAACTTTAATTTCTGCCTCATCTATTGAAAAAGATATTAAGTCTGTATCAAAAGTAAATAAGACCGAACTATCCAAAATAGTTGCTGAAAAATTAGCTAAAAAGGCACAAGAAAAAAAGATTACAAAAATTTATTTTGATAGAGGTAATTATAAATATCATGGAAGAGTGAAAGTTTTTGCGGAAACTCTTCGAAAAAATGGAATGGAGTTTTGACATGGATAATATAAAAGACAAAAAAAATGATGATATTTTAGAAAAATTAGTGCACATAAATAGAATAACTAAAGTTGTTAAAGGGGGAAGAAGATTTGGTTTTTCAGCTTTAGTAGTTGTCGGAAATCAAGCTGGTAGAATTGGTATTGCTCATGCTAAAGCGAAACAAGTTCCTGATGCGATTAAAAAAGCCAATGAGATGGCAAGAAGAAAATTAATACATATACCACTTAGAGAAGGAAGAACTATTCACCACGACGTGAAAGCTAAAGATGGTTCGGGCAAAATAGTTTTAAGAGCTGCATCAAAAGGGACAGGTATCATTGCCGGAGGTCCAGTTAGAGCTGTTTGTGAAGTCTTAGGAGTAAAAGATATTGTCGCAAAATCTATGGGAACCTCAAATGCCCATAATGTGATACGCGCAACCATGAAAGCATTTTTAAAACAAAATTCACCAAAACAAATATCTGCAATTAGAAATAAAAAAATTTCTGAAATAATTGAAAAAAGAGGATAATGATTAAATTAAATAACAGATCAAAAATTAATAAAACAAAAATAAGAGTTGGTAGAGGAATAGGTTCAGGTAAAGGCAAGACGTCTGGAAGAGGTGTAAAAGGACAAAAATCTCGTTCTGGTGTTGCAATAAAAAGTTTTGAAGGTGGTCAAATGCCATTATATAGAAGGTTACCAAAAAGAGGGTTTAACCCAGTAAATAAAAAAAATATAGCAATTTTGAATTTAGATAAAATACAATCATACATTGATAAGAAATCAATTAAGACAAGTGATATTGTTAACTCAGAATTATTGAAAAAATTAAAATTGATAAATAAAAATTCAATTAAACTTAAGATTTTAGGTACAGGGGATATAAAAGATAAAGTTAATATTGAAGCGGATTTAGCATCAAAATCAGCAGTTACGAAGTTAGAAAAAATTGGTGGATCTATACAGTTAAAAAAATAAATTGTCTTATTAATGAGCTCCTCATCAACAATAGATTTAAGAAACAGAATAATCTTTACTATTGCAATTCTAGCCGTGTATAGATTTGGTACTTTTGTACCTCTTCCTGGAATTGATCCTGAACAATTAAAGATAATGATGGATGGTAATCAAAAGGGGCTACTAGGAATGTTTAATGTTTTCGCTGGCGGAGCTGTAAGTAGAATGGCAATTTTTGCTTTAGGAATTATGCCCTATATATCTTCATCAATTATTGTTCAACTTTTGACAGGAGTCTCTGAATATTTTAAAAATTTAAAATCTCAAGGTGAAACTGGAAGAGCAAAGATAACTCAAATTACAAGATATGGAACAGTTTTACTAGCTACTGTCCAGGGTTATGGTTTAGCTGTTGGTTTAGAATCATCAGCAAATTTGGTTATTAATCCAGGTCCTTTTTTTAAGATTTCAACTGTAACAACTATTGTGGCGGGGACAATTTTCTTAATGTGGTTGGGAGAGCAAATAACCCAAAGAGGAATTGGAAATGGAATTTCACTAATAATTTTTGCTGGTATAGTTGCCGAAATTCCAAGAGCATTAGTAACTACGTTTGAACTTGGAAGAACTGGAGCAGTCTCAACTATTATGATTTTAGCTTTATTTATTTTATTAATAATAACAATTCTTTTTATAGTTTTTATGGAAAGAGCATTAAGAAAAATATTAATAAATTATCCAAAAAGACAGATGGGTAATAAAATGTATGGCGGTGAGTCTTCTCATTTACCATTGAAAATAAATCAGGCTGGAGTAATTCCGGCAATTTTTGCTTCTGCTCTCTTACTTTTACCAGTAACTTTTTCAAATTTTAATTTCTCTGAAAACGAAACGTTTCTTAATATTAGTTCTTTTTTTACACAAGGCCAACCTCTTTACATGCTATTATATGCATCAGGAATTATATTTTTCACTTTCTTTTATACATCTATTACTTTTAATCCTAATGAGACCGCAGATAATTTAAGAAAATATGGTGGCTTTATTCCTGGAATAAGACCTGGTGAGAGTACTGCTATATACATAGATAATATTTTGACTAAATTAACAACTATAGGTGCTTTATATTTAACCTTAGTTTGTTTAATGCCAGAATTTTTAATAGCAAATTATCCTATACCATTTTATTTGGGCGGTACCTCAATTCTAATAGTTGTTGTTGTAGCAATAGATACTGTTACTCAAATACAAACTAGATTAATGAGTTCCCAGTATGAACAACTCATTAAAAAAACTAAATTTGGAAGATAACGTAAGTGAATATAATTTTATTTGGTCCTCCAGGTGCTGGAAAAGGAACGCAAGCTAAATATATAAAAAAAAAAGTAAATGGCTTTCAAATATCAACAGGAGATCTTCTTCGAGATGAGATTAAAAGGGACACTGAAATTGGAAAAAAAATAGTCAATGATATGAATGATGGAAAATTTGTAAGCGATGAAATAGTCAACAAACTTATTAGAAATATAGTTTCAGATCCTCAAAAAAAAGGTAAACTGATTTTTGATGGTTATCCTAGATCTCTAAGCCAAGCAAAAAATTTAGATTTATTATTAATAAATTCAAATCAAAAAATTGATTATATCTTTTTTTTAAATGTTAAAAAAGATGTGATCATAAATAGAATAAAAAAAAGAAAAATTGAGGAAGACAGGTCTGATGATGATTTAGATATAATATTAAAAAGATTTGACACTTATATGAAAACAACTAAACCTGTATTAGATTTTTATTCTAAAAATCCAAATTTTAATGAAATTGATGGAGCATTAGAAATTGATCAAATTACCGCAAAAATAGATACTTTTCTGCAAGTTTAAGACGTTGACTTTAGAAGATCTTCTTATATAAAAGGCTAAATTTATCACGAAATATATGGCTCGTATTGCAGGTATTAATATTCCCCAGAATAAGTTAGTCCACATTGGGTTAACTTACATCTATGGGATAGGAGACAAGTTTTCAAAAAAAATCTGCTCGTCACTATCTATACCTAAAGAAAAAAGAGTAAACCAATTAACTGATGATGAAATTTTAAAGATCAGAGAATTTATAGATCAAAATTTTAAGGTCGAAGGGGATTTAAGAAGAGATTACTCTTTAAGTATTAAAAGACTAATTGATTTAGCTTGTTATAGAGGCTCAAGACATAGGAAAAAATTACCGGTAAGAGGTCAAAGAACAAGATGTAACGCTCGGACAAGAAAAGGTAAAGCTATAGCAATTGCTGGAAAAAAATTAACACCACTAAAAAAATAAAATATGGTAAAAGTTGAAAAAAAAAATAATGTTGATCAAAAAACTGAAAAATCATCTAAGAAAACAATTAAAAGTTCATATTCAAAAAAAAAAAAATTAAAAAAGAATATTTTAAATGGAATTGCCTATGTTCAATCGACATTTAATAATACTATAATTTCAATTGCAGATACTAACGGCAATGTTGTTTCCTGGGCCTCTGCGGGACAAAAAGGCTTCAAAGGTTCTAGAAAATCTACACCATATGCTGCTCAAGTCGCTGCAGACTCTGCGGCTTCAAAAGCGCTAGAGTATGGAATGAAAAGTTTAACAGTTGAAATTAAAGGTCCTGGTTCAGGAAGAGAAACTGCTTTAAGAGCACTTCAAGCAAGAGGTTTTAAGATATTATCTATAAAAGATACAACGCCAATGCCTCATAATGGAACTAGACCCCCAAAAAAAAGGAGAGTTTAATGCAAACTGAAAATGTAAACGTTAAAAATTGGAAATCATTAATTAAACCTGCCAAATTAGACGTCAAAATTAGTGAAGATCTAACTCAAGCAAAAATAATTGCTGAGCCCTTGGAAAAAGGCTATGGTTTGACACTAGGAAATTCTCTTAGAAGAATTTTATTATCGTCAATAAGAGGAGCAGCTGTTACCTCAATTCAAATTGATGGAGTGCTTCACGAATTTACATCAATTAAAGGCGTAAGAGAAGATGTTACAGATATCGTTTTAAATGTTAAATCCTTAGCTTTAAAAAGTTCATCTGAAGGAACCAAAAAATTAGTTTTAGATGCCAAGGGTCCAGGTGAAATTAAAGCTTCAGATATTGCTCAAGTAAATGACATTGAAATATTAAACCCGGATTTAGTAATTTGTAACTTAGATGAAAATACAAATTTTCATATGGAAATGAATGTTAACACAGGTAAAGGATATGTGCCCGCTGATTTAAACAAACCTGAGGAACCTCCTCTAGGATTGATTGCTATAGATTCTCTTTACTCGCCAGTTAAAAAAGTTTCGTATTCTGTTAGTACTGCAAGAGAAGGTAAGGCATTAGATTATGATAAATTGACTATGGATGTAGAAACTAATGGTGCAATATCAGCTGAGGATGCTGTGGCTTATGCAGCAAGAATTTTTCAAGATCAATTAAAAATGTTTATTAATTTTGACGAACCTGTTGAGGCACCAATAAAAGAAGTTTCTACAGAACCTGAGTTTAATAAAAATTTATTGAGAAAAGTAGATGAATTAGAACTTTCGGTTAGATCTATGAATTGTCTTAAGAACGATAATATAATTTATATTGGTGATTTAGTTCAAAAATCAGAGGGAGAAATGTTAAGAACACCAAATTTTGGAAGAAAATCTTTGAATGAAATTAAGGAAGTTTTGACTGGTATGTCTTTATACTTAGGTATGGAAATACCAAATTGGCCTCCAGATAACATAGCAGAAATGTCTAAAAAATTAGAGGAAAGTATCTAATGAGACATGGAATGGCTAATAAAAGACTTAATAGAACCTCTGAACATAGAAAGGCACTATTGAAAAATATGCTAAATTCTTTAATTAAATATGAACAAATTAAAACTACTTTACCTAAGGCAAAATTTTTAAAGCCACAAGCTGACAAAATAATAACATTGGGTAAAAAAGATAATTTATTAACATCTAAACTATTATTTTCTCAATTACAGAATTCAGAGTCTGCAACTAAAGTAAAAAAAACCCTATCCAAAAGATATGAAAAAAGAAATGGAGGCTATACTAGAATAATAAAAGCAGGCTTTAGATATGGTGATAATGCCCCTATGGCAATTATAGAATTTGTAGACAGAGATGTTGAGGCAAAAAAAGTTGATAAAAAGAAAAATGTAACTACAAAAAAAGAAGATAATAAAAAAGAAACAAAAGCTGCTTCAGCATAAAAAAATTTCTTAAAATGTTAAAAAGTTTTGTCGTTGATTCAACGTGTAATAATATGCGAATTGATCGGTGGATAAGAAACACAATTCAAAAACTTCCTCAAAGTTTAATTGAAAAAAATCTAAGATTAGGAAAAATTAAAGTAAATAAAAAAAAAGTAAAAAGCTCATACAAAGTTAAATCTAAAGATATTATTAGATTATTTGATTTTAATTTTGAAGAAAAGAAACTTCAAAAAAAAATAAGATTTATCCCAACAAATGAAATTATCAAGTCAAACGAAAATTTGATTATTGATAACAATAAAGATTTTATAGTTATTAATAAAAGTGCTGGTATATCTGTTCAAGGAGGTACAAAATCAAAAAAAAATTTGATTGATATATTTTCTAAAAGTGAAATTTTTAAAGACTCTAAACCATATTCAGTTCATAGATTAGACAAAGATACTTCAGGAGTTTTTATAATTGCAAAAAATAGAGAGACAGCACAATTATTAACTTCTTTATTCAGGTTAAGAAAAGTTTACAAAACTTATTTGGCAATATGCAATGGTGAATTAGAAAAAGATTATGGTGAATGGAGTGATGATTTAATACGTTATGATAATGGAAAAAAAATTGTAGAAAAAGCTAAAACATTTTTTAAGGTAATTGACAAAAATTATAATTCTAGTTTAGTTGAAATGAAACCTATTACAGGCAGAAAACATCAACTCAGAAAGCAATTATTTAACATAGGTCACTCAATATATGGTGATCAGAAATATAAGTCTCAAA
This sequence comes from uncultured Pelagibacteraceae bacterium, assembly GCA_902636165.1. Classification (GTDB taxonomy): domain Bacteria; phylum Pseudomonadota; class Alphaproteobacteria; order Pelagibacterales; family Pelagibacteraceae; genus Pelagibacter. The sequence continues at coordinate 16,751 of CACPQV010000001.1, forward strand.
CTTCAAATAAAGGTATTAATAAGAACCTTATGCTACACTCGTATCAGCTAAAGTTTATTTTTAAAGAAAAGAAATATACTTATAAAGCTTTACTACCTGATTATTTTAAAAAATTACTTAAAACCAAAAGACTTAATAATTTAGATTTGAAATAAAAGTTTCTACTAGTTTACTTTCTAATTTTTCATAATTTTGATTTTTTATATTTTGTAAATTAGTTACACCTTTATCTTTGATCCCACATGGTATTATTTTTTTGTACTTATTCAGATCATTATTTATATTAATTGAGAAACCATGATATGCAATCCATTTGCTTACTCTTACACCAATAGCTGCAACTTTTTTAATCTCAGAATTATCTTTAAACCAAATACCTATATTTTTTTTATCTGCAAATGTCTCAATATCAAAATATCTTAATGTTTCTATTATTGTTTTTTCTATAGTTGAAACGAAATGTCTAATGTCTTTTTTTCTTTTTTTTAAATCAATTACAAAATAACAAATTAATTGTCCAGGACCATGAAATGTAATTTTTCCACCTCTGTTAGTTTTAATGATTTTTATTGATTTATCTAATATTTCATCATTCTTAAAACTAGTGCCAGCAGTATAAACTTCATTATGTTGCAAAGTCCATATCAGTTCATTAGACTTATTCTGGTATAAATTTAATAATCTTTCTTCCATAATCTTAAGAGCGTTCTCATATTTTATTGGATTTATGGACTTTTTAATCTCTATATTCATTTAAAAATTGTATTCTTTTTATTATGTATTAAAAGTTCCGACTGAATAATAGGTATATTTATGACTTTAATTAAAAAAATCAAAGATAAAAAAGTTAATTTTGAATTTAACAAAGAATATATAAAGGTTGTTACTGATAAAATTGCAAGTAATGATGCTTTATTTATCACTAATTCTTTCAAGGAAATGCATCCAGCAGATGCAGCGGATATAATTGAACATTTGGAACAAAATGACCGAGAAAATTTAATTAAATTAAATAATTTCAAAATTGATCCAGAGGTTTTTATTGAATTAAATGAGTCGGTACAATCAGAAATTATTAAATTTCTTTCATCTGAAGCTATTGTAAGAATACTTAAAAATTTAGAATCAGATGACGCCATATCAATTTTAGAAAATGTAGATGAAAAAGATAAAAATTCAATTTTAAGCGCTTTACCACCCAAAGATCGTTTTGCTTTACTAGAAGGACTAAGTTATCCAGAGGATAGTGCTGCAAGGATAATGCAAAGAGAGTTTACAGCTATTCCAAGAAATTGGTCAGTTGGACAAACAATTGATTACTTAAGAGAAAACAAAGATCTACCAGAACAGTTTTTGGAAATTTATATTGTTGATGAAAATTTTAAACCAGTTGGAATAGTGCCATCTTCAAAAGTACTAAGAACACCAAGAGAAAGTAAAATGTCGTCAATTATGGAAGACTCAACATTTTTAGTTCCAGTTGATATGGATAGAGAAGAAGTTGGTAATTTATTCGAAAATTACAATTTAAATTCAGCTTGTGTCGTTGATAAGAATAACAAATTAGTTGGAATGATTACATCGGATGATGTATTGACGGTTTTGAAAGAAGAGGCTGAGGAAGATGCTTTAAGATTAGCAGGTGTAGGAGATGAAGAAATTACAGATGGAGTAATAACTAAAACAAAAAGAAGATTCAATTGGTTATTATTGAATTTATTCACAGCCTTTTTAGCAACATATTGTATTAGTTTATTTGGAGCCACTATAGAACAGATGGTAGTACTAGCTTTTTTAATGCCTATAGTTGCATCTATGGGAGGAAATGCAGGAATGCAAACTCTTGCTGTTACAGTAAGAACTCTTGCTACAAATGATTTAACTAAAAATAATTTTAGTCAAAATATTTTAAAAGAATTCAATATAGGAATTTTGAATGGTATTATTTTTGCGATAATAAGTTCAGTTATTGTTCAATTATGGTTTCAAGACATAGAACTTTCATTAATAATTTCTATATCAATGATTTTAACAATGGTGGTTGCTGGTTTATTTGGAATATTGGTTCCTGTTACTTTAAAAAAAATAAATATTGATCCAGCAATTGCATCAAGTGTTTTTGTAACTACAATTACAGATGTGATTGGTTTTGTATCTTTTTTGGGAGTAGGTGCTTATTTTTTATAGGGATTAAAAATTATCTATTAATCTTACATCATTTAGATAATATCCAAAAAAAATTTTAGAATTATTAATATTAGTACTTAATTTTAAATTCTTTTTATTTCTTACTTCAAGATACTCTATCTTGATGTTATATAATTTTTCTAATTCATTTTTCTTGATTAACATCATTTTTTTTGTAATTTTTTTTTTTAACAATTTTTTTTTAAAAGAAATTAAATCACCAGCTATTCTACCTGCTTTAATCAGATTATCTTTTTTTAAAAGTATATTTCTTGAGGATAAAGCTAGCTTATTTTTATTTCTGATCGTTTTACAAAGTATTATTTTTGAATTAAATTTAGTTTCAATATATCTTTTAACTAAAAATAGCTGCTGGAAGTCTTTTTCCCCCATAAATATTTTTGATGGTTTTACTATTTTTGTTAAACGGGTCATTACATCAATAACCCCTTCAAAATGGCCCTTTCTATATTTGGCACACAGTATTTTATCTTTTTTTGATAGGAGAATTTTACTCCTTTTTCTTGATTTATAAACCTGATTTTTATTAGGTGTATAAACAAAATTTACTTTTAATTTTTTTAGAATTTTTAAATCTTTTTTTAAATTTCTTGGGTATTTTTGATAATCTCTTTTGTTATTAAATTGTTTTGGATTAACAAATATACTTACAACAGTTTTATTACAATAATTTAAAGATTTTTTAATTAAAGAGATATGACCTTCGTGTATGCTACCCATGGTAGGCACAAAACCAACATTAGAGACGCCAGATAATGCCTCATTTAAATCATTATTTCTTAATAAAATTTTCATTTGTATAAAGTATTTTAATAAGTAAAACATTTAAATGATTAAACAAGCAATTATTCCTTTAGCAGGATTAGGCACTAGATTATTGCCACTCACCAGTGTATTTGCTAAAGAACTTTTACCAATTAATGGTAAACCTGGTATAGAATATATTTTAGACGAATGCATTGAGGCTGGTATAAAAGAAGTAGTCTTTATTATTTCAAAAAAAAAGCAGATGATAAAAAATTATTTTTATAATGATAGTTTTTATAAGAAAATTATTAAAAAAAAAAAAGACCCAAGAATAATTAAAGAATATAAAAAAATTTTAAGATACAAAAAAATGATAAAATTTGTATATCAGAACAAACCACTTGGTACAGGCGATGCTGTTTTAAAAGCGCAAAAATATATAAAAGATAAATTTTTTTTAATGTTATTACCAGATGATTTGATTATCAAAAAAAACTGCTCTAAATCTATGATAAATATTCACAAACGTTACAATTCCTCAGTTATGGCCAGCATGAACGTGAACAAGAAAACAGTTTCAAGATGGGGAATTTTTAAATTAAGTAAAAAATTCAATAAAAGAAATTATTTAATTGAAGATGTAATTGAAAAACCATCTATTGCTAACGCTCCTTCTAATAAAGCTGTAATAGGAAGGTATATTTTACCAAAAAAAATATTTTATAAATTATCTAAACAAAAACCTGGCAAGGGTGGCGAAATTCATATTACCGATGCTATTCAATCTTTAATCAATGAAAATAATAAGTTTGTAGCTCATAACTTTTCTGGAAAATATTTAGACTGCGGAAGTATGAATGGATATATCAAATCAACATTGGAAATAGCTAAATCATGAAATTGTGTATGATAGGTACTGGTTATGTGGGTTTAGTTAGTGGAGTATGTTTTTCTGATTTAGGAAACGAAGTAATTTGTGTTGATAATAATATTGGGAAAATAAATTTACTAAAAAAAGGTATAATTCCAATCTATGAACCTGGCTTGTCAGAATTAGTGATTAAAAATTATAAAAATAAAAAATTAACTTTTTCTACTGATTTAAAAAAATCTGTAAAAGAGTCGGATATTATTTTTATTTGTGTTGGAACACCTACTAAAAAAGGAGGTGGTTCCGCAGACCTAAGACAAATTTATAACGTTTCTAAAGAAATATCTTCTTCAATAAATAAATTTAAAATTATTATAACTAAATCTACTGTGCCAGTAACAACAGGTGATGAAATCGAAAAAATTCTATCAAAAAAAAATGATAAAAAAAAATTTTCAGTTGTTTCTAATCCTGAGTTTTTAAGAGAAGGTGAAGCGATAAGAGATTTTACATATCCTGATAGAGTAGTTGTTGGGACAAATGACAAAAAATCTGGAAAAATTTTAAAGAGTTTGTATAGTCCGCTGATTTCTAAAGGAGCTTTATATTTGCAAACATCTAGAAGAGCTGCAGAATTAATAAAATATGCATCAAACGCCTTTTTAGCAACTAAGATCACTTTTATAAATGAGATAGCTAACTTGTGTGAAAAAACTGGTATTAACGTTGAAGATATATCAATTGGCATGGGGCTAGATAAAAGAATAGGGAGTCGATTTCTAAGAGCAGGGCCTGCTTATGGAGGATCTTGTTTTCCAAAAGATACAAAAGCTATTGTTTCAACAGGTGATAAGTTTAAAATCAATTTATCAGTAATCAAATCAGTAATTAAATCAAATGAAAATAGAACTAAAATTTTACTTGATAGAATAAATTTAATTTTAAATAAAAAGATAAGAAATAAAAAGATTACTTTCTTAGGTGTTACATTCAAAGCAAATACTGATGACATGAGAGACTCCTCAAGTCTTAAAATGATTCCTCATCTATCAAAAAAAGGAGCATTGATAAAATATTTTGATCCAACTGGATATAAAAAAGAATTTTCAAAATTAAAAAATGTTACAAATAAAACGACGATTAAAGAAGCTGTTGCTGGTTCAGATCTTGTTATTATTCACACTGAATGGAACGATTTTAAATCAATTAATTTTAAAAATTTAGTGCAAGGTAAAAAATTTATCATATTCGATATGAGAAATATATATTCGTCAACAAAAATTAAAGAGCAAGGTTTTAAATACTACAGTGTAGGGAAATAAAATTTAATTTAATTCAAATATCGCATCTACTTCTACCGACACGCCTAATGGCAAACTGTTAGTACTTACAGCGGCTCTAGCATGCATGCCAGAATCTCCGAACACTGCAACAATTAAATCTGATGCACCATTAATTACTTTAGGTTGATCTGTAAAATCATCAGTAGAATTAACAAATCCGGTTAATTTTATACATGATTTGATTTTTGATAAATCATTATCACATGATTTTTTAATTTGAGAAATAATACTTAATGCACATCTCTTAGCAGCATTATAACCTGCATCAGCATCTAAATCTTTTCCAACTTTTCCTTTGATAAGTTGACCATTTTCATCAATTGAAATTTGACCTGACACAAATAGCATCTTTCCTGAAATTCTTGTTGCAACATAATTTCCAACAGGTGATTTAGCGTCTGGAAGTTCTAATTTAAGTTCTTTTATTTTATCATCGTATCTCATTATGATTTTCTCTTATTTGATTTTTTAGTTTTATCGTATTCTTTTCTTTTCTCAATCAATATTAAAGCTTCTTCCATAGTTAATTCAGTAGGATCTTTTTCTTCAGGTATAGTTGCATTAAGTGATTTGTGCTTAATATAGGGTCCATATTGACCCTTCATAATTCTTACAGGCTTTTTATCCTCAGGATGTTCTCCCAAATCTTTAATTATTGATGAAGACATTCGGCCAGGTTTAGCTTCTGCTATTAACGTAATTGCTCTATTTAATCCTATGGAAAATATATCCTCAACGTTTTCTATTCTTGCAGATTTATTTTCACATTTTAAATAAGGACCAAATCTTCCTGTGTTCAATGTAATTTCTTTTTGATTTTCTGGATTAATACCTAAAGATTTTGGTAATGAGCATAAAAATTGAGCTTTTTCCAAATCAATATTTTTTAATTCTAAGCCTTTAGGAATTGAAACATTTTTTAAAAGTTCGTTAACATCTGGTTTAAGTTTTTTAGTTTTTTTCTTTTTCTTGTTGTTTTTTTCAAGATCAATATCAGTAGGGATTTTCTCATACTGAAGATAGGGGCCAAATCTGCCATTTTTCAAATATATATCGTTACCATTTTCATGTTTTCCTATTAACTTTGGCTCAGCTAATTGTGCTTGAGCTGCGGCTTTTGCTTTAGATAGTGGTCGTGTAAACTTACATTCAGGATAGTTTGAACATCCTATAAAAGCACCACCTCTGAAGCTATTTTTTAAACTTAATGTCCCTGTACTACATAATTGGCACTTTCTAACAACATTTCCCTCATTATCTTTATCAAAAATTAATTCACCCAAACTATCATTTAGTAAATCCAAGACTTCTCTAGTCCTTTTCTCTTTTACCTCTGAAACATTATTATTAAAGTCTTTCCAAAAAAGCTCTAAAACTTTAATCCAACTTTCTTTTCCTGTAGTGATTTCATCAAGTTGATCTTCTAGTCCTGCTGTAAAGTTATAATCTACATATTTTGAAAACAATTTTTCTAAAAAGGCAGAAATTAATTTACCCCTATCAGTTGGAAAAAATCTTTTATTTATTATTTCTGCATAACCTCTATTCGCAATAGTAGAAATGATACTTGCGTATGTAGAAGGTCTTCCAATACCCAATTCTTCGAGTTTTTTTACTAAACTAGCTTCTGAATATCTAGGAGGTGGTTGTGTATAATGCTGTTCGTCCAATAATGCTTCGATATTGATCGGACCTTTGGTTACAGCTGGTAAAATACTTTCATCATCATCATTGCTTTGATTGTTATATATCTTTAAAAATCCATCAAACTTAAGGACTGACCCGCTAGCTTTGCAAATAGTGTCGTTATTATCAGAAGTTATAGTAATTGTGTTTCTATCAAACTTAGCTGACTCCATTTGTGAAGATAATGCTCTACTCCAAATAAGATCATATAGTTTGTTTTGATCAGTGCTTAAGTACTTTTTAACACTTTGAGGTGTTCTGATAATATCTGTAGGCCTGATTGCTTCGTGAGCTTCTTGAGCATTTTTAGCTTTTTTACCAGAGTAATTTAAAGGATCTTTAGGCAAATATTCGTTACCAATTTTTTTTTGAATATAATCTCTGAAAGCTGATACAGCATCATTAGATAAATTAGTTCCATCAGTTCTCATATAAGTAATCAAACCAATTGTCTCACCTTCTATTTCTATACCTTGATAAAGTTTTTGTGCAATTTGCATTGTTCTAGATGCACCAAAACTCAATTTACTTGATGCAGTTTGTTGAAGAGTAGATGTGGTGAATGGTCCAGATGGATTTCTGTTAACAATTTTACTTGAAATGTCTGTAATATTAAATTTTTTTTTATTTATACTTGATATAGCTTTGTTTATTTCATCTTTACTTCTGAATGAAAATTTTTGAATTTTATTATTATCTAATTGACTGATACTTGCTGTAATTTTTTGATTATTTTGATCAGAAAATTTTATATTTAAAGTCCAAAACTCCTCTGGTTTAAATGACTCAATTTCATGTTCTCTTTCAGTAATTAATTTTAAAGCAACAGATTGAACTCTTCCTGCAGATTTTGAGCCAGGTAGTTTGGTCCAAAGTATTGGTGAAATATTAAAACCAACTAAATAATCTAAGGCTCTTCTGGCCATATAAGCATCAACCAAATGAGGTTCAATTTGTCTTGGATTTTCAATACCTTGTATTACAGCTTTTTTAGTTATTTCGTTGAACACAACTCTTTCAATTTCTTTATCTTTAAGAAGTTTTTTTTCATTTAAATACTCTTTAACGTGCCAAGCAATAGCTTCACCTTCACGATCAGGGTCAGTGGCTAATATAATCTTAGAAGAGTCTTTTGCCGCATCGGTAATTTCTTTTAAATATTTTTTTGAAAAACTATCAATTTCCCACTCCATTTTAAAATCTTGATCAGGATCTACCGAACCATTTTTTGAAGGTAAGTCTCTTATGTGACCATAACTTGCTAAAACTTTGTAATCATCGCCTAGGTATTTATTTATAGTTTTAGCTTTAGCAGGGCTTTCTACAATCACCAAATTCATAAGATACAAACTACCCAAAAGACTTAGATAGTCAATTTAATAAATTTTAGTCTTTGTTTCTTCTTTATTTTTCAATCTTTTAATATTTTCTCTATGGGTAAAAAATATTAGGATAAACATGATTGTAAAAAAAATCACCTGATCAAATTGAGTTAAAAATAATAAATATATTGGTATAGAGGCTGCTCCGATTAAAGATGAAAGAGAGGAAAACTTTGAAATAAAAAATGTTACAAACCAAGATATGATAAAAATGATTCCAAAGTAAAAATTAATAGCAAATAAAATTCCAAGATATGTAGCAACGCCTTTACCACCCTTAAATTTTAGCCAAATTGGAAACACGTGACCTAAGAAAGCACATAAAGAAGCAATATATAAAAAATCTTGATAAAAAATTTTTACGTAAATTACTGGGATTATCGCTTTTAAAATGTCCAATATCAAAGTTGAATAACCAAGAAATTTATTACCAGTTCTTAGAGCATTAGTTGCTCCAATGTTCCCTGAGCCTATTTCTCTTATATCCTTTTTTAAAAATATTTTTGTAAGTATGTATCCAAATGGTATAGAACCCATAAGGTAAGAAATCACACCTATCAAAAAAATATCCATTCTATAGCTTAAATAATTCTTTTCCTTTTACAAAGGTATTTGTAACTTTTCCTTGAAGTTTTTTATTCTCTATTGAGGTATTTTTTGATTTCGAGATTAATTTATCTTTTTTTACAATCCATGGTTTATCAATATCAACTATACACAGGTCAGCATCATTCCCTATAGAAAGATTACCTTTATCAATTTTAAGTATTTTTGCTGGATTACATGTTAGTGCTCTTACAACAGTCTCAAGTTTAAGAGACTCATTGTGATATAATTCTAAACTTAAAGATAATAATGTTTCAATACCTGAGGCACCTGTAGCAGCTTGAGCAAATGTTAATCTTTTTGATTCTTCATCTTCAGGTTTGTGATCTGATACAATTACATCAATTAAACCGTCTTTTAATCCTTGAACTAAAGCCAGCCTATCTTCTTCTCTTCTTAATGGGGGAGATAATTTTAAAAAAGTTCTAAAATCTCCAATGTCGTTTTCATTTAATGATAGGTTGTTAATTGAAACCCCCGAGGTAAATTTAACAATTTCTTTTCTGTATTTTATAACTTCAACTGATTTTTGTGATGATAATTGAGATATGTGATATCGACATTTTGCTTTTTCTAGTAGTGTTAAGTCTCTTTCAATTAAAATTCTTTCTGCTATTTCTGGTATGCCTGATAATCCTAATTTAGAAGCGATTATTCCTGAATTAATCATACCATTCTTCGCAAGTTCGTAGTCCTCAGCATGTTGCATTATCAAACAACCTAAATCTTTGGCTGAATTCATTATTCTCGACATTAATCTAGGATTTTGAATTGTTTTTATTCCATCGGTGAAAGCAATTATCCCTTTACTTTGTAGAAGACCAAATTCGGTCATATTAGTACCTTCAGTATTTTTTGTTAATGAGGCACATGGAAAAATATTTATTTTTGATTTATCTCTTCCTCTTCTTTTTAGAAAATCGACTATGGAAACATTATCAATTACTGGATCTGTATTAGGCATTGTTACGACCGAAGTGACACCACCTGAGAGTGCCGCGTTACTCAGTGTCCTAAAATTTTCTTTATACTCATAGCCCGGTTCACCAACAAAAACTCGCATATCGACTAATCCAGGAAAAATATGCTTACCTTTTAAATCAATCGGTTTCTCTCTACTTGGTAAATTATTAATATTCACTTTTTTTCCTATTGCTTCAATTTTTCCATCTTCGCTTATAATCAAACCCCCATTCTCATTCATGGAGTTATAAGGATCAATTATATTTGCGTTTATAAAATATTGTTTTTTCATTATGTACAAAATATTTTAAGACAAGCCATCCTCACCGCGACACCTAATTCAACTTGCTCTTTAATTACACTTTTGTTGATATCATCTGCAAGCATTGTATCTATTTCTATACCTCTGTTCATTGGACCAGGGTGCATAATTAAAGCGTCAGATTTGGCATGTTCTAATTTATCAGGAGTTAATCCATAATATTCATAATATTCTCTATTGGATGAAAGATATGAACTCGTCATTCGTTCGTTTTGTAATCTTAACATCATAACAATATCGCAATCTTTCAATCCTTTTTTCATATCTGTGAAAGTATTAACACCAAATTTTTCAATTTCTTTTGGCATAAGGTTTGTTGGAGCAATTATGTTCACTTCTGCTCCTAACATACTAAGTAAATAAATATTTGATCTTGCAACTCTTGAATGAAGTATATCTCCACAGATTGCAATTTTTAATCCTTGTATTTTTTTTTTACGAGTTATTATTGTCAACGCATCTAAGAGTGCTTGGGTAGGGTGTTCTCTTCTTCCATCACCAGCATTTAAAACAGCACAATTAACTTTTTGCGATAACAAATTGCAAGCACCAGAATCTTGATGTCTAATTACAATAATATCAGGATGCATTGCATTAAGTGTCATCGCTGTATCTATCAATGTTTCACCTTTTTTAATTGCAGAATTGTTAATATTCATTGACATAACATCAGCTCCAAGTCTTTTACCCGCTAATTCAAAAGAGCTCTGAGTTCTGGTGGAAGGTTCAAAAAATAAATTAATTTGAGTTTTGCCTCTTAAAACATCAACTTTTTTATTATTACTTTGATTTACTTTTATAAATGAATTTGCCTCATCAAGTATTAAGTTAACATCATTAATTGATAAATCTTGAATTCCTAATAAATGTTTTTGAGATATTTTAATAGCTTGATTTATTTTAATTGCCATTAAAACCAACTCTATAACTATAAACCTCTATAATAGCAAGTATTAATTATTCAAAAAATCTAAAGCTCCCTGTAATATGAAAGCAGCAGCGTTTTCATCTATCTTTTTTTCTCTTTTACTCACATTAATATCTAATTGGCTAGAAAGATTAAAAGCACCTACAGTTGAGAGTCTCTCATCCCAGAGACAAATTGGAATATCAAAGTTTTTTTCAATATTTTCAATCGTATCTTTTACTGATTGAGCTGATCTACCTGACGATCCATCCATATTTAAAGGATTTCCAACAATGATTCCTTTTATATTATTTTCATTAATAATTAATCTTAGTTCATCAACAAGATCTTTAAGTGAATTCCTATTTATTGTCTTTAGCGGTGTGGCTATCAATTGTTTGTCATCACAGATTGATACACCAATTCTTTTAGATCCAAGGTCTAAACCTATCAATCTACACTTATCTGAGTGTTTTTTTTTAAATTCCTCTAAAGTGATCATATTGTATATTTTAAACTTAAGTGATACTTTGCTTCATATTTAAATAGCATATGAGTTTAGATCTTAAAACAATAAAACATATATCTAAATTGGCAAGAATTTCAGTTGACGAGAAAAGAGCTGAAAAATTAGCTGGTGATTTAAATTCTATTTTTGAATTTATTGAAAAACTTAATGAATTAAAAACTGACAATGTAGAACCATTAACTTCTATTGCAAAAACAACCTTAAAATTAAGATCTGATGAAGTAAAAAGTAGAAATATCAGAGACCAAATTATTAAAAATTCTCCTCAGGATAATGAGGATTATTTTGTAGTACCCAAGGTGATTGAATAATGTCAGATATTACAAAACAACCACTTACTGAGCTAGTTGAAAATATTAAAAATAAAAAGCTTTCTTCAACAGAAGTGACCAAAGCATTTATTGATAGATCTGAAAAATCTGAGAAATTGAATGCTTATATCACAAATGACTTTACATCGGCTTTAGATAAATCAAAAAAATTCGATCAAAAACCTAATTTTAATTTAAAACTGCCTGGTATTCCAATGGCAGTTAAGGATTTATTTTGTACAAAAAATATTAAAACAACTGCTGGTAGTAAAATTTTAAATAATTTTGTACCAACTTATGAGTCAACAGTAACTGAAAATATTTGGAATGAAGGTGCAATACTTCTTGGTAAGCTAAACTGTGATGAGTTTGCAATGGGTTCATCAAATGAAACAAGTTTTTTTGGTAATGTTCAAAGTCCTATTGATAAAAATTTAGTTCCGGGTGGATCATCTGGTGGTTCAGCTTCAGCAGTGGCAGGACAATTAACTCCTGTTACAATTGGTACTGATACTGGTGGATCAATTAGACAACCAGCTTCTTTCACTGGAATTGTTGGATTGAAACCTACATACGGAAGTTGCTCAAGATATGGAATAGTTGCTTTTGCTTCATCATTGGATCAAGCAGGACCAATGGCACAAAATGTCAAGGATTGTGCTTTATTACACGAGGTAATTAGCTCCTATGATCCTAAAGACTCTACTTCAATAGATTTCAAAAGAGGTAATTACAGTAAAGAACTTACAAATAACATAAAAGGAAAAAAAATTGGAATACCTAAAGAATATAGAGTCGATGGTATGCCAAAAGAAATTGAAGATCTTTGGCAAAAAGGTATTCAATATATTAAAGATTGTGGTGCTGAAACAATTGATATTTCTCTGCCAAATACAAGTTATGCCTTACCAACATATTATATAGTTGCTCCAGCAGAGGCATCATCAAACTTAGCAAGATATGATGGTGTTAAGTATGGATTTAGAGCTGAAGGTGAAAATTTAATTGATATGTACGAAAAAACTAGATCAGAAGGTTTTGGAGCTGAAGTTCAAAGAAGAATTATGATTGGAACTTATGTTTTATCTTCTGGGTATTACGATGCATATTATCTTAAAGCTCAAAAAGTAAGAAAACTTATCAAAAATGATTTTGATGAAGCTTATAAAAAAGTCGATGCAATTTTAACTCCATCAACACCTAGCTCAGCATTTAAAATGGGTGAAAAAACAAACGATCCAGTTTCAATGTATCTTAATGATATATTTACAGTTCCTGTAAACTTAGCTGGACTTCCAGGTATCTCAATACCTGCCGGGCATGATTCAAAAGGTTATCCTTTAGGTTTGCAAATTATTGGAAAAGCTTTTGATGAACAAAATATATTGAATATAGCTTATGCTATGGAAGAAAAGATTAATTTTAAGAATAAAATTACTGATTGGTGGATAAAATGAGTAAAAAAAATTCAGAGTACTTAATTAATCGAAAAGATAATCAGTATGAGGTTGTAATTGGTTTAGAAGTTCATGCTCAAGTTTTATCTGAGTCAAAATTATTTTCTACTTCAGCAACTAAATTTGGAGCAGAACCTAATACGCAGGTTAGTTTAGTTGATGCTGCATTTCCAGGAATGTTACCAGTAATAAATGAATTTTGTGTCAAACAAGCAATTAAAACCGGTATTGGCCTCAACGCAAAAATTAACAAACGTTCGGTATTTGATAGAAAAAATTATTTTTATGCTGATTTGCCTCAAGGATATCAAATTTCACAATTTAAAGATCCAATAGTAGGTGAGGGCAAAGTTATTTTGGATATGCCTAATGGTCAAAAAGAAGTTGGTATAGAGAGATTACATCTAGAACAAGACGCTGGAAAAAGTATTCATGATCTTGACCCACAAAATACCTTTGTAGATTTAAACAGATCAGGGGTAGCTTTAATGGAAATAGTGAGCAAACCTGATCTAAGATCACCAGATGAGGTTAATGCTTACATTAAAAAACTACGATCTATAATGAGGTATCTAGGGACTTGTGATGGTAATATGCAAGAAGGTTCCTTAAGAGCCGATGTAAATGTTTCTGTCAGACAAAAAGGCTCAAAAGAATTCGGTACTCGATGTGAAATTAAAAATGTTAATTCAATAAAGTTTATGCAGATGGCAATAGAATATGAAGCTAATAGGCAAGTTGATTTAATAGAAGAGGGCAAAACTATTGATCAAGAAACTAGACTTTTTGATACGAAAAAAAATGAGACAAGATCAATGAGATCAAAAGAAGACGCTCATGATTATAGATATTTTCCTGACCCTGATTTGTTACCTTTAGAGATTTCGGAAAAATTTATTGAAGAACTTAAAAATGATATTCCAGAACTTCCAGATGATAAAAAGAAAAGATTTATTGAAGAGTTTAAATTGTCTTCTTATGAAGCCAATATTTTAGTGTCTGATATTGATACTGCAAAATACTTTGAAGAGGTTGTAGCTAAAATGGGTAAAAACAAAGATATTAAGTTAGCAGTCAATTGGATTACAGGAGAATTATTTGCTGTTTTAAATAGCAAAAGTTTAGAAATTTCTCAAAGTCCAGTAAGTGCTAAGAATTTCGCTATTTTGATAAATCTTATTAAGAATGGAACTATCTCTGGAAAGATAGCAAAAACTGTTTTTGAATTGATGATAGATGGTGATAAAGATCCTCAAAAGATTGTGGAGGAAAAAGGATTAAAACAACAAAGTGATCCAAAAGCTTTAGAGGCATTAATTGACAAAATAATTAATGACAATAGAGAAAAAGCCATTGAATATAAACAAGGTAAAGAAAAATTATTTGGTTTTTTTGTTGGTCAAGCAATGAAGGTATCAGGTGGAAAAGCTAACCCTCAATTAATAAATGAGATCCTAAAGAAAAAATTATAAGGTTATGGGTTCAGACCTTAATATCACAAAACATTTACAAGATTATATTCTAAAGAATGGTTTAAAATTACATCCAATTCAAAAAGAAATAATAGATTACAACCTGTCACTTGGTGATTCAAAAAGAATGCAAATATCAATTTCTCAATGTCAATTTCTACATCTGATTATTAAAGTTTCTAAAATTAAAAAAGTCCTAGAGATAGGAACTTTTACAGGTTTAAGTACATTATCCATGGCATTAGCCTTACCAGATGAAGGCAGTATAATTGCATTAGATAAAAATATGGAAACAACCAAAGTCGCACAAAGCTTTTTTAAAAAGGCCAATCAAGATCATAAGATTAAAACAATGATTAAACCAGCATTAGAAACTTTAATGAGTATAAGAAATGAAAAATTTGACTTAGTTTTTATTGATGCAGATAAAATGAATTATAAAAAATATTATGAAATTTCTTTAGATTTATTGAATAAAGAGGGTTTAGTGATAATCGATAATGTATTATGGCATGGGGAAGTTGTTAACAAAGATATAAATGACAAAATTACAAAAAGTATTAGAGATTTGAATGATTTTATCTCTAAGGATACAAGAATTGAAAAGGTCATGGTGCCTTTTGGTGATGGAATGACTGTTTGTAGGAAGATTTAATGTTAAGTGTATTTGGTTTTTATAAATTTCAAAAAATAAATGATTTAAAAAAGAATCAAAATTTATTAAAAAATCTCTTAGTTGACAAAGGTATAAATGGATCAATTATCATATCCAAAGAGGGTTTAAATGGATCTATTTCTGGAATGAATAAAGATATTAAAACCACAATTATTAGATTAAAAAAAATTTTGAATATTAAAGAATTTGATAGTGTCAATAATTCAATAAGTAAATTTAAACCTTTCCATAAACTTAAAGTGAAAATTAAAAGAGAAGTTGTTCCAATGGATCTTAAAATGTCGAATAGGATCATAAAAAAGAATACTCATATTGATCCAACAAAATGGAATAAATTAATTAAAAAAAAAGAAACTTTTTTATTAGATGCAAGAAAACCTTTTGAACATAAAGTTGGTTCTTTTAAAAAATCAGTAAATCCAAATATAAGTAACTTTAGAGATTTCCCAAAATTCTTAAAAAAGTTAAAAAAAGATCAGCCAATAGCAATGTTTTGCACTGGTGGAATTAGATGTGAAAAAGCCTCTGTATATCTAGAAAAAAAAGGTTTTAAAAATATTTATCAATTAAAGGGCGGAATTCTAAATTACTTAAAGAAAATCAAAAAAAAAAACAGTTTATGGAAAGGCGAATGTTTTGTATTTGACAACAGAGTAAGTTTAAAACATGGACTTACACATGGAACTTATTCAATTTGTGGTGGATGTAGAGAACCAATCTCTGTTAAAGATAAAAAATCTAAAAAATATGAGGAGGGTGTAACTTGTCCTAATTGTTTTGATAAACTCTCAAAAAACCAAAAATCTCGTTTTAGAATGAGACAAAGTCAGATATACAAGGCAAAGCTATCAGGAAAAAAATATAATTTTCAAAAAGAATTTAACTAAGGATTTATTTGTCACAATCTTTCAAATTAACTAAAGATCCAATATGGTTTTTATTGAGAAAAGTTACTATTCCAGCAAGTGTTGGCTCATTATTTCAAACCTTTTATAATCTGGTAGACACATGGTTTGCAGGAAGAATATCTGCTGAAGCAATAGCAGCGATTGCAAAATCTTTTCCAATTTATTTTACTATTATTGCAATAGGTGTAGGATTAACCGCTGGAACAAATACTTTAATAGGTAATAATTTAGGTGCTAACAATAAGAGGAAGGCATCACTATTTGTTGCTCAATCAATTATTTTTGCAATATTTTTATCCATACTAGTTACTTTTTTTGGTTTGAATGTTTCAGATTTTTTACTTTCTCTTATGGGATCAGACCAAGAGGCAATTCTATTAACTAGAAAATATCTAGATGTAATTTTTTATGGAACTATAATTGTTTTGATACAAATTTCCTTGAATGGAACACTAAATGCGCAAGGGGATACAAAAAGTTACAGAAACGTTTTAATTTTTAGTTTCTTTTTAAATATTATTTTAAATCCATTATTTATTTTTGGTTATGGTTTTATCCCAGCATTTGGTATAGCTGGACTTGCAATAGCTACTGTGGTGGCTCAGTTTATTGGTCTTTTATATTTGGCATATAAAGTTTATTGTTGTGAATTAAAACAGTATCTTAAGCCTGAGTGTTTTATTCCAAAATTTGATCTTCTAGGAGAACTTTTGTATCAGACAATTCCTGTAATGTTTAGCATGTTGTTAATTGGTGTAGGTTTATTCAATATCCTTTACTTCATTGGTCAATTTGGAGACTTGGCAACTGCTGGTTATGGTGCTGCTTTAAGAATTGAACAAGTTTTTTTACTTCCTGTAATTGGATTAAATACGGCAGTATTATCTATAGGGGGACAAAATTTTGGTGCAAAAAATTATGATAGATTAAGAGAATTATATAAAAAAGCTCTTTTGTTTGGATCATCCTTTATGATCTGTGCAGGTATAATAATTTTTTTTGGTGCAGAGTTTTTAGTATCATTATTTACGGACAACTCTGAGGCTATTAAGCACGGCGCAATTTATCTAAAAGTTGCAGCATTAATCGGCCCAATTTATCCAGTCTTTTTCATAACAACTGCCTTATTCCAAGCAGTTAAAAAACCATTGTATAGTCTTTATTTAAGTATTCTAAGGTTAACAGCCTTACCATTTATAAGTTTATGGTACGTAATTAATATTAAAGGAGGTGATTACGAGGATATTTTTTATACAATTTTAGTAACAAATTGGTTTATGGGAATTGCAGTTCTAATATTTATTGGGTATTTTTTGAATAATGTTTTCAAACAAAATAAAAGTCTTTTTACTTACTAGTATTTGTCTAATATTTTTCTTTGTCACATACCTTGATGTAAAATCTAGTGGAATTAAAGTTGTAGATGGAGATACTATTCATTTAAACAATGAAAAAATTCGTTTTAGTGGCATTGATACTCCTGAAATTAAACAAATTTGTAATAAGAATAATGAAGTTATCGAGTGTGGGATCCAAGCAAAACAATTACTTATTAAAAAGATAGGTAAAAACAAAGTAAAATGCGTTAAGGAGGGTATAGATAGATATAAGAGAATTTTAGCTGAATGTTTTGTAAATAATCAAAGTCTATCTAAGTATCTTGTTCGAGAGGGTTATGCTTTTGCTTACAGAAAATATTCAACAAAATACATCCCAGATGAGGATTATGCTAAAAAAAATAAAAAAGGTATGTGGTCAATGACTTTTGAATATCCTTGGGACTATAGAAGAAAAAATTAATCTTTTTGTAATTTTTTTTCTAATTTTCTAACAAGATAAGAAACAATTAGTATTAAGACTAAATATTCAAGAATTAGAAATGTATATATTTCTAGTGGCCGATAAGTTGTCACAACTAATTCGTTTGCTTTTCTAGTTAAATCTCCAATACCAATTATCGATACAAGAGAGGACATTTTAAGAACATATACAAATTGATTACCAATAGCTGGTAAAATATTCTTTATTGCCTGAGGTAGAATTACTAATCTTAATTTTCTAAAAAAACTTAATCCTAAAGAGCTTCCAGCCTCCCATTGTGATTTTTTGATTGAATTAATTCCTGCTCTAAATATTTCTGCTTGGAAAGCACTTTCGCTAATTGACAGCGCTATGATACCAGAAACGAATGGACTTAAACTTATACCCGTCATGATTGGAAGACCATAATAAATCCATAAAATTAAAACTAGCAAAGGAATTGCTCTTACAATTTCAACATAGCCAATATTAAGGTAGGTTAAGAATTTACTTTTAGCAAGTGATGGAATAGCAACTAAAAGACCTAGAATAATTGAGATAATGATTGAGACTATGCTAATATAAATAGTAGTTGTCAAACCACTTAGTAAAAACTTAAGATTAGTTAACCCCTCAAAGTTGTTTGGTGATAAGATTAACCAGTTTAATTCACTTTTACCGCACGACGTTAATGGAAAAATTAAAATTAATAAAAATAGATTTTTCACTCTTTAACTTATAAAGAATAAAAAATTAATTACTAATTTTTTTATAAGCTCTTTAGATTATATTTAGCTAATAACTTGGTGAAGAAGCCTGAAGATTTTTTGTCTTTAATCCATTTATTGACATAATCATTCCACTTAGTATCACCTTTTGGTACCATCATTGCTAAAAATGCTGGATTTTTTCCACCATCTGGAACGATTGCCAACTGAGGATACTTAATAACCAATTTATTTGCCTCTGTTGAACTTGTAATATTACCATCAGCTCTACCTGCCAAGACTTCTTGAAAGTCTCTTGCTGGTGCTTCAATTGAGTTTAATTTTGATTTTGGGAAAAATTCTTTTGCCTTTTCCTCTTGAGAAGTACCAAGAGTAGTTGCGATTGTTACATTTGAATTATTAAGCGAGTCCCAAGTTGGAAATTTTTTTAAGTTCTTTTTGAGAACAAGTGGCACTGTAGCATATTTGTAATAGGTATCGGTAAAACCAGCTACTTCAGCTCTCTTTGGCGTTTTTGTAACACTAGTTGAGATATCATATCTTGCAGATGTTATTCCTGAAACAATAGTTTTCCATTCTGCAGGTACAAACTCAATTTTTACACCCATATCTTTAGCTAATTGATTCATTACATCGATATCAAAACCTTTATATTTGTTGGTTGCAGGATCTTTGACTGTCATAGGATCCCAATCTCCAGTAGTACCAACTTTAAGTACTCCAGAAGACAAAATTTTATCTAGATTAGACTCTGCGTTTAATGAGAAGGGTAAAAGAGCAAATAATGCTACTAAGAATAATTTTTTCATATTTTTATTTAACTTATTTGAGATCTAAATGTGACTATAATCTTGACGCACTATCATTCATCCATGAGAATAAATGCTCAGAAAATGAGCGTCTTACAAACAAATTTACATCATTTTTATTTTGATTATGAATGATTACATCTATTTTTGCGAGAATTGTTTGGGTCACTGAGCCAATTTTACCCTTAAAATCATTAAAATTAAAAGGAGAGCCTGTTTGAAACAAATCATATATCTTATCCCCTTTGAGATTAATCCTCACGAATTGATCTGTGACATCCACTACAGCTCCTAAATTTAATTTAGATATGTTTTTATTCAAAAGTGTTTCAGTTTCATAAGAATTTGTATTTTTTTTAACAACGCCATTTGAAAAAATCATCCATTCATCAGGACTTAACCATAGAGCAGTCAATTTTTCACTTTGAGTGGAAGTATTTGCTTTTGTAGGCAAAACTATATTTAAAGATTTACCAACAGCTGATAAAAATTCTCTTTTTTTACCTCTTACTATCAATTTCATAACAGGTTTAACCTCATTTATTTGTAGACCTTGATATGATTTTTCCTCTTTAATTGTATGATTATAATTTAGCATTTAATCTTTCACCTTCTTTATCAAAAAAAACTGGATCAGCTACAGTTACATTAATATTCTTATTTTCCATTGGTATGATCAATTTTTGCCCCAACATGTTTTTTCCACCTTTTACAACACCTAATGCGATCGACTTTTTTAAATTTGGGCTGTAATAACTCGAGGTTACATGGCCAAGCATTTCAATAGGTGATTTTTTTATATCAGCAACTATCTGTGCGCCTTCTTCCAAAACTTCCTCAGGATTTTCTGTCAATAAACCAACTAATTGTTTTCTATCTTCTCTAATAGTATCAGATCTATATAATGATCTTTTTCCAATAAAATCATATTTCTTTTTGCTTACTATCCACTCCATCTGTAAATCAATTGGTGTTAGTGTTGCATCAGTGTCTTGACCAACTATTATAAAACCTTTTTCTGCTCTTAATAAGTGCATCGTTTCAGTTCCATAGGGCGTTATATTAAAATCTTTACCTGCTTCCATACATTTTTCCCAAACAGATTTACCAAAGTTTGCTTGGATATTAATTTCATAGCTATGTTCCCCAGTAAAACTAATTCTCATTACTCGACATTTAATGTTGTCTATTTCTGCATTTTTGAATGACATATGTGGAAAATTTTCATCAGAAAAATCTAAATCAGGAATAACTTTTGAAACAATTTTTTTACTATTAGGTCCACAAACACTTATTGTAGCATAATGATCAGTTACAGAAGATAGATAGACATCCAATTCAGGCCATTCTGTTTGAAGATAATCTTCAAGTTTTCCTAAAACGTTAGCCGCTCCACCAGTAGTAGTAGTCATTATATAATGATTTTCACCCAATCTAGTTGTAACACCATCATCATAAACCATTCCATCTTCATTTAGCATTAAACCATAACGACATTTACCCACTGCTAGTTTTGACCAAGCGTTAGTATAAACACGATTTAAAAATTCTGAGGCATCAGTACCTTGAATATCAATCTTTCCTAATGTAGATGCATCTAGAATACCTGCTGAGTCTCTTGCAGCTTTACTTTCTCTTTGTACTGCTTGATGCATATTTTCATTATCCTTTGGATAGTACCAAGCTCTTTTCCATTGACCAACGTTTTCAAATTCAGCGTTGTTGGCAACATGCCAATCATGCATCGGAGTACGTCTAAATATATCAAAAAATTCTCCTACATTTCTTCCAACAATAGTTCCAAAAGTAAGAGGTGTATAAGGAGGTCTAAAAGTTGTAGTTCCGTGTTCACCCATTTTAGTTCCTGCTGTTTCTGAGATAATTCCAAGAGCATGCATATTACCAAGTTTACCCTGATCAGTTCCCATACCAGTAGTAGTGTATCTTTTTACATGTTCTATAGATCTAAAACCTTCTCTTAAAGCTAATTTAATATCTTTTGCAGTTGCATCGTTTTGATAATCAACAAAAGATTTAGTTTTCCCTATGGATTTATCAGATGGTAATAACCAAATATTTCTCTTTGATTGATTTAAACCTGAGATTGTTTCAACAGTTTTGTATTCAGAATTATCAATATCAAGAAACTTTTTAATAGAAGACAAGGTATTTTTTATTATTTCCTCTAAACCAAAGTCTCCATTACAAGATCCAATACTTATTTGATCTGAAGGATAAACATTAGGTATAAATACTTGGTCTTTTTCTCTAAATTTTAATTTACCTCCTGATTGTGTAAACAAGTGTACTGCTGGGGTCCAACCACCAGATATACCTAAACAATCACAATTCAGTTTTGTTTTGTCACCAATTACTGTTTGACTATCTTTTGAAAGTTTCATAATGGATATTTTATTAATTCTTCTATATCCGTAAGTATCAACGACAGTATAACCTTTATAAATTTTAATATTATTTTTCTCAACTTCGTAAGAAATTTTAGAGTCAATTTGTTCTCTATTATCAATTATTGCATTAATTTTAATTCCTCTTTGAATTAAACTCATGGCTGTTTCATATGCCGTATCGTTATTGGTAAAAAGAATATTATTTTCACCACATGCCACACCATATAAATCAATATATTTTTTAATTGCTGAAGATAACATTATCCCTGGACGATCATTATTATCAAATATCAAAGGTCTTTCTATAGAGCCAGTTGCTGTGATTACCTTTTTAGCTCTAATTTTTAATAATCTTTGTCTTACTTTATTTTCTCTTTGATTAATCGGTAAATGATCAGTGAGATTTTCACGAGCCAATAGAAAGTTGTATCCATGGAATGCTGCAACGCTTGTTCTTGTATTTATTTCTAAATTTTCTAATTTAGATATTTCGTTGATTTCTTTTTCTAACCATGAACTTACTAATTGATTATTAATCTTTGAAAATTCTGAGTTATCATAAATAGAAGATCCCCCCAAATAAGATTTTTCATCAACTAAAAGAGTCTTAAAACCATTTTTAGCAGCCATTTTAGCTGCCATAATTCCTGATATACCTGCTCCGATAACTAAAACATCACAATGAATATATTTATGTTCATATATGTCTGGATCAGCTACTTTAGGTGATTTACCTAAACCCGCAGATTTTCTAATAAAGTATTCATACTTTTCCCAAAAACTTGCAGGCCACATAAAAGTTTTATAATAAAAACCTGCAGGTAAGATAGGTGATAATAGATTATTAATTCCTCCAATATCAAAATTAACGCTAGGCCAACAATTTTGACTTGATGCAACTAAACCTTCATATATTTCTACTTCTGTAGCTCTTACATTAGGTTCAGTTCTTGAGGAATTATCATGTAATTGAATTATTGCATTAGGTTCTTCAGAACCAGACGTCATAATTCCACGGGGTCTATGATATTTAAAACTTCGTCCTACAAGATGAATGCCATTAGCCAATAAAGCTGATGCTAGAGTATCACCTTTAAAACCAAAATATGTTTTGTTATTAAATTTAAAAGAAACCCGATAAGTTTCATCAATGAATTTACTTGTTTTAAATCTTAAATTATTAGTCATTTTACTTTACTGGTGGTTTTTCACCCATTTTGTATACAGCTTTTATTTGGTCGTTTGACGTATCCCTAACCATATTGAACCATTTCCTGCAACCATGTACATGATTCCATCTTTCAAATTGAATTCCTTTTATATTTTTTCTCATGAACAAATATTCTGCCCATTCATCATCACTTAGTTCTGTAGGTTGTTTTGGTCTTACAATATGTGCTTCACCACCAGCTTTAAATTCGCTTTGTTCTCTCTCACCGCAAAAAGGACAATTAATTAAAAACATTAGTGTGCAACAGCGGCTGCACCATGTTCATCAACTAGATCACCACTTACAAATCTATTTAAATTAAAGGCAGCATTTAATTTATGAGGTTCGTCATTAGCAATTGTGTGAGCAAATAAATCCCCTGAGCCAGGTGTAGCTTTAAAACCTCCTGTTCCCCAACCACAATTAAAATACAAACCCTTTATTGATGTTTTGCTTATTATTGGACTTGCATCAGGACATATATCAACTATTCCACCCCACTGACGAAGCATTCTCATTCTACTAAATATTGGATATAATTCTAAAATTGCATTTAAAGTTCCTTCAACAATATCATGACTTCCTTTTTGAGAGTATGATACATAATCATCAGTTCCTGCTCCAATAACCAATTCTCCCTTATCAGATTGGCTTACATATGCATGAACAGCGTTAGACATTACAACCGTATCTATTATCGGTTTTACTGGTTCAGACACTAAAGCTTGAAGTGGTTTGCTTTCCAAAGGTAATTTTAATCCAGCCATATTCGCTATAACACTAGAGTGACCAGCGGCTACAACTCCAACTTTTTTTGTTTTAATAAATCCTTTAGTTGTTTCAATTCCCTCAACACTATCACCATTTCTTTTTATTCCTTTAACCTCACAATTTTGAATTATATCAACACCCATTTCATCAGCACCTCGAGCATAACCCCATGCAACAGCATCATGACGTGCAGTTCCAGCTCTACGTTGAAGAGTTCCACCCAAAACTGGATAACGAATATCTTGTGATGTATTTATTATTGGACAAAATTTTTTAACCTGTTCAGTATTAAGATAAATAGCATCGATACCATTTAATCTATTTGCGTGAGTTCTTCTTTTAAGATCTCTGACATCTTGTAAATTGTGTGCAAGATTCATTACACCACGTTGGCTAAACATAACATTATAATTTAATTCCTGTGATAAACTCTCCCAAATTTTTAAAGCATGATCATAAAGACCTGCGCTTGCGTCCCACAAATAATTAGATCTAATAATTGTGGTATTTCTTCCAGTGTTTCCACCGCCGATCCAACCTTTTTCTACTACTGCTATATTTTTTATATTATGTTTTTTCGCTAAATAATAAGCTGTAGCCAGACCGTGACCTCCACCTCCAACTATTACAGCATCGTACTCTTTTTTGGGCTCAGGGTCTTTCCAAGCTTTTTCCCAGTTTTCATGATATGAAAAAGCATTTTTAACTAGTGAAAATATAGAGTACTTATTTTTCATTATTTAGAATAATTACTTTATAAATATTGATTATTCAATACAATCAGAAGTGACAAATTTCCTGGAAGAGTGGGTGAGAGGCTTAAACCAGTCGTTTGCTAAATGACCGTGCGAGGAAACTTGTACCGAGGGTTCGAATCCCTCCTCTTCCGCCATTTTAATATAAAGGTTCGTCTCTAAAAAAATTTTTCATTTTTACGGGTTTTTGCTCTAAGATATATCTATAAACATTATAATTTTCTAAAACCCTTTGAACATAGTTACGAGTTTCTTTAAACTTAATCAATTCAATCCAATCAACATAATTGATTTGATTTTTCTGCGGGTTTTTATTTATCTTTTTCCAATATCTGACTCTTTTTGGTCCTGCGTTATAAGCTGCGATAGCAAATGGATAAGCACCATCATATTCAAGTATTAAACCTGCTATATAGTGTGATCCTAAATTAATATTATATTCTGCATCTTTAGTTAATCTTGATTTTGAATATGGAAGATTAGCTTGTTTTGCAACTAGCTTAGCAGTATAGGGCATCAGCTGCATTAAACCTTTCGCTCCTGCATGACTATTAGCAGTTAGATCAAATTCACTTTCTTGTCTAATGATAGATAAAATAAATGCCGTATCAGGAATTTTTCTTCCATTTATATACTTTGGAGTGCTTATTATTGGATAATTAAAAGTATTATGAAATCTTTTTTCATAAGATGCAATCTTTGCTATTTGAATAGCAAAATCAAATCGATCAATACTTGATGCTAACTCAGCAGCTAAAATTTCACTCCCATTATTAATATCGTCGTTTGCTAGATGTCTAAGAATATGTTTAGTATATTTATCTTCATTAAGCTCATCCAAAAGATATATTGTTTTTACTAAATCTTTTTTGAAAAAATAATCTCTAAAATCTTTTGATATTTCCATATCTTTTGAAAGTTCAAAAGTTTTATTTGGATTAAGCTCCATAAAAGCTAATTGTCCATAATAAGTTGTTAAATACTTTGATGCCTCTTCCAACCACTGTTTTGATAAAGTTTGATTATCTAGTTTTTGATAAGTCTTTGCCAACCAATAAGCTCCACGTGATGTACTAATTGGATAACTAACATTATTATAAAAATTTTCAAAATGATCTTTTGCCAATAAGGGATCATTTAAAAAACTTAATGCTATCCATCCACTCATCCATTCAGCAGCTGCAAATTCTGGTCCATCCAATAAAGCATGTTTGCTTGCAATCTTATAGGCTAATTCATATTTCTTTTTGTAAATTAGAGATCTAGAAATAATTTCTCTTTCAACCCACCACTTATCAGGTCTGACTAAGTAGTTTTTGGTATTTTTAACTTTTAATAATATTTCAACAGAACTATCAACTCTTCCTCTTTTTCTTCTCCATTTTAATCTATCGTAATTTAGTCCAGCATCATTTTTAAATTTTTGTGGGACTTTTGAAATTGCGTTATCAACACCATATGATTTACTCATTAATAATTGTCTTGCGTTGTATAGTAATTCATAATCTTTTGGCAAATACCTTAATAATCTCTTCAGATCCCAATATTTATTGTTCCATGCAAGATAATCAGCTCTTTTGATATAGTCATCTGCGTTGAGAAATTTTTTATATTTTTTTCGATATGATCTTAATTCTGATTTACTTAATTCTGCTGTTATCCATCCTTCTTTGATTAGTGGAATACCTTTTTGTTTATTACCTTCTAAAATATAACTTTCACCAAGTATCATTTTTCCAAAACCACTTAAGGGTTCATCTACACTAAACCAATCTATAATCTTTTTAGGTGAAACTGTGTCAGTTGAAAGTTTATGCTCAGCTAAATATTTAATTCTTCCAATTCTAGGATAATCATCATTTTTATCTATAAAAGTTTTGTATTCATAATATGATGCTTTGTTTCCTTTAGTCAAAAGATGCCTCCATTGAATAAAATTATATATTGATTTATCTCTAGCTTTTTTAGCTGTCTTAAGTGCATTAGGCCACTTAGCTTGTTTCATCTCTAAAATTGCTTTTTTTGCTAAAGTAAAATCTTTTTTACTATAATATTTAGACTTTTTAATTGTCTCTGATTTTTGAGTTTTAGCAATTAAAGGTTTTTTTTTAGGTAAAATGAAACCAATATTTTCAATCTTTTTTTTTATTATTTTTGTTTCAAATTTATTTTCATTCTTTTTTATAACTTCTTTTTTAACTATTGGTTTTTTTAAAGGTTTGATTACATCAATTAACAAATTTTTTTCTTTTTGTTCTTTAGTTTGAGATGGTTTTTTTAATGGTATTATCTCAGCTAAGGCAAAATTAATAAGATTTATAGATACTAGTAAACTTACAAAAATTGATAATTTTTTAAACATAATCTTTTACTATCTGAATCTTTAAACTATGTTATAGTTATTTATGTTTAAAGGTTCAAATGTAGCTTTAGTCACTCCATTCAAAAATGATAAACTTGATGAAGAAACTTATATCAAGTTGATTCATTTTCATATCAAAAATGGCACTAACGGACTAGTTCCTGCAGGTACTACAGGAGAGTCTCCCACACTGAGCCACGGTGAACACGAAAAAGTTATAGAATTATGTGTTAAAGAATGTAAGGGTAAAATACCAGTTTTTGCTGGAACAGGCTCTAATTCAACAGAGGAGGCAATTTCATTAACAACTCATGCAGAAAAAATTGGAGCTGATGGTGCATTGATAGTAACTCCTTATTATAACAAACCTACACAAGAAGGTTTATATCATCATTATAAAGCTATAAATGATAAATGTGGGATACCAATTTTAATTTATAACATACCTGGTAGATCAGTCATTGATATGTCAGTAGATACAATGGCTAGATTAAGTGAATTAAAAAATATTGTTGGTGTAAAAGACGCAACAGGAGATTTAGATAGAGTTAATCAGACTATAAAAAAAATTGGTAAAGAATTTATCCAATTAACTGGAAATGATGATAACGCGTTTGAATTTAATAAAAGAGGTGGCGTTGGAGCTATAAGTGTTACTGCCAATATTGTACCAAAACTTTGTTCTGATTTTCAAAGACTTTCAAAATCAATAAACAAAGAAGATATTGGTGAAGCAGAAAAATTAAACAAAATACTTCAACCAATTCATCATGCAATGTTTGTTGAAAGCAATCCTAGTCCAGTAAAATATGCAGCAAAATTATTGAATCTCTGTGATGATGATGTAAGACTACCACTGGTAAAAGTTACAGATAAAACTAAAAATATTGTTAAAAAAGCTTTGCAATCAGCACAATTGATTTAATGAAAAAAAAAACCTCTTCTGGTTTAAAAATCATTTGCTTAAATAGAAAAGCAAGTTTTAATTTTTTTTTTGAAGATTTATTAGAAGCAGGAATAGTCCTTAAAGGATCTGAGATTAAATCAGTAAGAAATGGTAAAGTAAATATCGCTGACTCATATGCAATAGAAAAAAAAGGAGAAATAATTTTGATTAATTCACATATTTCTTCCTATAAACATGCAAGTTACTCAAATCATGGACCTTATGATGACAGAAAATTACTTCTGAATAAACGTGAAATCAACAAGTTAATTGGAAAAATGCAAAGAGAAGGGTTCACCATAATCCCGACAAAGATGTATTTTAAAAATGGAAAAGCTAAAATTGAACTTGCTGTTGCAAAAGGAAAAAAGAAATACGACAAAAGATTAACTAAAAAAAATAGAGACTGGAATCGAGATAAGGCAAGATATGTTCGAAAATCAAGCTAATTTTATTTATCTTGGCATAGGTTCTAATTTAGGAGATAGAAAAAAAAATATTGAACTAGCCAAATATAAACTAGTTGAAAAAAATATTAAGATTCTAGAACTCTCGAATTATTATGAAAGCGCTTCATGGCCTGATCCAAAAAATCCAAAATTTTTAAACATTGTCATAAAGATATCAACTAACTTAAAGCCAACACAATTACTTAATATATGTAAATTAATAGAATTAGAATTAGGTAGGAAAAAATCAGGTAAAAATGCACCTAGAATTTGTGATATTGATATAATCGACTTTAAAAGAAAGATCCTAAAATCTACTATTAAATTACCACACCCAAGAATGCACAAAAGAAATTTTGTTTTACTTCCATTATTTGAAATTAACAAAAATTGGACCCATCCAGAGACAAAAGATCACATTAAAACACTAATTTCACTAATATCTTTTAAAAATATAAGATCTATTAAACAAATTTAATTTAATGGTATAATAATTAATGCTTAATTCTGAAGAATTAATAAATAAGGTAAAAGTCTACAATAAGTTTTTAAATCCAGAAAAACTTAATAAAGCATATGATTTTGCTGTTAAAGCTCATAGTAACCAAAAAAGAGCATCAGGAGATCCTTATTCTGTTCATCCAATTGAGGTGGCTAACATTCTTACAGAATTAAAATTAGATAGTGCTACAATTACAACTGGATTGCTTCACGATACCATAGAAGACACTTACGCAACATATGAAACAATAAAAGGAGAATTTGGAAATGAAGTGGCAGATTTAGTTGATGGTGTTACAAAGATATCAGTTTTAGAAAATACTGCGACCTCGAATTCAAAAGCTGAAAATTTTAGAAAACTTATTCTGGCAACCTCAAAAGATATAAGAGTTTTACTAGTCAAAATTGCTGATAGGCTTCATAACATGAGAACAATTAAAGCAATCAATAAAGAAGATAAAAGAAAAAGAATTGCTCAAGAGACAATGGAAATTTATGCACCACTTGCTGATAGAATGGGGATGCATAGAATTAGAGATGAACTTGAAGATCTTTCATTTGAAATTTTAAATAATGAAGCAAGAAAATTGATTCAAAAAAGACTTGAAGAAATTAAAGCAGATAAAAAAGATACGTTTGAAAATCTTTCTGTTGAATTAAATAATCTTTTGAAGGAAAACAATATTAAATCAGAAATTTTTGGAAGAGAAAAAACGCCATTTTCTATTTGGAGAAAAGTCCAAAAAAAAAGAGTTTCTCTTGAGCAAATTACAGATATCATAGGATTTAGAATAATTTTGAAAGATATTGATGAATGCTATAAAACTTTGGGTATTATTCATAAAAAGTACAATTGTATACCAGGTAAATTTAAAGACTATATTTCTTCAGCAAAAATAAATGGTTATAAATCAATACATACAGCTGTTATTGGATCAAATAAAAAACCAATTGAAATTCAAATTAGAACATCACAAATGCACGAATTTGCAGAAAGAGGTATAGCTTCTCATTGGCAATATAAATCTTCTGAAAAATTTAATTCCCTTTCTTGGAAAGAATACGATTGGCTAAAAGACCTAGTTGAAATAATAGAAAAAAATGAAAATCCCGAACATTCATATGAATACACTAAACTTCAGATGTTCCAGGAAAATGTATTTTGTTTTACACCAAAAGGTTCGGTAATAAAATTACCAAAAAATGCAACACCTATTGATTTTGCTTATGCAGTACATACAAAAATAGGAGATACCGCAATCGGATGTGAAATTAATGGTAACAAAAGTGAACTCCAATCTATTCTAAGAAATGGAGATAGAGTTAAAATCATTACTTCAAAAAACCATTCACCTTCTTTACATTGGATACCTATAACTAAAACGGGTAAGGCAAGATCAGCTATAAGAAAATATTGGCACGATAGAGGTGAAAGAAAACAACAAAGAATAAAAAAATATAATACTACATTATGGATTTCACTCCCAGATAGACCGGGACAATTAGGAAATGTAAGTTCGTTAATTGGTCAACATAAACTAAACATATCTAATCTTGAGATGGTTGGCAAAAACCCAAATTATATTAATTTTAAGTTTCAACTAATAATAAGAGATCTTAAAAACTTTACTAATTTTATTGCAGAGCTTAAACAAAAAGGTATAAAATTTAAAATAATAAGACACGAAGATAAAAGAAATGCTTTCACACAAAAAATCCTTAAATATTTTAAAAAAAACTGATGCGCTTTTAGAGGGACATTTTGTTTTATCATCTGGTCTTCATTCATCAAAATATATACAATGTGCAAAACTTTTAAGTTATCCTTCAAAAGCAAGTAGAATTTGTAAATCATTAGCAGGCAAAATAAAAAAAGAATTCAAAAAAATAGACTTAATATTGGCGCCTGCTATTGGAGGAATAGTTATTGGGTATGAAATTGGAAGATTGTTAAAAAAAGAGACTATTTTTTGTGAAAGAGTAAATGGCAAATTTGTTTTAAGAAGAGGATTCAAAATTGAAAAAGGATCAAAAGTTTTAATTATAGAGGATGTTATAACGACAGGAAAATCAAGTATGGAATGTGCACAAATTATTAAAAGATCTAAAGCTACTCTTGTAGGGTTTGCTTCTATTATAGATAGATCAACTAAAAAAACTCTTAGAATAAAAAAAAAAATTATATCTCATCTAAGAATAAATGTTCCAACATTTAAATCAAATAAATTACCAAAAATATTAAAATCAATACCTATCACAACACCTGGAAGTAGATTTATTAAGTGAAACGTTTAGGTGTAAACATTGATCATGTAGCTACCATTAGAAATGCTCGAGGTGAACTACACCCAGATCCTCTTAAAGCTGCTAAAATAGTAAAAAAGGCAGGGGCCGACTCTATTACTATTCATTTAAGAGAAGATCGAAGACATATAAAAGATATTGATGCTAAAAAGATTTGTAAAATCAAAAATCTTTTAGTGAACTTAGAAATTTCCACAAATCCAAAAATCGTTAATATAGCTCTTAAGATTAAGCCTAATTATGTGTGTATAGTTCCAGAAAATAGAAAAGAAATTACAACAGAAGGAGGGTTGGATTTAACCAAAAATAGGGGCAAATTAATTAAGATAATTTCTAAATTTAAAAAAAAAAATATAAGAACAAGTTTATTTATCAATCCTTCTTTGAAAGATATTGAAATTTCTAAACAAATCGGGACTGATTGCATAGAAATTCATACTGGTCATTTATCAAATTTAATTAAATCAAATAAGAAATATTCAAATGAATTATCTAAGATTAAAAAATCTTCTATTATGGCTAGTAAATTTGGAATAGAGGTACATGCAGGACATGGTTTAGATTATAAATCAACAAGAATTTTATCTAATATTCCATCAATTAAAGAATTTAATATTGGACACTTTTTAATTGGGGAGTCAATTTTCTATGGGCTATTTTCAGTGATTAAAAAATTTAAAAAAATATTAAAGAAAAAAAAATGAAAATTTTAGGTATTGGTATTGATATTATAAAAAATAGTAGAATAAAAAAATCAATAAAAAATACCAATTTCATTAAAAGAATTTTTGGAAAAGAAGAGGTTAAATTTTCTAATGGAAAAACAAATAAGACAATTTACTTTGCTAAAAGATTTGCTGCTAAGGAGGCTTTTGCCAAATGTATTGGCACGGGTTTTAGAAATGATTTAAATTTTAAAGATATCCAAATTTTAAATAACAAAACTGGCAAACCATATTATTTAATATCAAAAAAAATTAAAAACATCGTTGAAAAAAAATTTAAAATAAAAAATTTTGATCTATTTCTCTCTTTATCTGATGAGAACGATTATTCTGTTGCATTTACAATATTACAAAGAAAGTGATTATGTACAAAAAATTTTTTATAGAAAATATAAAAACATTATTTTATGCTTTAATAATAGCTCTAATAATTAGATCTTTTTTATTACAACCTTTTTATATACCATCATCTTCAATGGAGCCAAATTTACTAGTTGGAGATAGAATTTTTGTAACAAAATACTCTTATGGTTATAGCAAACATTCTTTACCTTTTAGTCCACCAGTTATAAAAGGTAGAATTTTTTACAAGGAACCTAAAAGAGGAGATGTAGTTGTTTTCAAGACTCCAGCTGACAATAGAACGGACTATATAAAACGTCTTATTGGATTACCAGGCGACAGAATTCAATTCATTGACTCAAATTTATATATCAATAATAGTGAAATCCTTAAATCAAGGATATCTAATATGACAAACGCTTTTTGTGGTAAAAGAAAAATTATAGTATCAAAATTTGAAGAGTTATTACCAAAAGGTAAAAAATATGAAACAGTTTATTTTAAAGATAATTCATTTCAAAATTCTGATTTATTCATTGTACCTACCAATCATTATTTCTTTCTGGGTGATAATAGAGATTGCTCTAAGGATAGTAGATTTTTAACAAGTGTAGGATATGTGCATAAAGATAATCTTGTTGGTAAAGCACAATTTATTTTTTTTTCATCTGATAAATCGATTGGAAATTTTTTCTCATTTTGGAAATGGAATAAATCTATAAGATTTAAAAGGTTTTTTAAAAAAATTAAATAATGAAATTAGAATATCAAAACTTAGAAAAAAAACTAAGAATAAATTTTAAAGATAAAAATTTACTAATCAAATCATTAACACATAAAAGTTATGATAAGAATAATAATTATGAAAAGATAGAATTTTTAGGTGACAGAGTTCTTGGATTAGTTATGTCAAAAAAACTCTTAGAAATTTACCCTGATGAAAAAGAGGGAATTTTGGATAAGAAATTTGCAGCACTTGTTAATAAAAAAACATGTCTAGAAATTGCTAAAATATTAGAATTACAAAAATATGTTTTATCTTTAAATATTAAAAGTAAAAAAAATATAATTGAAGATAAAGTTTTATCTGACACCTGTGAATCTTTGATAGGGGCAATTTATTTAGATAGGGGATTTGATATTGTTGAAAAAATTATTTTAGACTTATGGTCCAAGCATTTAAAAAATAGTATTAATACTCAAATAGACGCAAAAACAAAACTTCAAGAATATTCTTTGAAAAAATTCAAAAAATTGCCAACATATAAAGTAATTTCAAATACAGGACCAAGACATAAGCCTCTTTTTAAAGTTTCAGTAAAATTAATAAATAGCAAATTATATATTGGAGAAGGTAAATCTAAAAAAGATGCAGAACAAAGTGCAGCGATTTTATGTTTAGATAATATCAGAAAAATATGACTTGGGACGATATTGGTTTTTTATTATCTAAAAATAGATATAACGAAAACTCTCTAATAGTAGACATATATACAAAAAATCATGGTAAGGTATCAGGAATAATTTTTGGTGGCACTTCAAAGAAAATAAAAAATTATTTGCAAATTGGAAATAACTTACATTTAAATTTTATTTCTAAATCTCAAAATCATATGGGTTATTTTAAAATAGAAATTAATAATGTTTTTTCTCCTTATTTTTTTGATAATCATCAGAAATTATCTTGTATATATTCGGCTATGAACTTAATTAAAATTCTTAATGCTGATTCTCAATCCAATGATTCAATTTATTTTTTGATTGAAGATTTTTATGTTTTATTAGAGAAAAAGGATTGGCTAAAAAATTATATTTTTTGGGAATTAAAACTTTTAAAAATATTGGGTTATGAAATAGATTTTAAGAACATAGTTGATAAAAAATTGATTAAAAATAGATTACAATATATTACTAAATCTTTTAAAGAAAAAAAAATTGTTCCTAATTTTTTAATTAATAAAGATCTCAAGGTTGAAAATTTAGATACTTTACTGGATGGGCTGAATTTAATCTCTAATTTCTTAGATAAAACTATACTCAAACCTAATAATATCAATCACCCCGTAAGTAGATTACAATTTATAGCTTCATTAAAATGATTACTTAATAATTTGATCAAGTCTGTCTGCATAATAGCTCACTATAGCATTTGCGCCAGCGCGTTTTAATGCGATTAAACTTTCTAATACAATATTTTTATTAACTATTCCTTTGTAAACTCCATTAGTTAATAAAGAGTACTCACCTGATACTTGGTAAGCTATAACTGGTAATCTAAAATTTTCTTTAACCAATTTTATTATGTCTAAATATGGAAGCCCAGGCTTGACCATTATCATATCTGCACCTTCTTTAATATCTAAAGCAACTTCTCTTAAAGACTCATCACTATTTTTATAGTCCATTTGGTAAGTTTTTTTATTACCTTTTAGTAATCTTTTGGAACCAACTGCATCTCTAAACGGTCCATAAAAATTCGAGGCATATTTCACTGCATACGATAATATTTGTGTCATTTTAAATCCATTCTTATCTAAAGATTTTCTAATTTCTCCAATTCTCCCATCCATCATATCTGATGGGGCAAGAACATCACAGCCCATTTGTGCTTGAAGTAATGATTGGTCAATAAGTATTTTTATTGTTTCATCATTCAAAATATAACCGTCCTTTAACAAACCATCATGCCCGTGCGAAGTATATGGATCTAACGCAACATCACACATTATTCCAATTTCATTCTTATATTTTTTCTTAATTAATTGAATTGCATTGCAAACTAAATTATTTTCATTTATGGCCTCTGTTCCTAAAAAATTCTTCTTTTTCTTTTCAGTGTAGGGAAACAAAGCGATCATAGGGATACCCTTTTTTAAAGCTTTATCAATAACTAGATTCATTTTATCTAATGAATAACGGAAAACACCTGGCATTGATTGTATTTTTTGTTTTTTATTTTTTCCATCAATTAGAAAAATAGGTAAAATAAAATCATTTGATGAAAGATTGTTTTCTTCTATTAACCTTCTGGACCAATCATATCTACGACTTCGTCTAAGTCTTAAATTTGGAAATTTACCTGTAATCATCTTTTATTATAATTGTAATATGCGACAAATGTTATATACAAATATATCTGAAAAAAGATATTAAACAATATTAAGAGACAATAATATACATATGATTTTAAATTTTAATGACTTTCAAAAACAAGATATCAAATTTGATATCACTGAGCTTAAAAAAGCTTACAATGAAGTTTTATCTATAAAAGGATTTACTGGCATCGATGGTGTTTCAAATTTTAGTGCCATTTCATTAACTCAAATCCCAGGTGATCCAGATTCAATAAAAGGTCACAAAGCCAGAGGTGTATTTTGGACCAAACCAGATTCATCAGGAAAAGAAGTTGTGAGAGATGAAATGATAGATGAAGCTGCTTATTCCGAATTCATTGAGGAATATAAAAAAACCTATTTTAAAGAAGTTTTTGATATTTTATCATCTAGATATAAATTAGGAAGAGTTAGAGTTTTATTAAAAGAGCCTAGATCTACATTGAGTTGGCATAGAGACCCAGAACCAAGACTTCATATTCCAATTATAACAAATCCTGGATCAATCATGGTCATAGATAATGTTGCAAAACATATGCCTGCAGATGGATCTGTATGGATAACAAACAATACAAAATATCACAATGCTTTTAATGGAGGTGAACAAAACCGAATACATTTAGTTGCTTGTGTCCTGGATTATAAGTTTAATTAGTTTGAAAAAAATATTCATTTCTTCTGATCACGCGGGTTATAAACTTAAAGAACAAATAAAAAACAGATTTAAAAAAAAGTTTAAATTTAAAGATCTTGGTACCAATGATTCGAAAGTTTCTGTAAATTATCCAGATTATGCACACAACCTCTGTAAAAAAGTGAGCGCTAATAGTAAAAATATGGGTATTTTAGTTTGTGGTTCTGGAATGGGAATGTCGATGGCGGCAAATAGACATAAAAAAATAAGGGCAGCAGTGTGTTATTCATTAAAAAACACAAAATTATCTAGATTGCATAACAACGCAAATGTTATTACATTAGGTTCTAGATTGACAAAAAAAAATACTGCATTTAAATGTATTGAAGCTTTCATTAATACTAAATTTGAAGGTGGTAGACATAAAAAAAGAGTAAAAAAAATATAAGGAAAAAATGTCAAGTGAAACAAAATATTTAGATTCTTCTTATCAGGATTTTTTTGAAAAAAGTCTTTCAAAATCTGACCCGGATTTATTTAAGGCGATAAATGATGAACTTATAAGACAGCAAAATCACATCGAGCTAATAGCTTCTGAAAATATAGTTTCTCAAGCTGTATTAGAAGCTCAAGGATCAGTGCTAACAAATAAGTATGCAGAAGGATATCCTGGTAAAAGATATTATAATGGTTGTGAACATGTTGATGTAGCAGAAAAACTGGCGCTTGAGAGAATAAAAAAACTTTTTAACTGTAATTACGCAAATGTTCAACCTCATTCAGGCGCTCAAGCAAATGGTGCTGTGTTTTTAGCTTTGTTAAAACCAAATGACACTTTTATGGGTATGAGTTTAAATTCAGGAGGTCACATAACTCATGGATTAAAAATTTCAATGTCGGGTAAATGGTTTAATGCAATAAGTTATGACGTAGATAAAAAATCTGAATTAATTGATTATGATAATGTTGAAAAACTTGCTTTGGAACACAAACCAAAACTAATTATTGCAGGTGGTAGTGCTTATTCAAGAGTAATTGATTTTAAGAGATTTAGAGAAATTGCCGATAAAGTTGGTGCTTATCTTATGGTAGATATGGCTCATTTTTCAGGTTTAGTTGCAGGTAAGGGATATCCAAATCCTTGTGACTATGCACATGTTGTAACATCCACAACACATAAAGTGTTCAGAAGTGCACGTGGTGGAATTATCTTATCAAATGATATGGATCTTGGAAAAAAATTTGACACAGCTGTTTTTCCTGGGTATCAAGGCGGCCCGTTAATGCATATTATCGCTGCCAAAGCCGCAGGTTTTTTTGAGGCATTAAAACCTGAATTTCAAACCTACATAAAGAATGTTTTAGCAAATGCTAAAATGTTAGCTGAGACACTAAAAAATAATGGATTTAAAATATACTCAGGTGGAACTGATACACATTTAATGTTAGTTGACCTAAGACCTTTTGGTGTAAAAGGAAATATAGCCTCTGAAAGTTTGTGCAGAGCCAATATTACTTGTAATAAAAATGGAATCCCTTTTGATACAGAAAAACCAATGATAACCTCAGGTATAAGACTTGGTTCACAAGCTGCTACAACAAGAGGATTTGGTTTAAAAGAATTTGAAAAAGTTGGTGAACTAATAACAAAAGTAATAAAAGGATTATCTAAAAATCCAGAAGACAACAGTCAAATAGAGGAAGAGGTTAGGAAAGAAGTGATTGATTTATGCTCTTCATTTCCGATTTACAAAAATTTGAATAGATGATTTGTTCAATATGTAAGAAAGGTGAGACCTCAGTTGTAGACTCACGTCCAACAGAGGATGGCACTGCTATACGTAGGAGAAGATTGTGTGTGTGTGGTGCAAGATTTACTACTTTTGAAAGAGTTCAATTTAGGGAATTAATGGTAGTAAAAAAAAATGGAAGGAAATCTGCTTTTGATAGAGATAAACTTGCTAAATCAATTTATATTGCGTTGAAAAAAAGACCTTTAGATACTGAAACTGTTGAAAAATTTATAAGTCGCATTTCTAGATCACTTGAGGAACTCGGTCAAAATGAAATTTCGAGCAATACTATAGGAACCATGGTCATGGAAGGTTTAAAGGAACTTGATCCAGTAGCTTATGTTAGATTTGCCTCTGTTTATAGAAATTTTAGAGAAGAACAAGATTTCGTACAATTTGTGGACAAGCTAGATGTCTACAAAAAAAGATAAATTTTCAACTCAAGATAAAAATTTCATGAAATTAGCTTTAAATTTAGCTAATGCGCGAAGAGGTTTAACAGGAAACAATCCATCAGTTGGATGTGTAATTGTAAAGAATAATAGAATAATATCTATAGGACAAACAGGCTATAATGGCAGACCTCATGCAGAACATAATGCTATTT
The DNA here is from genome assembly GCA_902636165.1 of uncultured Pelagibacteraceae bacterium. Taxonomy (GTDB): domain Bacteria; phylum Pseudomonadota; class Alphaproteobacteria; order Pelagibacterales; family Pelagibacteraceae; genus Pelagibacter. Next base: position 55,399 of record CACPQV010000001.1, read on the forward strand.
TAAATTGTTCAGAGAATTTAGAGGACTCAAAAATGTATGTTACTCTAGAACCATGTAATCATTATGGAAAAACTCCGCCCTGTACCAAAAATATCATAAAGAATAAAATCGGAGAAGTTTATTATTCAATGGATGACATTGATTTAAAAGTAAAAGGCAAGAGTTATTCAATATTAAGAAAAAACAACATTAGAGTTAAAAAGGGGCTTTTAAAAAAAGACGCAGAAAATTTATATAGATCTTATTTTTTTAATAGAAAAAAGAATCTGCCATATGTAATTGGAAAAATTGCAGTATCAAAGAATAAGATTATTTACAGCGAAATATCAAAGAAAATTACTGATAAAACATCTGATAAATTGACTCATTATTTAAGATTAAAAAGTGATGGTATAATGATTTCTAGCAAGACACTTAATATCGATAATCCGAAACTAAATTGTAGGTTGGAGGGTTTTAATCAATTCTCACCAAAAAGAATTATTTTAGACAGAAATCTAAAAATAAATTTGAAAAGTTATATAGCTAAATCAATTAAAAATGAAAATACTATAATTTTCCATAATTCCAACGATAAATCAAAAATAAAACTTTTAAAAAAGAGAGGTACCATTCTAATTAAACAATCTACAGATAAATACAAAAATTTAGATCTAAAAAAAATTCTAAAAGATTTATATAAAATGGAAGTAAGAAATCTATTAGTAGAAGGTGGAGATATATTAACAAAAAATTTCCTTCAAAAGAAACTTTTTAATGAATTTTATATGTTTAGAAGTTCGAAAAATTTATCTAAAAACAAAAAACATGTTAATTTTACCTCTTTCAGCATTTTAAATACCAAATATAATAAACATAAGATAAACTCAAAATTAGCTAGAGATAAATTAACTATTTACAAAAATTAAAATGTTTAATGGAATTATATTTAACAAAGGTTTAATAACAAAAATAATTAAAAGACCTAAAGGAATTAATATATTTGTAAAATCTAATCTCAAATTAGGTCCAAAAGATATAGGTGTTTCGGTAGCTTGCGATGGAGTTTGTCTTACTCTTATTTCAATAAAAAAAAATATAATGGAATTTTATTTATCTAATGAGACTATAAAAAAATCAAAATTTAGATACATAAGATTTAATGATGAAATCAATATAGAACTTCCTCTTAAATATGGACAAAAAATATCTGGACACATTTGTCAAGGTCACGTTGATACTACGGGAAAAATACTATCTATAAAAAAAATCGATAAATCCTACCTTTTTGATTTTGAGATAAATAAAAAAGAAAGAAAAAATATTATTGAAAAAGCTTCAATTAGTATAAATGGTATTTCACTTACAATTTCAAAAAAAACTAAAAGAGGCTTTCAAATTTGGATTATTCCTCATACATATAAATTAACAAATTTATCATCCTTAAAAAAAGGAAATTTAATTAATGTTGAAATAGATATTCTCTCAAAATACGTTAGAAATTATTTTTATGAAAAAAGATAATTATTCTTCAATTGAAACAATTATCAATGTTGCCAAAAGAGGGGGGATGTACATTTTAGTAGATGATGAAAAAAGAGAAAATGAGGGTGACTTAGTCATATCAACTTCAGATACTAATGCAAAGAATATTAATTTTATGGCCAAATATGGGAGAGGTTTAATTTGTTTAGCTTTGGACAGTCTTCAAGCTAAAAGGTTAAATTTATCTTTAATGTCACCTGTAAATCAATCTAGAAATCAAACAGCATTTACAATTTCAATAGAAGCTAAAAAGGGTATCACAACTGGAATATCAGCAAAAGATAGGGCTAAGACTATTAAAATTGCTTCAAAAAAAAATGTTAATAAAAAAGACATAGTATCACCTGGCCATGTATTTCCAATTATAGCCAAAGATGGTGGTGTTCTTGTTAGAGCTGGTCATACTGAAGCCTCGGTTGATATATCTAAGTTAGCAAAAAAAAATAATTCAGCAGTCATTTGTGAGATAATGAATGAGGATGGAACTATGGCTAAGGGTCAAGAGCTTTTTAATTTTGCACGAAAACACAAACTCAAAATTGGAAAAATTGAAGATCTTATTTCCTATCGATTAAAAAAAGAAAAATTGGTAAAAATGAAAAAATCCTCAGATATTAAAATTAAAAATCAAAAATATAAAATCAAAATATATGAGAATCTTTTAGATGGATCAGAACATTTTGCACTTATTAAGGGATCTCTTAAAAAATCTTCTGTTCCGCGTGTGAGAGTTATTTCGTCAAATGTAGTTTACAATTATCTAATAAGTCAAAAACTTCCTAATTCATTTGATAAAACAATCAATTATTTTAAAAAATATAGTAATTGTGTTCTGATTTTTATAAAAGATACAAATCTAAATTCAGTCACTCAAACTCTTAAAAAGTTTTCAAATAGAAATTTTAAAAAAAATGGTAAAGATAATCTTATAAGAAATTATGGTATAGGTGCACAAATTATAAAAGATTTAAAAATTAAAAAGATGATATTAATAACTAAAACACCAAAAAAAGTTATTGGATTAGAGGGATATAATATTAAGATAACTAAACAAGAATTAATTTAATGAAAAAGATTTTAATTGTTACTGCTGATTATTATAAAGATATTTCCTCAGGTTTATTGAATAGTTCAAAAAAAAACTTTCCAAGAAATTTTAAGATAAGAATAATTAAAGTTCCTGGTGTTTTTGAGATACCAGTAACCATCTCAAAAAATATTAAAAAATATGATGCTTTTGTTGCTCTTGGATGTGTTATAAAGGGCCAGACTCCACATTTCGATTTTATATCTCAATCCTCAACTAATGCTATTATGGATTTAGCTATAAATTCAAAAAAACCTATAGGGAATGGAATTATTACTTGTTTAAATATGAAACAAGCAAAAGCCAGAAAAAAAAAGGGAGCTGAAGCAGCAAAAGCTGTTGTCTCAGTCTTATCTCAAAAATGAGACCAAAATATAGTCCAAAAAATAACCCTAGAGTTATTATCATTCAAAAATTATATGGAGTTTTGTTTAATAACGATGAAAAAATTGAATTCCCAAAACATAGGTTTAAAAAATTTATTAAGGATATAGTTTTAGGTACAATAGAAAGAAACGAAATTATAATTGATGAATTGGAAAAAAATTTAGGTGAAAATTTTAATTTATTTAAATTAGATAAGATATTTCAAGTAATTTTAAAATCTGCAACATATGAAATTTTATTTAAGCCTAATCTTTCCATAAATATAATAATTAAAGAATATCTTGATGCATCCAATCTCTTTTTAAATGACTCTCAAACTAAATATCTAAATGCATTATTGGATAATACTGCCAAAAAGTTGAGATCTTCTAATGCATGAATTTGATATAATTAAGAAATATTTTTCTAAATTATCCTCCAAAAATAAAAATTCACTAAGACTTAATGATGATGTTTTTTTTGATAGATCAAAAAAATTAGTCATTTCTGTAGATACCTATGTACATAAATTACATTTTTTCGATTTTAAAAATCCAAATTTAGTCATGAAAAAAATTCTTAGATCCTCCATTTCTGACTTAATTTGTAAAGGTGTTAAACCAAAATACTATTTTATCTCTGGCTCTGGAAATAAAAAAACATTTACAAAATCTAATTTAATTAAGATTTCACAGTCGCTTAAACAAGAACAGAAAAAATTTAAAATTTATTTATCTGGTGGAGATACTGTTTTTTCTAATAATCTAAGCTTTACAATTATCTCAGTTGGTTTTTCTAATAATATAATTTTTAGGAACAAGGCTAAACTCAATGATGATATTTATGTAACAGGCAACCTAGGTGATAGTTATACAGGTTTAAAAATTTTAAAAAGAAAAATATTGAACTAGCCAAATATAAACTAGTTGAAAAAAATATTAAGATTCTAGAACTCTCGAATTATTATGAAAGCGCTTCATGGCCTGATCCAAAAAATCCAAAATTTTTAAACATTGTCATAAAGATATCAACTAACTTAAAGCCAACACAATTACTTAATATATGTAAATTAATAGAATTAGAATTAGGTAGGAAAAAATCAGGTAAAAATGCACCTAGAATTTGTGATATTGATAAATCGCCTGGAAAAAATATCGAGGACAAAACCATTGTTGCAACAATGGTTACTGCATAAGTCTCAAATAAATCAGCAGCCATTCCCGCACAATCACCTACATTATCGCCTACATTGTCAGCTATAACTGCAGGATTTCTTGGATCGTCTTCGGGAATCCCAGCTTCAACTTTACCAACTAAATCAGCTCCAACATCAGCTCCTTTAGTGAAAATACCACCACCAAGTCTTGCAAAAATAGAAATTAATGATGCACCAAAACCAAGTGCAACTAACGCATTTACAATTTCTCTTTCATCAGTATTAAATTTCAGCAACAAAAAGTAATAAACAGCTATCGCAAGTAATGCTAATCCAGCAACAAGCATACCTGTTACTGCACCTGATTTAAAAGCAACAGAGAGACCACTCTCCAATCCTTTTCTTGATGCTTCAGCAGTTCTTACATTTGCTTGAACTGAAACTAACATACCCACATATCCGGCTATTCCGGACAATGTTGCACCAATTAAGTAACCCAATCCAACAAGCAAACTAAAGGCAAAACTCACAATAACTAAAACAACAACACCAACAATAGCTATAGTTTTATACTGTCTTGCCAGATAAGCTTTTGCACCTATTTGAATAGCTGATGCAATTTCTTGCATTTTTGAATTTCCTGCACTTGAGTTTAAAATATTTTTTCCAGTTAAATATCCATAAACTATTGATAATAATCCGGCACCAATTGTATATAAAAGTATAGTTTCGATGTTTGAGCTCATATAAACCTTAATTAAGATGTTGGTTGTTAGTTATTTAAAAATCGGACAATACAAAAAAAGCTATAAAAGGCAATAAATAACTTCTAAAATTGATGAAAATATCCTTTGTTTTTAATGGTAATTTTATTCCCTTTTTCATCAATAATTTGTGGTTTTTGAGAACCAATACAAATATTTCCAATTTTTGAAATCTTAATACCTAAAGATTTAAATGTTCTATTAATGATTCTTGACTTTTTTTTTGAGGCAGTGAACAATATTTGATAA
>CACPQV010000002.1 GCA_902636165.1 uncultured Pelagibacteraceae bacterium
TTTCTTTGAACCATTCATAATATTCAGGGTGTTCTTTAATTAGGTATCTTGACATGATTAAAATATCTCTAACTGTAGAATAATTATCAGGATCATTGATGCCAGATGAATTAGCAAAATTTGTATTTTCCATTCCGAGCTCTTTGGCTTTAGTTGTCATCATTAATGCAAATTCTTCCTCTGTCCCTGCAATACCTTCAGCTAAAGCAATACATGCATCATTACCAGAGGCAACAATTATACCTTTTAATAAATCCTCAACAGAAACTTCATCACCTACCATCACAAACATTGATGAATATCCTGCTGTTGATAGCCGCCAAGCTTTTTCAGAAATTATAAATTTTTCTTCTAAATTTAAATCTCCAGACTTAATTAAATCAAAAGCAATTATACTGGTCATAATTTTTGTCATTGAAGCTGGATAAATTGATCTATCTGGGTCTTTTTCATATAATATTTCACCTGAGAGGAAATCTTGTAAAATAGCTGTTCGGGCTTTGATATCAATATTTGCTATAGCAATCTGTAAAGATAATAAATTTAGAAATATACTTGCTATAAAATATTTATACATTTTTAATAATTTCTAAGTTTTCGAAATTGAGTAAGTTTATTTTTTCAAACGATTTTTGTAAACTTTTTATATCATTAAAAGGACCTATTAATACCCTATATTTCGTTTTTGATAATCTAATTATTTTCAAATTATTTATTAAAGTTTCTTTTTTTATTCTATCAACCATTAATTCGGCTGTATCTTTGTAATAAAAATCAGCAATTTTAATAGAATAAGAAAATATTTTCTTTTTTAACTTCTTTTTTTTTTGTTTTTTTTTATTCAAATCATTAATTAGAATCCCATCAACTGGAGCTTTCTCAGCAACTGATCTTTCTTCTTCAAACATTTTTGCCTTCTTTGCAATAAAAGTGGAATCTTTAGATACTAAAACTAATTCAATATATGGTTCATCAAAATCTAATTCTAATTCCTCAGCAATTCTTAGACTTAAGATTGAATTGTAAAAATTTGAAAATTTTACTCTATTTGATCTCACTTCAGCTATCAAATATTTTCCATTAGATGGATTAGTGATTTTTACAATTGATTTTTTTTTTAAAGATTTATGATAAATATTTAAAGATCGTGGATCTAAATTTTTTATATTTTTTTGTTTATCATTAGAAATTAGGGCAAACCCTGAATTATTATATTTTTCTAAAAGCTCAAGATTTTTATTTTTAGAAACTTTTAAAGAGGACTGATTACATCCGAGTATCAAAAAATTGAACAAAATTACAAAAAAAAGTCTATAATTCATTTTTAATTTTATCCTTTAGTGTACATACCGCAAGAGCAAATCTAAGAGATCTATTCCATTTTAAAATAATTTCATAATTTTCAAAGACTATGTAAGCTGGACTTAATAGATTTGATTCTGGAACTATGTCTTTATCAGGGGTAATAATAGCTACTTTCAAATCATCATCAATAAAGTCTAAATTTTTTGGGTCTATGATAAATCTTTTAAAATATTTTAATTTTTTTTTATTATTTAGTTTTTTTGCTGAAACATTAAGGTATTTTTTCTTAATATCATTTTTTAATTCAACTTTATAAAAACAATGCGAATTTTGTTTCCATCCCATGTTATTTAAATAATTTCCTGCGGATGCGTAGGCATCTTGAGGATTTTTTAAATCAATATAATCGTCACGATTAAAATCAATAGCATGATTTTTAATTGTAGACGGCATGAATTGAAAAAAACCAAAAGCACCAGCCCATGAACCATAAAGAGTTTGATAATCAATTTTTTTTGAGTCAATCAATTTTAGTAAAATTAAAAGTTCGTTAGTAAAAAATTGTGATCTTCTTTTATCATAACTTAAAGTTGATAGAGATGAAAGAATATCCATTTTACCAACGTATGTACCATAATTAGTTTCTATTCCCATCAATGATAGAAGAAGTTCTTTTTCTATATTAAAGTTCTTTTCTACATTATTTATTAAATCTAAATTTTCTTTATAAAAAGTAATACCTTTATTAACTTTTTTTTGTGAAGTTCTTTTTGAAACATACGTTTTTGTATCTTCATAAAACTCTGGTTGAAATCTATCGTATTGAATTACTTTAGGTAGAAACTGAACATTTGCCATCACTAAATCAAAGGTCTTTTCAGAAATATCATTTGAGATTGCTAAACTTCTAAAGTTTTTTTTCCATTTTTGGAATTCAATTTGATCGTTTGCAAAAAGACTTGAGATTGAAAAAATATAAATTAGAAAAAAAATACTAATTTGTTTCATAAAGATCCCTTAGATATATAATTACAGCAATCCAAATAATAATAAAACTTACAAATTTAATTAATGAAAAATCTTCATTGTAATAAAAATAACCTAAAATAAACTGCAAAGTGGGTGTTATATAGAAAATCATTCCTGTTGGCCCTAACCCAATTAGTTCTACTCCTCTAACATACAAGAATAAAGGAATCACTGTCATTGGACCTGCTAAAACCAAAAGTAAACTTAGTCCAGGATTTGTAAAATTAAAATCATTTAAATTATTTTTAAAAATTAGATAAAAAACTACTAATGCAAAAGGAAAAATAAATAAGCTCTCTATTAGTAGACCTATGTCTGTGTCAATATTTATTTTTTTTCTTACAAGATTATAAAAGGCCCAACTAAATGCTACTATCAGCCCAACCCAGGGTATGCTTTTGTAGCTAAAAAAAATTAATATAAAAATTGAGATTAGAACTAATAAGATAGAAATTATCTTTTTATTATTTAAATTCTCTTTGAAAAAAATATAACCCAATAAAACACTCAAAATTGGCATTATAAAGTAACCAAAACTTGCATCTATTATTCTATCGGTAGCAACAGCATAAATCCATATTGCCCAATTTATAAAAATTAATAAGCCTGATAAAAATAAACCCAAAAGATTTTTTAAATTTGATCCTATTTTCAAAAAAAGTTTCCATTTCGATAAGATTGTCGTAGTTATAATTAACATTACAGCAGTCCATAAACATCTGTGAACAACAAGCTCTATATGGCCAATAAAAGAAACATACTCAAAATAAATAACACCTATAAATCCCCACCAAAAAGATCCCAGAGATGTAAGTATCAAACCTTTATTAAAATTTTTATTCATAAATGGTTAAAAGAATTTAATAATAAAGTTTAAATAGACTATTTTAAAGTTGAATTAAATAATTTTAATTATAAAACCTTATTCACGGAGAGATGGCTGAGCGGTTGAAAGCACCGGTCTTGAAAACCGGCAAAGGGGCAACTCTTTCCTGGGTTCGAATCCCAGTCTCTCCGCCATTATTAGTCTTCTTTTTGATATTTAAAATTCTTAAATAATAAATTTATATTATTATCATTAAATATAATTTCAGTTTTAAGATTATTGTAAAAATTGTATAGATTATTATCGTCTATATCTAATAATCTTTCTAAGTCCATTAAATCTTTATTGTCAAGTACATCAATATATTTTTTTACGAATGCGCCCAAAAGTTTATCCATTTCTTTTGTTCCTCTATAGTTTGAACGGTATATAATTTTTTTTTTTAATTGTTCTACATTAAGGATCATAATAAGAATATAATAGCAGTTTATGAATAATAAAAGTAGTTATGAATATCTTCTTTCAGATTTATCTAAATTAAAAGGTGTTGGAACTAAAACAAGTAATTTATTAAAGAAAAAAAATGTAAACAATATTTTTGATTTATTATGGAAATTGCCAAAATCCTATACAGACAGGAGTTTTTCATCAAAAATTAAAGATTTAAAAATTGGGGAAGATCAAACAGTTACTGTAACTCCTAAAAAATATTATTTTCCAAGAATTAGAAATTTACCAAATAGAGTAATATGTTTAGATGATACTGGAGAAATGGAATGTATTTTCTTCAATAGTTATGAAGGATATATAAAAAAAATCTTACCTCTAAACAAAGAAATTACAATTAGTGGAAAAATTAGTTTTTTTAGAAATAAATACCAACTAACTAATCCAAAATATGTTTCAGAAAACTCATCTTTAATAAAACAAAAACATAACAATTATGCTCTTACTGATGGAATTTCAGATAAAATTTATAACAAAATCCTTAAACAAATTTTAAATGAATTACCTTATTTAGATGAATGGCACTCAAATGATGTAATCAAAAAATTTAATTATATTAGTTGGAATAATTCAATTAAAGAATTGCACAAACCAGAAAATATAGGCAATTTTAAGAAAAACTTTTATCAAAGACTGGCATTTGATGAAATTTTTTCTACATTTTTAGTAAATTCTGAAATAAGAAAAAAAATTAAAAAAGTAAAAAAGGAAAATAAAAAAATTAATTATAAAGAACAAAATAAATTAATCAAAAAATTAGAATACTTATTAACTAAGGATCAAAAAAAAGCATTAGATCAAATAAATTATGATTTATCATCATCAACAAAAATGTTTAGATTGTTACAAGGAGATGTAGGAAGTGGAAAAACTATAGTTTCTTTAATATCAGCCTTTAATGTTATCAACTCAGGTTTTCAAGTTGCAATTATGGCCCCAACAGAAATTTTAGCTAGACAACATTTTAATTTTGCAAAAAAACTATATCCAAAAGAAATTAAAGCTGAATTAATATCAGGTAAATCTGAATTCAAGAATAAAAAAGATATCTTAACCCGCTTATCAAATCAAAAGGTAGATATTATTTTTGGAACTCATGCAATTTTTCAAAAAAAAGTTTTTTTTAAAAAACTTGGCTTAATTATTATTGATGAGCAACACAAATTTGGGGTAAATCAAAGAAAAAAACTTTCTGACAAGGGTGGAAATAATTGTGATGTTTTATTGATGACAGCTACCCCAATACCAAGAACTTTGACAATGACCGTTTATGGTGACATGGATCTTTCAATTATACGTGAGAAACCAAAAATCAGAAAAGACATTCAAACTTACAGTAAATTAAACAGTAAAATCGATGATGTAATTAAATTTATTAAAAATGAAATTAAACTAAAAAATCAAATATTTTGGGTATGTCCATTAATTGAAGAGTCAAAGAAAATAGATCATGAGTCTGCTATTGATAAATTTAATTATTTAAAAAAAATTTTCCCAAATAGAGTTTCATTATTACATGGAAAGACTGATATTGATGATAAAGAAAAAATATTGGATAATTTTCTAAAAAATAAATTTGATATTCTTGTTTCAACTACAATAATCGAGGTCGGAATTGATTTTCCAAATGCAAATGTAATTATTATAGAAAATGCAAATAAATTTGGTTTATCTCAATTACATCAACTTAGAGGAAGAGTTGGTCGCGGAAATAAAAATGCAACTTGTATACTAATGTTTAAGTCTAATTTAAGCGAAAATGCAAAAAAAAGGATTAATATTTTAAAAAACTCAAATGATGGTTTTTATATTTCCGAAGAGGATATGAAAATAAGAGGATTTGGAGATATTCTTGGATTTAAACAAAGTGGCGTTAAAAATTTTAAGTTAGCTGACCCAATACATAATCATGATTTATTTCTTTTAGCTGAAAAAGAAATTAAAAGAATTGAAAATTCTCAAGAAGATATTGGTAAATACAAACCATTGTTAAAATTATATGATAGAGCAGATATCATAAATGATATTGCTTAATTTTTTTCTGCAGATGTTCCAGCTGAAACAATAAATTTTGAGGCTTCTTCAAAAGTCATATTTAAATGTATTACTTCATCTATCGGGAACATTAATAGAAATCCACTAGTTGGATTTGGCGTTGTGGGTACAAAAACATTAATTAAATTTTTATTTGTTTTTTTTGCCATTTCACCTTTATTTTCTTTAGTAGCAAAACCAACTGCCCATACACCTTTTCTTGGATATTCGACTAACACAACACTTTTTTTATCATTATCTTTTTTTGAGAATGTTTCAGTCATCTGAAGTATTGCTGAATATATTGTTCTTAAAAAAGGAATTCTTTTAAATAAATCATCTATCAGCTTTAAAATTCTCTTTCCCAAAAATGATAAAGAGAGCCCCCCAACAATAGTTATAAAAATAATTGAAATTAAAATTTCAATTCCTGGTATTGCATAAGGAAGATAATTATTAGGATTGATATTTTGAGGAATTATATTTGATGAGATGCCAATTATAAATTTAGTTAAATATAATGTAAATCCTATAGGTATTAATACAACTACTCCTGTTATAAAATAATTTCTCAATATGAGAGTCAATGATTTTTTCTTTTTATCTTTAGCCATAATCATCTAAAACTTGAATATATTACAAAAATAATTGCCAATATAAACAATATTAACAATATATTATTATTTAGATTCATTTGGATATATAATATCAATGTTAGTTTAAAATGAATAGAAGAAAATTTTTATCATATCTAGGTTGTGGATGCTGTGGTTTTATTTTAAATTCCTGTTCTACAGCGCCTATTACAGAAAGAAAACAATTTAAAATAATTCCAGAATCTACACTTAATGCTAAAGCAGCAAAGATTTATGAAGGAGTTAAAGAAAAAGAAAAATTAATCAAAGACTCTAAATCCTTAAATGAAATTAAAGAAATAGGAAAAAAGATGGAAAATTCTATAAGTGAATATTTTCATCAATCTAATTTGGAGGATCCGACGTTAAATTTTGATTGGGAATATATTTTAATTGATAATAAAAAAGTTAGAAATGCTTGGTGTTTGCCAGGAGGAAAAATTGCAGTTTATTCAGGAATTTTTGAAGTTACTAAAAATACAAATGGTTTAGCTGCAGTTATGGGTCACGAGATAGCTCATGCTGTAGCAAAACATTCAGTAGAAAGAGCTAGTAGAGGGGCCGTACTTAATGTTGGTACACAAGTAATTGATTTTGTTACTGGAGGGAAATTATCTCAAGTTAATAATGCAACAGGTATGAACACTGTAGGATTATTATCACAGCTCGGAATTATGAATCCTTTTAACAGAAAACAAGAAAGTGAAGCAGATTATTTAGGTATGATTTTTTCATCTTTATCAGGATATGATATTAGAGAAACTAAAAAAATTTGGGAGAGAATGCAAGAATTTAATAAAGGGAAATCTCAACCTGAATTCTTAAGCACTCATCCATCCGCAGAGAACAGAATAAAAAAAATAAATGAGTGGACTAATAAAATTATTATTCAATATCCACCAATTAATATTTCTTAAATATTAATGGTGAGCCGTGATGGACTCGAACCATCGACCCATTCCTTAAAAGGGAATTGCTCTACCAACTGAGCTAACGGCCCGAAAATACTTTGTATATACATATTTATTTGAATATTTCAAACAGGAATCGATGAGACATATGGTTTCTTTATTACAATTTATCTATGTATTCATCATGAAATTCATTAAAAGTGCCCTTTTGAATATTTTTTCTAATTTCACTCATTAATTCTTGATAAAAATTAATATTATTCAATGTTAAAAGCATCGACCCTAAAATTTCATTAGTATTAAATAGATGATTTAAATAATTTTTTGAATATTTATTTAAGTTGAAATTTTTACATTTTTTATCAAGTGGTGAATTGTCATTTTGATATTTGTTATTTTTAATATTTATTCTTCCATTCCATGTAAAAGCTAAACCTGTCCTACCAGATCTAGTCGGCATTACACAATCAAACATATCTATTCCTCTTTTGACAGCACCTAAAATATCAGAAGGTGTGCCTACTCCCATCAAATAATGTGGTTTATTTTCTGGAAGATATTCTTTTATATCGTCTAAAACCTTAAACATTTCCTCTTGCGTTTCGCCAACTGCGAGACCACCAATAGCATACCCATCAAAATTTAGATTTAATAAACCTTTTAAAGATGAGAGTCTTAAATCTTTAAAAAGACCCCCTTGCACTATACCAAAAAGAGCTTTATGAGGATTTTTTCCAAATGCCTTTTTGGATCTATTAGCCCAATATAATGATAGTTCCATTGATTTTTTTATAACTTCATAATCATCAGTTTTTTTTGGACATTCATCCATAATCATTACAATATCTGAGTTCAATCCGAGTTGAATTTTAATACTTTCCTCAGGACTCAAATAAAATTTCTTTCCGTCAACATGAGAATTGAAAATTGCACCTTTTTCCCTGTCTATTCTATTTAGTTTTGAAAGAGACATTACTTGAAAACCACCCGAGTCGGTAAGTATTGGTAAATCACAATTCATGAATGAATGTAATCCACCTGTATTTTTAATTCTTTCAACTCCTGGCCGGATCATTAAGTGATATGTATTAGCTAAAATTATATCAGAACCAGTTTTTTTTATATCGTCTATCGTACAGGCTTTAACTGTAGCCTGAGTACCGACTGGCATAAAAGCAGGAGTTTTTATAACCCCCCTATGTGTTTCTATAATTCCTTCTCTTGCAAATTTGTCTTTATTCAATAATTTGAAGGCAAACTTTTTTAATGCCATCAAATTATTATAATGATTTAAAACTAATTATCTTATCTGGATCTGCGACAGCGCCATTATTGTTTTCATCGCCTCGTTGAATTTTATCAACAAATTCCATTCCTTCGATAACTTTACCAAATACTGTATATTGTCTATCTAAAAATGGAGCAGGTTTAAAACAAATAAAAAATTGACTATTGGCACTATCTGGGTCTGAAGATCTTGCCATTGATAATGTCCCTCTTTCATGTGGTAAATTATTAAATTCTTGTTTTAGATCTGGTAAATCTGAACCTCCCATTCCTGCTCTATTTAGATTAAATTCAGAAGTTCCTGAATTTCCAAATTTAACGTCTCCTGTTTGAGCCATAAAACCGTCTATAACCCTATGAAAAACTACATTGTCATATTTTCCTGCATCAGCTAATTCTTTAATTCTTTTCACGTGATTAGGTGCAACATCTTCAAATAATTCAATCTTAACATCTCCATCTTTTAATTTCAGTATCATTATATTCTCCTCAGAAATTGATTTGTTGATTATTAAAAAAAAGAAAAAGATTAAATATATTACAATTTTATTCATATTTTTTTTTTAATAATTTTATAGTGCTTTTAGTTGTAAACTTTTTAATATTACCCTTTAATTTAATAATTTCTTTAACAAATTTTGATGAAATTATTTGATTTTCTACATCTGACATCAAAAAAAGAGTCTCAATATCATTATTTAATTTTCTGTTCATACCTGCTAATTGAAACTCATATTCAAAATCTGATACTGCTCTTAATCCTCTTAAAATAATATTTGATTTATATTTCCTACATAAATCTGTCGTCAAAGACGTAAAGGAAATTATAAGAATTTTTTTTTTATTCAATTTTAAATCATTAAATAAAGCTTTTTTAATTATTTCGATTCTTTCATTTGAGTCAAAGAGATAATCTTTGTTTTCTACGTCTGAAACTGCAACAACAATTTTATCAAATAATTTTATCCCTTTTTTAATAACATCAATATGACCATAAGTAATTGGATCAAATGTTCCAGGATAAATAGCTACTTTTTTCATCAAACCAAATTATCATCTATTTTATCAGCTGAAACAACTTTTTCTTCTCCTGTCAGTTTTATAATTCTTACACCTTGAGTATTTCTTCCAGCTGTTCTAATTTCTTTCACAGCAACTCTAATTACTCTTCCTTTGTTTGTTGATATTAAAATTTCGTCACCCTCAAAGACAGGAAATGATGATGAAATATTTCCATTTCTAGGAGAATTGATAATTCCGATAATGCCTTTACCCCCTCTATTTGTAACTCTATAATCTGTATGCAAAGTTTTCTTTCCGTAACCATTTTCAGTTAATGATAAAATAAATTTTTCTTTAGCCTTTAATTCGGATTTCTGGTCTTTACTTTTTCCATTTTTAAGACTTTTGTCATTATCTATAATTGATAAAGATACTATTTTATCATTAGGGGCTAAAACAATACCTTTTATGCCCTTGGATGATCTACCCTTAAAAACTCTTAATTTTTTTGACTCAAACCTGATACATTTACCAAGCTTAGTGCTTAAAATTATATCTTGATCGTCTTTACAAATTTTTACACCAATAATTTTATCATTATTGTCTAGTTTCATCGCTATTTTACCAGAGGCATTAATAGATGAAAAATCCTCAAGACTATTTTTTCTTATTTTTCCTTGAGAGGTAGCAAAAACAATCTGATAGTTTTTTAACTCTGAATCATTCTCAGGAAAAGGCATTATTGAACTTATAGATTGATGATTTCTTAATGGTAGTATATTAAACAATGATTTTCCCTTTGAGGCAGCAGAACCCTCTGGGATTTTCCAGGCTTTAATTTTATATACTAATCCTTCAGTAGAAAAAAATAAGACTGAGGTGTGTGTATTTACAGATAACGTTTGAACAACAGAGTCCTCATTTCTAGTAGTCATACCAGTTTTACCTTTACCGCCCCTTTTTTGAGTTTTCACTCTATTTAAAGAGCCTCTTTTAATATAGCCTTGTAAGGTAACAGTAATTAAAACTGATTGTTTTTGGATTGTTTCCTCAATATCATAATTTAAAACAGCATCAATAATATCTGTTCTTCTTTTAACAGAATATTTTTCTTTTATAGTTTTTAATTCATTACTTATTACTTTTTGTAATTCTTTTTTTGAAGAAATTATTTTTTTATAATTTGAAATTAATTCAGATAATTTTTTAATTTCTATTTCAATTTCATTAATACCAAGTGCTGTCAATTTTTGTAATCTAAGTTCTAATATAGCATCAACTTGTGCCTGCGAGATAGAGTACGTCCCCTTAAATTTTTTATTTTCTATCAATGAAATCATTTTTTGTGATTTATTAATCTTCCATTTAATCTTTAATATAGATTTTTTTGCATCATCAGGATTTTTGGATGCTCTTATGATTTTTATAATCTTATCTAAATTTTCAACTGAAACAGATAAACCAATTAAAATATGAGCTCTCTCCTCTGCTTTTTTTAAGTCGTATTTTGTTTTTTTTATAACTACATCTTCTCTAAATGTTAAAAAATTTGTTAAAAATTTTTTTAGATCACATGTATCTGGTTTTCCATCAACAATTGCCAAAGTATTAAAACCGAAAGAACTTTCTATTTGAGTATTTTTGTATAATTGTCTTTTAACTGTTTCTGGTTCAACCCCATTTCTTAAATCTATAGCAACTCTTATTCCCTCCCTATTAGACTCATCTCTAATATCTCTTATTCCCTCTATTTTTTTTTCTCTAACCAATTGTGCAATTCTCTCATTCAATACAGATTTGTTAACTTGATATGGTATTGATGTAATTACTAATCTCTCTCTACCACCTTTAATCTGTTCAATAGATATTTTTCCTCTAATCTTAAAAGAACCTCTTCCTTTAGTATAACCCTCTTTAATAACATTTTTTCCAATGATTACTCCTCCTGTTGGAAAATCAGGACCTGGGATATATTTCATTAATTGTTTTATGGTTATGTCTTTATTCTCAATCAATGCTAATGTAGCATCAATAACTTCACCAAGATTATGTGGGGGAATACTTGTAGCCATACCCACTGCAATACCCCCAGCGCCATTGACTAATAAATTTGGAAATTGAGCTGGTAAAACTGTAGGTTCTTTTTCAGTCTCATCATAATTACTTTTAAAAGTAATGGTATTTTTCTCAATATCCTCAATTAAAAATTCAGAAACTTTTGATAATCTTGTTTCTGTGTACCTCATAGCTGCAGCTGGATCTCCATCAATGGAGCCAAAATTTCCTTGACCATCTACTAATGGTAAACTCATTGAAAAATCCTGAACCATTCGAACTAGGGCATCATAAACTGACTGATCACCATGAGGATGATATTTACCTATAACGTCTCCTACTATTCTTGCAGATTTTCTAAATTGTTTTGACCAATCGTAACCACCTTTATACATCGCGTACAAAATTCTTCTATGAACAGGTTTCAATCCATCTCTTATGTCTGGTAGAGCTCTACTTACAATTACGCTCATTGCATAAGAGAGATAAGATGAACTCATCTCATCATGCATAGATATAAGTTTTATGTTTTTATCTTCAGGAACCTCAGTATTTTGCATATTCTTTAAAATGGAATCTCATCATCCATATCATTGGATATTTGAGACAAATCATCGTTTTTATTATTTGTTGTAGGTGAGTTATCGTTAGCAATTCCACCGCCAGAATTTCCACCACCTAACATAGTTAAAGATGAATTATAACCTTGTATGATAACTTCAGTTGAGAATTTATCTTGTCCAGATTGTTCATCTTTCCATTTTCTAGTTGTTAATTGTCCCTCTACATAAATCTGAGCACCTTTTTTTAAATATTGTTGAACTACATTTACAAGACCCTCATTGAATACAACTATACGGTGCCACTCAGTTTTTTCTTTTTTTTCACCAGTATTTTTATCTTTCCAAGATTGACTTGTAGCAAGGCTTAATCTAGCAACACTTTTTCCGTTTACCATTTGTTTAATTTCTGGGTCTGCGCCTAAACGACCAATTAAAAGTACTTTATTTAAACTTCCAGCCATAATATTTATTATTTGTTTAATTAATTAATTTAAATTATATCACAATTTACTCTGAATATTAATTTTATTAAGTCAAAGCAACATAAATTATGATTAAAAAGATAGTTATTAAAGGTGCTAAAGAACATAATTTAAAGAATATTTCTTTAGAAATTCCTAAGGACAAATTTGTAGTCATAACTGGCCTCTCTGGTTCAGGAAAATCATCACTTGCATTCGACACAGTTTATGCCGAGGGTCAAAGAAGATACGTAGAAAGTTTATCTGCTTATGCTAGACAATTTTTAGATAAAATGAAAAAACCTAACGTCGATCTAATAGAAGGTTTAAGTCCAGCGATATCTATTGAGCAAAAAAATACATCAAAAAATCCAAGATCTACTGTTGCAACTGTTACAGAAATTTATGATTATATGAGAGTTTTATTTGCTAGAGCAGGAATTCCTTACTCTCCGTTTACTGGAAAACCGATACAATCACAAACTATAACACAGATTGTGGATAAGATAAAAGAATTACCCAAAAAAGCAACTATATATCTTTATGCTCCCGTGGTTAGAGGTCGTAAAGGTGAATATAAAAAAGAAATTTTAAATTATAAAAAAAGAGGTTTTAGAAAAATTAAAATAGATGAAAAATTATACGATATAGAGAAAATTCCCGAACTAAATAAAAAAATAAAACATGATATTTCTATACTTGTAGACAGAATAATACTTAACTCATCTTTAGGAAATAGACTTGCTGAAGGCATAGAAACTGCAGTTAATTTAGCAAATGGTTTGTTATTTGTAGAATATGAAGATGAGACTTTACCAAAAAAATTTAGAAAGTTAGAGAAAATAATATTTTCCACAAAATTTGCTTGTCCTGAGAGCGGTTTTACAATTGAAGAAATTGAACCAAGATTGTTTTCTTTTAATAGTCCTTTCGGTGCATGCGAAGAATGCGAGGGTATTGGGATTAAACTTAATGTTGATCCAAATTTGGTAATTCCCAACGAAAAAAAAAGTATAATCGACGGAGCAATAGAGCCTTGGGCCAAAACAACTACTTTATACTATGCTCAAACATTAGCCTCACTTGCAAAACATTATGATTTTTCTTTAGAAGAAAAATGGATAAAACTCCCTAAAAAAATTAAGGATATAATACTTTATGGATCAGATGATGAAGAAATTAAATTTTCATATGATGATGGTTATGAAAAATATTCCCATAAAAAGACTTTTGAAGGTGTGATAAATAATCTGGAAAGAAGATACTTAGAGACCGACAGCGACTGGAAAAGAGAAGAAATAGCACAATATCAGTCAGATACTAAATGTGAAAGATGTAATGGTCACAGATTAAAAGATGAAGCTCTTTGTGTTAAAATTAATGGATTACATATAAGTGAAGTAACTGAAAAATCAATTTTAGACGCAGCAAAGTGGTTTGAGGATTTGAAAGAAAATCTTGATAAGAAACAACTAAAAATTGCTGAACATATATTAAAAGAAATTAATGAAAGATTAAATTTTTTACTAAATGTGGGATTAGATTATCTTACTTTGTCTAGGGAGTCAGGAACACTTTCTGGTGGAGAGGCACAAAGAATTAGACTTGCTTCACAAATAGGTTCTGGACTGACTGGTGTTTTATATGTTTTGGATGAACCATCTATTGGACTTCACCAAAAAGATAATGTTAAACTCATTAACGCTTTAAAAAGACTCAGAGATTTAGGAAATACAGTAATTGTTGTTGAACATGACACTGAAACAATGGAAAATGCTGATCATATAATTGACCTTGGTCCTGAAGCAGGAAATAATGGTGGTGAAATAGTTGCACAAGGTACTTTCAAAGAAATAAGTCAGAATAAAAATAGTATAACAGGAAAATATCTTTCAAATAAACTCAAAATTCATGTACCACCAAAAAGAAGATTGGCAAAAAACGGAAGATTTCTAGAAATTTCAGGTGCTACTGGAAACAATTTAAATAACGTTAATCTTAAGATACCTTTAGGAAGTTTAACTTGTGTTACAGGTGTATCTGGAAGTGGAAAATCTACATTAATTTTACAAACTTTATATAACGCTTTAAATCTTACTTTGAATAATAACAAATCGAGAAAGATACCTAAACCTTTCAAAGGATTTAAAGGAACTGAGTTAGTAGATAAAATAATTGATATTGATCAATCTCCTATTGGAAGAACTCCAAGATCTAATCCGGCTACTTATACAGGTGCATTTGGACCAATAAGAGATTGGTTTACCAGTTTACCAGAATCAAAAACAAGAGGATATAAACCAGGAAGATTTTCTTTTAATGTTAAAGGTGGAAGATGTGAGGCCTGTGAGGGAGATGGTGTAATAACTTATGAAATGCATTTCCTACCTGATGTATATATACAATGTGATGAGTGCAAAGGAACAAGATACAATCGCGAAACTTTAGAGATTAAGTTTAAAGATAAAAGTATAGCTGATGTTTTAAATATGACTGTAGATGAAGGCTGTGAATATTTTGAAAATATCTCAAATATAAAGACTAAATTGTTGACTTTAAAAAAAGTTGGCCTTGGATATATTAAGATAGGTCAACAAGCTACAACATTATC
The DNA here is from genome assembly GCA_902636165.1 of uncultured Pelagibacteraceae bacterium. Classification (GTDB taxonomy): domain Bacteria; phylum Pseudomonadota; class Alphaproteobacteria; order Pelagibacterales; family Pelagibacteraceae; genus Pelagibacter. The sequence goes on from CACPQV010000002.1 coordinate 15,227, forward strand.
TGGTGGAGAAGCTCAAAGAATTAAATTAGCAAAAGAGTTATCGAAAAGATCAACCGGTAGAACAATGTATATTTTAGATGAACCAACTACTGGATTACACCAACATGATATTAAAAAATTACTTGAAATTCTTCATACTTTTGTCTCATTAGGTAATACTGTTGTGGTAATTGAGCATAATTTAGATGTGATAAAAACCGCTGATTATATTGTCGATATGGGCCCTGAAGGTGGTGTTAAAGGTGGAAAAATTATCGCAGAAGGAAAGCCTGAAGAAATTTGTAAAATTAATGGGAGTTATACTGGAAAGTTTTTGAAACCACTTTTAAATTAAAGTTTTAACTTAAATTAATTAAAAATTAGAGTATATTTTGCTAGAAATGAAAAACATTCAAGCTTCTATTTTCAACTTTTTATCTTCTTTATCAAAAACAGTACATGCCTCAATAGCTCTAACAATTATATTATTTCTATTTCTTTTTTATTTAAATAGTGGTTTTAATTTTGATAAATCATTTTGGAGTGCTATTACAAGATATACTCACTCTATAGTAGCAATAATGTGGATTGGATTACTATGGTATTTTAATTTTGTTCAAATACCTAATATGGACAGAATTCCTGATGAACAAAAACCAGCAATGGGCAAAATAATAACTCCAGCCGCACTATTTTATTTCAGGTGGGCTGCGGCTTTTACTATATTATCAGGGCTTATTCTTGCTTTATTAAATGGTTATTTGCAAGATGCAATGACACTAAGTATAAATTCAAAAATACCAAAACATACTGCGATAGGAATTGGCATGTGGCTTGGAATTATTATGGCATTTAATGTTTGGTTTGTGATTTGGCCTAATCAAAAAAAAGCACTTGGTATCATTGAATGTGATGTAGAAACTAAAAAAAAATCTTCTAAATTAGCTGTCATTTTCTCTAGAATTAACACCATTCTTTCATTGCCAATGTTATTCACAATGATTTCAGCACAAAATTTATATTAATTTATTTATCTTCTCTTAAGACTGTTTTTTGCGTGACTTTTAACCTAACCAAAACTGTATTAGCAATGTAAATTGATGAATATGTTCCAAAAATAACTCCAAAAATCATAGCCAATGAAAAACCCTTTAAAATTTCTCCTCCAAAAAAGAATATAGATAATAAGGCTAATAAAGTGGTTACAGATGTAATTAAAGTTCTGGATAAAGTTTCGTTTATAGAAATATTCGTTAAATCATAGATTTTTATATCTGAATATTTTCTTAAATTTTCCCTGACTCTATCATAAATTACGACTGTATCATTCATCGAGTAACCTACTATTGTTAAAACAGCAGCTATAATTGATAGATTGATTTCTAATCCAAGTAACGAAAATAAACCAAGTGTCACAATGACATCATGAAATAAAGCAAGAATAGCACCCAAGCTGAACTGCCATTCAAATCTTATCCAAATATATATCAGCATTAAAGTTAAGGCTACACAGATAGCTACTATTCCTGATTTAAGAAGTTCAGCACTTACTTTAGGTCCAACATTTTCTACTCTTCTAAAATCAAAATTGTTACCAAATGATTTATCTAAATTAGTCTTGATTTCTTCTATGACATTTTTGTTATCACTAATTTCAAATTTGATTAAATAGTCTGTGTCATTTCCAAAATTTTTTACTGATACATCGCCTAAATCCATTTGATTTAAGTTATCTCTTAAGGATGTAACATTAATCTTATTATCTGAAGATCTTAATTCAATGAGTGTTCCTCCTTTAAAATCTATCCCAAAATTTAAACCTTTAAAAATTAAAAATAATAAAGACACAGAGACAAGTAATACGGAAAGAATATTAAATTTATTATAATATTTATTGAAAGCTATCATCTAAATAATTCCAATCTTTTCTTTATTTTTTGAAATGTATAAAACAGTCAATAACCTTGCTATGAAATATACAGAAAAAAGAGTAGTAAAAATGCCTACTCCTAATGTTAATGAAAATCCTTTTATTGGACCAGATCCCATAAAAAAAAGAATTATTGCTGCTAATAAAGTAGTAATATTTGCATCAAGAATTGCTGTTCTAGATTTTGTATAACCACTATCAAAAGCAATTAGATTATTTTTTTCACTCTTTAATTCTTCTTTAATTCTCTCAAAAATAAGAACATTAGCATCAACAGCCATACCGACTGTCAAAATAATTCCAGCTATTCCAGGAAGAGTTAATGTTGCTTCGAATATTGTCAATACACCAATTAAAAAAAATAGATTTATAATTAACGCTATATTAGTAATTAGACCAAATATTTTATATTTTATAAAAATAAATAAAATAACTAAAATAAAACCTATTAATAAAGCAATCATTCCAGCATTAATTGAGTCCTGACCTAAATCTGGTCCCACGGTCCTCTCCTCAATAATGTTTAATGGAGCTGGTAAAGCTCCAGATCTTAGTAATAAAGCTAGATCAGTTGCTGATTGAAAAGTAAAACCACCACTTATTTGTCCTGATCCACTTGCAATTGTATCTCTGATGACCGGTGCACTTATAATTTTTCCATCCAAAATTATTGCAAGTTGCCTACCAATACCCTTAGAGGTAGCTCTACCAAATCTTTTAGCTCCGACCCTATCTAATGTAAAAGTAACAACTGTCTCGTTAGTTTCGCTATCCATTCTTGGTTGTGCATCCAAAAGGTTGTCACCACTAAGAATTATCCTTTTACTTACAATTGATTCTTCGTCACTGTCTTCATACATCAACTTTTCAGAACCAAACGAGTCATCATCATCATTAGTTACAAATCTAAAAGTTAAATTTGCGGTTTTTCCCAATAATGATTTAATTCTCATAGGGTCGTCTAAACCTGGCAATTCAACTAAAATTCTATCATTACCACGTTTAAGTATGTTAGGTTCATTAGTTCCTATTTCATCAATTCTTCTTCTCACTATTTCTAATGCTTGATCCTGTGATGAAGTTTTAAGTTCAACCATTCCTTGTTTTGAGTAAGTAACAATAAACTTATCATCATCATCTACTATATCTAATTGGTGCGATTTAAATCTTGGGTAATAAGGATTTATTTCACTTTCTTCATCTAAAAAAATATCTAATACATTTTTTTTATATTTTTCATCGACAGAGAAAAAAAGTTTTTGATCAATAAATTTAAAATTTTTTATTCTAATATTTCTTTCTTTAAAATAATTTCTAATTGATATTGATAAATTCTGAAGTTTTTGATCGATTACAGGAGTATTATCAATTTCTAAAAGAAGATATGAACCGCCTTGTAAATCCAAACCAAGATTTATTTTCTTATTTAAAAATTTACTTTCTAAATTTAAAAAATTTGATGAAGTAATTATTATAAAAAATATAGTTAAAAAAGTTATAATAGCTATTTTAAATTTTGAAAAGTGTAACACTTTATTTAATTGAAATTTATTTCTTAACTTCTTGAGAGTTCATTAAGCTTTGAATTCCAGTGCCTCTTATCACTTCAACTGTTACATTTTCAGCAATTTCTACTTCAACTTTGTCATTGTCAATTACACGAGAGATCGTACCAGTTATTCCACCAGAAGTAACAACCTTGTCACCTTTTTTCAAACTCTCTACCATTGCTTTGTGCTCTTTGACTTTTTTTTGTTGAGGTCTTATTAAGAAAAAATAAAAAATAACAAAGATTAGTATTAATGGTATAAATTGACCTATTCCTGAACTTTCCATAAAACTCCTTAATTCAAAGTGAATATTTATACTATCTACTCAGTTAAAACAACTTTAATTGAGTGAAATTTTTTCCAAATTATTCATATACGGTCTAAGTACTTTTGGAACTATTACAGATCCATCTTTTTGTTGGTAATTTTCTAAAATTGCAATTAAAGTTCTTCCTACTGCCAATCCACTTCCATTAAGAGTACCTGCAAACAAAATTTCTTTATTTTGGTCTTTATATCTAGCCTTCATTCTTATAGCTTGGAAAGTTCCACATGAAGAACAAGATGAAATTTCTCTATATCTATTTTCAGATGGAAGCCAAACCTCAAGATCATATGTTTTTTCAGCGCTAAAACCCATATCGCCACTACATAAAATTACTTTTCTATAAGGTAACTCAAGTAAATCTAAAATACCAGTTGCACAATCTGTCATTCTCTCTAACTCTTCCATACATTTTGATTGTTCAACAATACTAACTAATTCAACTTTGTAGAATTGATGTTGTCTAATCATGCCTTTTGTATCTTTTCCATAACTACCTGCTTCTTTTCTAAAACAAGGGGTAGATGCAACAAATCTCATAGGCAATAAATTTGAATCTAAAATTTTATCCTTAACAATGTTTGTTAAAATAACTTCAGCCGTTGGAATTAAAAATTTTCTTTCACTTCCTTTATCAATTTTAACTTCGAATTGATCATTCTCAAATTTAGGAAGTTGACCTGTTCCAAACATTGTATTTTCAGAAGCCATCAAGGGTGGAGAAATTTCTTGATAACCATTATTTGTAATATGAATATCTAACATAAAATTTGAAATAGCTCTTTCCATTAAAGCTAATTTGTTCTTTACAAATACAAATCTTGCTCCAGTAGTTCTAGTAGCTAAATCAAAATCAAGCATGTTAAGATTTTCGCCTATTTCAAAATGTGACTTTGGATTAAAATCAAATTTGGGTATTTGTCCTTTTTTTATTACTTCAAGATTATCATTTTCATCTTTACCTATAGGAACATCAGGGTGTGGGATATTGGGTATATTGGATAAAATATTATCTAAACTTAATTTAATTTGTTTTTGCTTTTCAGTAATTTCATCAATAGATTTAGAAATTTCTTTTGATTTAGAAAACAAAGATTTGTCTTTAGATTTTGAAATATCTTTTTTTTCTTTCTCTAATGTCTCTTTTTTTTGAATAAAATCTCTATTTTGTACATCTAAATCTTTTAATTTATTAAAATCAACATTAGCAGACCGAATTTCTAATTTTTTTTTGAAAGTATCAAAATCTTTTCTTATTTCTTTTAAATTATGCATCAGAATTTTCTAATTTTTTATTCTCTATAAATTTTACAGAAAAAATGGATAATTCATATAAAATTAATAATGGTATTGCTAATCCAATTTGAGTAATTGGATCAGGTGGAGTTAACAATGCTGCAGCAGCAAATATTATAACTACAACATATTTTCTTCTCTTTTTTAAAAAATCTGAATCAACTAATCCAACTCTTGCAAGCAAACTTAAAACAACTGGCAATTGGAAACTTATTCCAAACGCAAAGATTAGTTTCATAACTAAAGATAGATATTCGTTTACTTTTGCTTCTAATTGAATGGGTAAATTTGTAGATAAACCTGTACTCTCAAATGATAAAAAAAACTTAATAGCTAATGGCATGATTAAGTAATAAACTAACATACCACCTAAAAAAAATAAGATTGGTGTTAATACTAGATAAGGTAAAATTGCAATTTTTTCATGTTTGTAAAGACCGGGTGCGATGAACTTCCATATTTGCATTAATATGTAGGGGCATGTTACAAAAAATGCTGTAAAAAAAGAGACTTTTAGGTATGTTAAAAATGTTTCTTGAAGAGCTGTAAAAATTAATCTTCTATCTGACCCATCGTTTTTTACAGCTGTTGCAAATGGTTCAACTAAAAAACCATAAATATGTTCAGCAAAAAAATAACAAGCTACAAAAAAAATTATCAAAAAAATAAAACTATTGATTAATCTTTTTCTTAATTCAGCTAAATGACTTATGAAGCCACTATCATTTTCATCATGATTCATCTTTTTTTTCTTTTTTTTCTTCTATTTTATTTTCTTCAAGATCGATGTTTGAAACTTCACTTTGAATATTGTTGATATATTTTTTAGCTGTTCCTATCCAAGAACCAACTTTTTTTAGCATGATTGGAAAATCTTTTGGTCCAAGAACTATAATAGCTATTGCTACAACAATTAAAATCTCAAACCAACCAATAGTGGGCATGTGATTTATTCTTTTTTATTTGAATCTTGATTATCGTCAGAAATATTTTTAGGTTCATTATCATCAGTTACATCTGATGCCATGCCCTTTTTAAAACTTTTTATTCCTTTAGCAACATCGCCCATTAAGCTTGATATTTTTCCTCTTCCAAACAGTAATACCACTAAAATTACTACGATTGCTATTTGCCAAATTCCAATGCTCATAGAAAACTTATATCCTTTTTATTAATAATTTAAAAGTCAAATATATTTCTATTTTTTTTCCTCAGAGTCTAAAGTGCTACTTAACATTTCATCTATATTTGAATAAATATCATCTTTTTGAACATCTTGCTTTTCTTTATAGAATTTACCAGTTCCAAAAATTGCATTATCTATATTTGCACTATCAATTAATCCAGCTGCCCCCAATTCATCTACAGTAGGTAAATCAGATAGCTTTTGTAAATTAAAATGACTTAAAAAATCGTCAGTTGTTTTGTATAAGATAGGTTTACCTGGGACATCTTTTCTTCCTCCTGGCTTAACCCAATTTAACTCCATTAAAATTTCTAAAGTATTAGTACCAAAAGCAACACCCCGAATTTCTTCTATTTCAGCTCTTGTTACAGGTTGATGATAAACTATAATTGCGAGAGTTTCTATAGCAGCTTTTGATAATTTTTTTTCAACAGTTTTTTCTTGAGTCATAAGATTTGATAAATTAGGTGATGTTCTAAAAGACCATTTTTTTGAAATACAAACTAAATTTATTCCTCGATCTGAATATTCATTTTGTAATTTAACTAATATTTTTTCAACGTCAGTTTTTTTTGAAATTTTATTTTCAATAGTTTCAATATCTAAAGGTTCAGCCGCTGCAAAAACTATACCTTCAATCTCTTTTTCAATAGAAGATAGTTTTGTTGGAAAGTTAATAATATTATCTTTTTTTTTTATCTTTTTTTTTATCATTGTTTTTCTTTAATATAGATATCATCAAAAAGATTTTCTTGTTTTATTCTAAGATTACCCTCTTTAACTAATTCTAATGAGCCAGCTAGTACACCGGCCCTCCCTGTACGTTTATATTTTGAGCCTTTTTTAAAATTTTTAGGTATTAAATCGTCTAATTTTTTCCAATTGGTGAGGCTACCAAAGAATTCTTTAATAGTTTTTATGCCTTCTTCTGTTGTGAATACTGGTAATTTAGGAATATTCATTTTTTGAAAATCTTTTGTCATTATTATTGTTGAATAAGTTTTAAGTAATTCAAATAAATTAATTTTATAGTCACTGTTATAGATTGGTTTAATGCCCGCTTTCATTCCTCTCGTTCTAATTTCTCTACCCAATCTTTTTCTTTTTAACATTTGATCAGATAATAATCTTATTAATTCAAGTTTTTTAAGTTGAAGTTTTAATTTTTCTGCTACTTCTTGAACTTTAAAGTCTTCTTCAGGTGTACCTGGTAATAGTAATTTTGACTTTAAATAGGCTAGCCAAGTAGCCATTAATAAATATTCTGAGGCAATTTCTAAATTTAAATCTTTTTCTTTTGTTATAAAATCATGAAATTGATCTGCTAATTTTGTGATTGAAATATCCTCTAAATTTACTTTTTGGGCTTTAGCTAAATCAAGAAGAACATCTAAAGGACCGTTATAATTATCTACATTGACTTTGAATAACATAGAATCATTTTCAATCATTCAAAGATATTAACTTAAAATCTTATAAAATTGTGATGTTTTTTTTATTATAAATTTATTAATTAAAGGTGAGTTTTTTCCAACAATTCTCATTTCTTTTAAATTTCCATTACAATGTAGAGCTATATTACAACCTGCATTAAACGTTTTGATTGTATTTTCCTCTAAATTGCCTTTTAAACTTTTCATTGATAAATCATCAGAAATTAGAATATTTTTGAAACCAACTTTATTTCTTATTATTTGAATTAATTTCTTTGATTGAGTCACAGTATTTTCTTTATCAATTTTATAAAAAATAATATGTGCAGTCATAGCGAAAAAAGTTTTTTTATTTTTGAATGGAATAAAATCGTTTTTTTTTAAATATTTTAAATTTTTTTTTACTATTGGTGTAAAAAAATGACTATCGACTTTTGCTAATCCATGACCAGGTATGTGTTTCATTACAGTACCAATTCCATTCTTGTGAAATAAATTTATACAAAAATCACCTATTTTTGATACTATTTTTGGATCTTTTGAGAATGATCTGTCGCCAATTATATTTGAACACCCTTTCATCCTTAAATCTAAGACAGGACTTGTATTAATATTTACACCTATTGAGTTTAGTAAATAAGATGTTTTATCAATAAAAAGACTATAATAAAATTTAAATTCACTATAATTTTTTTTATATTTTTTCCCAAAGAATTCAGATGTAAGATTATCAAATGAAATAAAGTTTTTTAGTCTATTTATGCGTCCTCCTTCTTGATCGATCAATATTGGATATTTTTTATCTTTAAAGATTTTTCTAATCTCTGTTGTCAATTTTTGAGTTTGTAAGATGTTCTTGATATTTCTTGAAAATAAAATAACTCCCCATGGTTTGAATTTTTTTAAAAAAATTTTCTCTTTTAAAGAAAGTTTGACGGATTTAATACCTACTACAAATGATCTACGATTATTCATTATTATTATCTAATAATTCCCAAAAGTTAAATTTTTTTCTTTTTTTGTTATTCGTTTGCTCAATATACTCTATGATATTTTTGGTATCGTCATCTAAAACAGGAATTTTTTCACTGTATAAATTTAATCTTTCTTCAATATTATTTAAAGATCTAAATGATTTCTTTTTATTTATATCTGAAAAATAGTATTTCAAAGTAAAAAAAATAAAGAGAAAGATTGCAACAATAAATATAAGATTTTTGACTTCTTTTAACATTACATTTTTTCAGGAACACTTACGCCAACTATATTCATTCCAGATTTAATTACATTAGAAATGACTTTTAAAAAGATTAATTTATCATCTGTAATTTTGTTATCATTATTAATAAATCTTTTTTCTGGATTATCTTTTCCTAAATTCCAATATGAATGAAATAAAGCAGCTAATTCAAATAAATATGTTGGAATCCTATGTGGCTCGAGTTTGTTGGTTGATGACTCAATACATTTAGGCCATTCAGCAATTTTTTTAATCACTTTTATTTCATCGCTGGTATACTCAAATTCAAAATTTTTTATATCCACATCATTAATCAAATCCATCTCTAAATGTCTAAAAACAGATGCAATTCTAGCATAACAATATTGAACATAGTAAAGTGGATTTTCTTTAGATTTTTCTACAACATTATCAAAATCAAAATCTAATTCTGCATCACTACTTCTATTTAACATGATAAATCTTGTTGCATCTTTTCCTACCTCACTTATTAAATCATCAACTGTTATATAGTCTCCTTTTCTTTTAGACATTTTAAAAGGTTTTTTATTTTTAATAAGTTTTACTAATTGACTAACTTTACAAATAAGTTTCCTTTTTGATTTTGACAAAGCCTCGACGGAAGATGAAATCCTTTTTATATAACCAGCATGATCTGCCCCTAAAATATTTATCAAATAATCAAAATTTCTATCTAATTTATTTTTATGGTAAGCAACATCACTAGCAAAGTATGTCCAGGTTCCATCCGATTTTTGTAATGCTCTATCTTTGTCATCACCAAAATCTGTTGACTTAAACAATAACTGTTCTCTCTCGATCCAGTTATTATCATCCTCACTAGCCGGGGCTTTAATCTTGCCCTTATAAACAAATTTATTTTTTTGAAGATATTCTATTACTTTTTCTACTTCTTGATTTTGAACCAATCGTTTCTCACTCACAAAATTATCGTGGTTTATTCCTAGACTATTAAGATTTTTTTTAATTAATCCAAGTGCCTCTTCTATTGCGAGACTAGTTAATTTTTCTGAAATATCATCAAAATTACTAAATTCAATTTCTTTATTTGATAAAATAATATTTTTAGCAAAATCTTTTAAATATTCTCCTGGATATAGATCTTCATTCTTAGGAAAGGTCTCTTTAAATTTTATTTCCCTTATTCTAAAAAAAACAGATTTAGTGAAATTTACTATCTGGTTACCATAATCGTTTACATAATATTCTCTTGTAACCTTATGATTATTAAACAGCAAAATATTTGCAATAACATCCCCTAATATTGCTCCTCTACAATGACCAACATGTAACGGACCTGTTGGATTAGCTGAAACAAATTCAATAAGATAATTTTTTTTCTGTTTTTTTAAATTTTTTCCAAAATTTTTTGAATTTTTTTTAATTTCTTGAATGAAATTGGTCCAAAAAATTGGTTTTAATTTTATATTTATAAATCCAGGTTTTACGACCGATATATTTTCTATAAATGGGTCATTATTTTTTAATCTATCAATTATAATTTCTGCTAAATCCATTGGTGATTTTTTATTTATTTTTGATAAAACCATCCCCACATTTGACGAAATATCACAATTAAATTTTTCAGGAGGTATTTCAGTATTTATCCCATCTAATGAATCTGGCAATTTAACTAAACCTTCTTTTGATAAATCTATCAGAGACTTTTTTATATTATCTAAATATATATCGAAAATGTTCATTTTATATTGTTATAAAGATTTATAGCGTATCTATCGGTCATTCCAGATATAAAATCTGATATTGCTCTATATTTGTTTTTAGAAAACTCATCTTTCGAGAGAAATTTTTTTGGATTTTTGCTTATTTTTTTAAATAAATTTTCTATAATAATTTTACCATTATTATTTTTGGATACAACATTTTCATTATTGTACATTTTTGATCTTAAAAAAAATTTAATTTCTTTTTCAGAATCTTTAATTTTATCAGAAAAATTAACCATTAGAAAATCTGCTTTAACTACATCTTTTAAAGTTTTAATTTTATTTTTTTTCAAATTTCTTAAAGTATTTTTAATTAAATCTTTAATCATCAAATTAATTGAGTCTCTAATGATCTGATAGACTACAATTTTATAGTTTTTTTTATTAATCTTTTTTTTATATTTTCTGTAAATATCTTTAAAAAAATTTATTTCAACTAACTCCTCTAGTTTAAATAAATTTGCATTTATTCCATCTTGTATATCATGATTATTATAAGCAATATCATCTGAAATTGCTGCGATTTGAGCTTCAAGTGATGGATATGTATTAAAATTAATCATATTTCTGAACTTTTTAATCCCAATTAAATCATCTACTAAATCTAAGTTATAAACTGGTCCATTATGTTTTAATAAACCCTCTAACGTTTCGATTGTAAGATTTAGACCATTAAATTTTAAATATTTATTTTCCAAGAACATAACTATTCTTAATGTCTGTAAATTATGATCAAAGCCTCCATATTTGCTCATACAAATATTTAATACTTCTTCACCTGCATGACCAAAAGGTGTGTGGCCTAAATCGTGAGCGAGACTTAATGTTTCAGCTAAATCCTCATTCAAATTAAGATAATGCGCTATAGATCTTGCTATTTGAGCAACTTCCATTGAATGAGTTATTCTGGTTCTATAATGATCACCCTCAGTATTAACAAATACCTGGGTTTTATGTTTCAACCTTCTAAAGGAGGCGCTGTGAATTATCCGATCTCTATCTCTTTGAAATGGGGATCTATATTTTGATGAAGATTCCCTATATATCCTTCCTTTACTTTTGAATAGACCTATCTTTGAGTATATTTTCATTCTTTAAATTAAAATATTAAGTATTATATTAGTAATACCAGTGATCAATTATGATTAAAGAAATTAAATTTACTGATAAAGCACTAAAACAGATCAATGTCTTATTGTCTAAAAAAGATAAAGGGTCTTTTTTTAGAATCGCTATCAAAGGTGGTGGATGTTCAGGTTTTCAATACGAATTTACTTTTGATAAAGAAAAAGGTTCAGATGATTTAAACTTTGAAAATATACTAATCGATAAAACTTCTGCTGATCTTTTAAAAGGATCTGAAGTTGACTATGTTTCAGAACTAATAGGTGAACAATTTAAAATTACAAACCCACAAACAAAATCTTCTTGTGGTTGTGGTGTTTCATTTTCTATTTAATGATTATCTCATCATGGAATGTAAATTCGGTTCGAGCTCGAATTGAAAATATTAAAAGTTATCTTCTAAAATATAAGCCTAATATTGTTATGATGCAGGAGATTAAGACTGAAGATACAAGTTTTCCTTATGATGACTTTTCGTCTATGGATTATGAAAGCCATGTATTTGGTCAAAAAAGTTACAATGGTGTAGCAATTATTTCTAGGGGAAAACTAAAGAATATTAGAACAGATTTAATTAAAGATAAATTAAAACAATCTAGAATAATATCCGCTGAGCTTGAATATAAGAAAAAAAATATTCAATTAATTAATATTTATACACCTAATGGTAATCCTGTGGATACTGAAAAATATGATTATAAAAAAAAATGGCTTAACGACTTAATTAAGCAATTAAAAACTTTGAGTAAAAAAAATCCTAATATCATTCTTGCTGGTGATTTTAATATTATTCCAGCCGCTGAAGATGTTTATAATTCCAAAAGCTTTGAAGATGATGCTCTATTTAGATTAGAAATAAGAAAAAAATTAAGAGAAATGATCAATCTTGGTTTTAACGATGTTTATAGACATTTTTATGAGACTAAAGAAGGATATACATATTGGGATTATATGAGAGGTGCTTGGCAAAAAAACAATGGTATGAGAATAGATCACTTTCTAGTCTCTAATTCTCTAATTGATCAAATCAAAAGTATAAATATAAATAAAGATCCAAGAGGTCGAGAAAAGCCATCAGACCATACTCCAATAGAGATCACTTTAACTTAAAGACTTTATTTTATTAACTAACTCCTCGTTAATATTACGAGGCCCTTTATCAAGTCTATTTTTATGTCTTCTTTCACCAGGAAGTCTAACGCCATCAAAAGATTTCATTTTATTAAAAAATTCGTCAGCATGTTTTTGCCAATTTGTGTGTGAAGTTTTGTCAGGTGAAATTGCAATAATAAATTCTCCACCACTAGGTGGTCCTCCATCATTATTATCTTTTTCGGCTGTTTCAAAACTAAAATTATCACCAACTAAAGCACCAGCCATTAACTCAACCATCATTGCTATTGCAGAACCTTTGTATCCACCAAAAGGAAGTAGCACACCACCATCAGCTATTGCTCCTGGATCAGTTGTTTCTTTTCCATCTTTAGTTAAACCAGTTCCAAGTGGAACTTTATGCCCTTCTCTTTTTGCAACTTGAACTTCACCCATGGCCATTGATGCAGTTGCCATATCGTAAACTACAGGAGTTTTTCCTGGTCGTGGCCATGCAAAAGAAATTGGATTTGTTCCAAACAAGGGTTTGATAGCTCCAGCGGGTGCTACAGCAGGCTTGTAGGATGTACATGCAAAAGCAACTAAGCCTTCTTCTGCTAATTTTTCTGTTTCAGGCCACATAGCAGCCATATGATGAGAATTATTTATTGCGAGTACAGCGACTCCATTTTCTTTTGCTGCTTTTGCTAATTCTGGCAAACCCTTATTTAAAACAACAGGTGCCAAACAATTATTACCTTGAACTTTAATTACTGATGAGGAAATCTTTTTTATCTCTGGTTTACCTTTACCATTAATCTTTCCACTTTTTAAACCACTCACATATGCAGGTAACCTAAATAACCCGTGAGATAAAGATCCATCTCTTTCAGCATTTCTTATTAAATCAGAGAGAATAGATGCTGTTTCATCATCACAGCCATTAGCTAGTAAAGTCTTTTTAGCTAAATCAAAAATTTCGTCTAATGTGAGGGAAACGGTACTCATCCCAATATTAGATATTATTAATGGTTAAAGATCAATTTTTATTTAACAGCCTTTAAAAGATTTAGACATATTGCCAATTAAATCGAAGTATAGATCTTTGCCAGGGTTAAGTGTTGCCCCTAATGGATCAATTACGCCTGTTGCAACGTTAGTATCTTTTGCTACAGCCTTAATAATATCAGGGTTAAACTGTGGCTCTGAAAATATACAGCTTACTTTATCATGCTCAATTACTTCTCTAATTTCAGCCAATTGCTCAGCACCGGGCATAACATCTGTATTTACTGTAAATGCGCCTAAAATATTAACACCAAATCTCTCTTCAAAATATTGATACGCATCATGGAATACTATTGATTTAAAATCTTTATTTAATTCAGATTTAACTTTGTTAGTTAATTTATCTAAATCTTTATGTGCTTTTTTTAAATTTTCTTTATATTTGGCAGTATTTTTTGGATCATTCTCAATCAAGTGCTCTGCCATTTCGCTTAAAATAACTTTTGCATTCATCGGATCTAACCAAATGTGCGGATCGTACTCACCATGAGCATGTCCTTCATGTCCATGGCCGTGATCATCATGGTCGTCTTCTTTATGACCTTCTTTGTCATGATCATGTTCTTTCTCTTTTTTATCATGATCGTGGTCATCATGATCGTCTTCTTTTTTAGCATGATCATCATGATCATCCTCTTTATGACCATGATCGTCATGACCTTCAAAAATATTTCTTTCTCTAAACTTAAGTTTGGTTATCCCTTTAATTTCCATTAATTCAATTTTTTCAGCTTTTTTTGCAATAGATTTTAATGGTTTTTCTAAAAAACTTTCTATGTCTTCACCTACCCAAAAAATAATATCTGCATTTTGGATCATTTTTGCATGCGATGGTTTAAGTGCAAATCCATGAGGTGATGCGTAGCCATCAACTATTAAATCTGGTTTACCAATACCGTCCATCAAATAGCTTGCGAGTGAATGAATTGGTTTTATTGATGCTACTATCTTAATTTCAGCATTAACAGGTGAAAAAATTGTTAGGAATGATAAAAGTGATATTAATAATGGGATTTTTTTAATAGTTTTCATAGTTTAATTTTTTAAGTTGTTATAATATAACACTATGTAATAATATAACGTTTATAAGTCAAGTGATATAATGAATGCTAATCAAAATATATTGGTCAAATTAAAAGACGCTGGTTTTAAAATAAACGATAAATGGCTCGTTCAAGGCGTTTCCCTTCAAGTTGAAAAAGGTAAAATAGTTACTTTAATAGGACCTAATGGATCAGGAAAAAGTACAACGGCTAAAATTGCTTTAGGAATTTATAAAAAAATTGAGGGAGAAGTAGAAAAATACACAAATAAAATTGGTTATGTTCCACAAAAAATTTCAATTGATTGGACTTTACCACTTAGGGTCAATGATTTTATGGTATTAACTGAAAGTTTAAAAAATGAAATAATTGATGAGGCACTATCATTAACTGGCGTTATTCATTTAAAAGATAAAAATTTAGGTGATTTATCAGGTGGTGAATTTCAAAGAGTACTGCTAGCAAGAGCTATTTCAAAAAAACCAGAATTGTTAGTTCTTGATGAGCCAGTTCAAGGTGTAGATTTTACAGGTGAGATAGCTTTATATGAACTTATAAAGAAAATTTCTGATGAATTGAATTGTGGTATCTTATTAATTTCTCATGATTTACATACTGTAATGAGTGCTACAGACCATGTTGTTTGCTTAAATGGTCATGTATGCTGCTCAGGGACACCCATGGATGTCGCAAAAAATAATGAATATAAGGCTTTGTTTGGTGAACAAGCTTCACAGATATTATCAAGATATGAACATAGACATGATCATATTCATACTGATGAGGGTAAAATTAAGAAAAATTAAATGTTCGATGATTTTTTTATAAGAGCATTGGTGGCTGGAATTGGAGTTGCTTTCGTTACAGGGCCTCTTGGTTGTTTTGTAATTTGGAGAAGATTATCTTATTTTGGTGATACGTTAGCCCATTCGGCTTTATTGGGAGTAACATTAGCATTTACAATGGAATTTAATATTGCGTTATCTGTGTTTATAATCTCATCTTTAATTGCTTTAACATTAATACAACTTCAAAAAAGAACTAATCTTCCGGGAGATGCTTTATTAGGGCTTTTAGCTCACTCATCTTTAGCCGTAGGACTTGTTGTTATTGGTTTCTTAACATTTATCAGATTTGACATTATGGGATTATTATTTGGAGATATATTAGCTGTTACAGTTGATGATCTATTAATAATATGGGTTGGAGGAGCAGTAATTCTGTTAATTTTGAAATTAATTTGGAAACCTTTATTCGCATCCACAGTAAACTATGAGTTAGCTGAAGCAGAAGGTTTAAATCCTGATAGAGCAAAAGCAATATTCACAATATTGATGGCTGCAATTATTGCTATATCAATTAAAATGGTTGGTTTGTTATTAATAACAGGAATGCTAATCATACCAGCTGCAATGGCTAGAAATATTTCGTCTAGTCCACAAAGAATGGTTATCTATTCAATCATTGGAGGTCTTCTGTCAGTAATTTTAGGATTATTTACATCCTTGGAATTTAATACCTCCTCAGGTCCATCAATTATAACGGCAGCATTATTTTTGTTCATACTTTCATTATTTAATATCAAACAATCAATTAAATTGAAAAACTAATGAGGAATCAGTAAAATGAATAAAATGCACAAAGAACATAATCTCACCAAAAATCAGAAAATTATTTTTGATTTAATTGATAAATCACCTCAGCCACTTAAGGCCTACTCAATACTCTATAATGTTCAAAAAAAAGGTATTAAAGCTCCTCTGCAAGTTTATCGAGCATTAGATAAGTTAGTTGAAATAGGTAAGATTCATAAAATTGAAAGTAGAAATGCCTTTATTGCATGTCATAATTCAAGTTGTCAGGTGGCTAAAGCTACTGCGTTTTCAATCTGTGAGATTTGTGAAAAAGTAACAGAAATAAGTAGCGCAGGTCTTTCCAAATACTTAGCTAACTTCAAAGACAAAGATGGTATGAAATACAGTAAATATAATCTTGAGTTTTTTGGTTTATGCAAAAAATGCACACTTAAATAAAATCATATCATTAATGATGTTTTTTTAATAAAGTTAATTCATTAATGATATTTTTTACCTTAAAGATTGTTCTTGCTGCAATTATAATTGCCTTTGCTAGTTGGCTTTCGGGTCAAAATCCAAAACTTGCAGGTTTTATTATTGCTTTGCCTCTTGTATCACTCATAGCTATAGCTTTTTCCTACTATGAGCATAATGATATAGAAAAAACAGTTCTTTTTACTAAGAGCATACTAGTAGCGGTACCTGTGAGTTATTTATTTTTTTTACCCTTCTTTTTTGCGAAATCATTTAACATGAATTTCTTCCTAATTTATGGCACAGGCTTAGGATTTATAGTTGTTGGTTTTTTTATTCATAAATATATAACTAATTTTCTCTAATACTGTTACGCCTTAATAAATTTGTAACATTGATGTAATAATTAATAAAAAGGAGAAAATATGTTTATAAAAAGATATCTAAAGTGGATCAGTACTTTTTTAGTTTTAGTAGGAATACTTCTTACAAACTTAAATATATATCCATTAAATATTTATTTTCATGGATTGGGAGTTGTTGGATGGACTATAGCAGGATTTATTAGTAAAGATAAAGCGATACTTACTAACTTTGGATTACAAATTCCATTATTTGTTATTGGAATTTATAAGATTATTTTTTAAATGAAGAATATTTTGTTTGTATGCACAGGTAATTCAGCAAGAAGTATTATTGCTGAAAGTATAATAAATAACGAGTATGACGATAAGTATAAAGGTTTTAGTGCTGGGAGTAATCCAACAGGAAAAATTAATGAGGATGTGAAGAATTATTTGTTATCAAAACATTATGATCTTTCAAATTATAGATCTAAAAATTTTAATGAGTTTATTAATGGTCAAATTAAAATGGATTATGTGATTACAGTTTGTAATAATGCCAATAACGAAGTCTGTCCTATTTGGCCAAATAAAGATCAGATAATTCATTGGGATATAGAGGATCCTGTTAAATTACTTGATGAAACAAACGACTTAAATAAAAAAGATGAAATAATAGAAAAAGTTTACAATAATATTCATAAAAGAATAAAGGAACTGCTTTATGAAAAATAAAAGCCGCTATTTTCTTGCTGAATTATTAGGCAGTTGTTTTTTAGTAATGATTATTGTTGGTTCAGGTTTAATGGCTGAAAACCTTACAAATGATAATGCTTTAAGATTAACAGCTAATACACTTGCAACTGGAGCTGGTCTATTCGTTTTAATAACTGCTTTTGCAAATATTTCAGGTGCACATTTCAATCCTTTTGTAAGTTTAGCGATGTTTTTAAGAAAAAAAATCACTGGAAAACTTCTGATTATATATATCCCTGCCCAAATACTTGGTTGTTTGCTTGGTGTTATGTTGGCTAATGTTTTTTTTGAACACAATATTCTTGAGTTATCAACAAAAAATAGGGATGGCTTTCATATTTTCTTGTCTGAAATAATTGCTACTTTTGGTTTAATTTTTATTATTTTTGCTACTCTAAAAGATGGCAAAATAACAATAGCTGCAAGTGTAGCAACATATATCATGGCTGGTTATTGGTTCACATCATCAACATCTTTTGCAAATCCAGCTGTTGCTATAGCTAGAACTTTTACTGATTCTTTTACAGGAATTAATTATTTGAATACGCCTACATATATTTTAGCTGAATTTTTGGGAGCTCTAATAGCTGTATATTTTATTAAGAAATTAATTAAATAAATACAACTTTATTGAGAAAAAAAAATATTTAAAAGTAGACATCAATATTTAATAGTTTATTAGTTAACGAATCTCCCCCTGATTCTAATATTATTTTATTCTTTTATAGAATAATCTTTATTCTCACATTACATACATCTTAAGTCATGAATCGATAGGAACCGAAAACAATAATATAAAGGAGATAAAAATGGATATGACTTTAATTTACACGGTTATAGGGTTTGCCCTTGCCGGTTATAGCGTAATCGCTAACGACTCAATTCAAACACTAGGTACATTTATAGCTTCAAAAAAGAAGTGGTTTAAATGGTATACTCTTGCAGGATCTGCATCTGCTGTTATGATTATTGCGTTAGCATGGGGATGGTATACGTATAATGGTGATATTTCTTATGGAAGATTAACTAGAATACCTTATCAAGAAATTCAATGGTATCACGCAGTAGCGCCTGCAATACTGTTATTATTAACAAGAATTGGAATACCAGTTTCAACTACCTTTTTAGTTCTTTCAGCATTTGCCTCAACGGTTGTGCTTGAAAAAATGCTCATGAAAAGCGTCGTTGGTTATGGTTTAGCAGCAATGGTTGCTTATATTGCCTGGATAGCTGTCTCTAAATTCATCAATGAAAAATTTGATGAAGTAGATGAAAAATGGGTAGGCTTCTGGAGAAATAGTGTTTGGATTTCCTCTGGTTGGTTATGGTGGGTGTGGCTGTCTCACGACGTGGCTAATATTGCTGTGTATCTACCTAGACAATTAGATTTAACATTGCTTTTAATAGTAATGGGTTACTTTACAGCACTGTTATTCTATATTTTCTACATTCAAGGTGGACCAATTCAAAAAGTTGTTCTTGAAAAAACAGGAACAAGGTACGCAAGATCAGCGACAATTATTAATATAATTTATGCTGGTGTATTATTTTACTTTAAAGAACTAAACGATTTACCTATGTCTACTACATGGGTTTTTGTTGGTTTATTATGTGGAAGAGAACTTGCTATAGCTACCATGAACAAAGAATATAAGTTAGGTTATGTCTTTCCATTAATTGGAAAAGATTTCTTAAAAATGGTATTCGGATTAACTGTCTCAGTGGGTATAGTGCTTGCGATACATTACATAATAATACCGAATAGCTGGTTTTAAATCTATTTATTTGGTCGTGTATAGTTATACACGGCCAAATAATTTTTAATTTGACTTTTATTGATATAAATAGGTATAAAAAACTATATGGCTTTTGAATTACCAAAATTAGACTATGCTAATAGTGCTTTATCTCCAAT
Organism: uncultured Pelagibacteraceae bacterium; assembly: GCA_902636165.1. Lineage (GTDB taxonomy): Bacteria > Pseudomonadota > Alphaproteobacteria > Pelagibacterales > Pelagibacteraceae > Pelagibacter. The sequence goes on from CACPQV010000002.1 coordinate 35,308, forward strand.
AATGTCTGAAGAAACGCTTGATTTACATCATGGAAAACACCATCAAACATATATAACAAATCTTAACAATTTTATAAAAGATACTGACATGGCTAATAAATCTTTAGAAGAAATAATTGTTGATAGCTCAAAGGATAAAACAAAAGCAGGAATTTTCAATAATGCTAGCCAACATTGGAACCATAATCTGTTTTGGAAATGCATGAAGCCTAGTGGCGGTGGAAAAATACCTCCAAAATTAGAAAAAAGAATTATTGATGATTTGGGAGGTGTTGAGCAATTTAAAAAAGATTTTATTCAAGCTGGAACAACACAATTTGGTTCAGGGTGGTGTTGGTTATCAGTTAGTAATGGCAAATTAGTTGTAACTAAAACTGCCAATGCAGCAAATCCCTTAATAGAAAATATGAAACCAATTTTAGGTTGTGATGTTTGGGAACACTCATATTACATTGATTACAAGAATAGAAGACCCGAGTACTTAAATAACTTTGTAGAAAAATTAATTAATTGGGAATACGTAGAATCTCTTTTAGATTAATTTTTAACTCTACCATATACATCCTCAAATCTTACAATATCTGTCTCTTTAAGAATAGAACCTATCTGCGCTTCAATTATCTTTACTGGTTTTTTGTAAGGGTTAGCTATTCTATGAACAGCTCCTAAGGGTATAAAAATGGTTTCATTAGGTTTTTTAACAAAAGATTTTTTGTTTAAAGTAATCATTGGTTTACCTTGAGTAACTACCCAGTGTTCAGCTCTATGGTGATGTTTCTGGAGACTTAAAATACCTTTAGGTTTAACGTATAACTCTTTTATTAAAAAATCTTTTCCATAAAATAAATTCACATATTTTCCCCATGGACGATAAAATACATTTTTCTTTTTAAAGTATTTTTGTTTGTTTCTGCCATACATTTTGCAAATTTCTTTCCAAGATCCAAGATCTGACCAAGGTATATCTAATTTGATAGCGTTAATATCTTTGGTTTTTTCTAATATCGCATAATCAAATGATTTTGCTGTAGCTTTGGTAAAAGATTGTTTGTCTAAATAATAAACATTATTCTTATATTTTCCTTTTGTTACAGCTTTGTTGCAATTTCTATAAATGTTTATTTGATATTTCTTAAAATTATTAATTATTGAGTCTTTTCTCAAATAAAACATTCCAGAATTCCAATAACCCTTTTTACTAATAATTTGCTTGGCTCTAGCTTCTTGTGGTTTCTCTACAAATCTAGTCACTTTATCTTTTCTTGTTAAAAAATAACCAAACTCACTAGAGGGCATTTTAGGTTTGATTCCAAAAATAAAAATATTATTTTGAGTAAGTTTCTTTTGATTTTTTTTAATAGCTTTATTGAACAAGCTTGCCTTCTCTATTAAATGATCAGCTGCCAAAAATATTAACGGTTGCTCATTTGGAATATCCTTTATTAATGCGGCACTTAAAATAGCTGGTGCAGTATTCCTTTTAGATGGCTCTAAAACTATCTTAAATTTTCTTATTTTATATTTTTTTAAATGTTGTTTAACTTTTTTTAGATATTTTGTATTTGTACTTATAATTGGTGGATCAAATATTGGTGCTTTAACTCTCTCAAGAGTTTTGCCTAATAAGGTCCAATTACCAAAATCTATAAATTGTTTAGCCTGATGTTTTTTTGAGTTTGGCCAAAGTCGTGTTCCAGCACCACCACATAAGATAACCGGGCGTATTTTCATTAAATTTTAGAGTATTCCTTTACTTCTTTTTTCTTACCAGGATGGGTTGGTGCGCCTAAATAAGCAGGTCCAACTGTTTGTGCATATTTCCAAAGAGTTCCTGATCCAAAATCAGATTTTCTAGCCTTCCATTTTCTTTTTCTTGAAGCTAATTGTGCTTTACTTAATCTTACGTTAATTGTTCCTTTTTTAGCATCAATATCTATAACATCGCCGTTACGTAAAAGAGCAATTGGTCCACCTAATGCTGCCTCTGGACCAACATGACCAACACAAAAGCCACGAGTAGCACCTGAAAATCTTCCATCAGTAATTAAGGCTACCTTTTCTCCCTTTCCTTGACCATAAATAGCACCAGTTGTTGAGAGCATCTCTCTCATTCCTGGTCCACCTACTGGTCCTTCGTATCTAATGATGATCACATCACCATCTTTATATTTTCTAGTCTGGACTGCTTTCATTGCACTTTCTTCGTTATCAAAACATCTAGCTCTTCCAGTAAATTGTAATTTTTTTAGCCCTGCAATTTTAACAATCCCTCCTTCTGGAGCTAAATTACCTTTTAATCCAACAACTCCACCATCTGGTGATAACGGTCTATTATAAGCTCTTATAACTTTTTGCTTTGGATTAAATTTTATTCCCTTTAAATTTTCTTTCATTGTTTTACCAGTCACTGTCATACAGTCACCGTGAATGTAACCTCCGTCATAAAGAGTTTTTAAAAGCATTGGTACTCCACCAGCTAACCACATGTCTTTTGCAACATATTTTCCACCAGGTTTTAAATCGGCAAGATAAGGAGTTTTCTTAAATATTTTTGCAACATCCATTAAATCAAATTTAATTCCAGCTTCATTAGCAATAGCTGGTAAATGTAATGCAGCATTTGTAGAACCACCTGTTGCAGCAACTATTGTTGCAGCATTCTCTAATGCTTTTCTTGTAACGATATCTCTTGGTTTAATTTTTTTAGCAAGTAATTCCATTACCATTCGACCACTTGCTTTTGCATATTTATCTCTTTCTTCATATGGAGCAGGTGTTCCTGCTGAATAAGGTAATGCTAAACCAATTGCTTCTGACACACACGCCATAGTGTTTGCAGTAAATTGCCCTCCACAAGCTCCAGCAGTTGGACATGCAATTAATTCTAATTTTCTTAATTCTTTTGCTGACATTTGACCTGATGAATGTTTTCCAACAGCTTCAAAAACATCTACCACAGTTACATCTTTTCCTTTATATTTTCCTGGAAGTATTGATCCGCCATAAATAAAAACACTTGGCACATTTAATCTTACCATTGACATCATTAAACCTGGTAAAGACTTATCACAACCTGCGATACCTACTAATGCATCGTAGCAATGTCCTCTTACAGTTAATTCAGCACTATCTGCGATTACTTCTCTTGAGATTAACGAAGATTTCATTCCCTCGTGTCCCATTGCAATACCATCAGTGACCGTGATCGTGCAAAATTCTCTTGGAGTTCCACCTGATGCTCTTACACCCTTTTTAACTGACTGAGCTTGTCTCATTAAAGCAATGTTGCATGGAGCGGCTTCATTCCATGTTGATACAACTCCTATAAATGGTTTTGAGACATCTTTTTCAGTTTCTCCCATAGCGTAATAAAAAGATCTATGTGGAGCCCTATCAGCACCTAGAGAGGTATGTCTACTTGGTAATTTTTTCTTGTTAAACTTCCGCATCATAAACTTTCAATCGTTAATGATATTTTTTTGATATCATTTTTTAAATTACTATAGTTAGTTTTTTCTTGTTCAACAATATTTTTTGGTGCTCTAGCAGTAAATCCTTCATTAGATAATCGTTGTGATATCTTGTCCATTTCTTCCTGATATTTGCTCTGTCTTTTGACTAAATTTTCTTTAATTAGATTCAAATCAACATTCTCATCAAAATATATCTTAAATATGTCACCAGATATAACTAAAGTTGCCGACGGTTTTTGTTGATCTTTCTCGTAAAAATTATTAATTCGACCAAGCCTTTTAAGAACTACTTCATTATTAATCATAAAAGTTTTTTCTTTTTTAGCAATTTTATTAATAGATATATCAACAAATGAACCTGGATTTACATTTAACTCATTCTTAAATGATCTTAATTCTGAAATTATATTAATAATTTTTTCAACATCTTTTTGAGACTGATCTTTTTTTGCTTTACCAGATGGCCAATTTTTATACATGAGAAAATTTTTATTTGATCTATCAAACTTATTTTTTAACCATATTTCTTCAGTCACAAATGGAATAAAAGGATGAAGCATTATTAGTATTTGTTTAAAAATATAAGCTGATACCTCTTTTACCTCTTTTTTTGCCTTTTTATTTTCGGAATAAAGAATTGTTTTTGAAAGTTCAATGTACCAGTCACAATATGAATGCCAAGCAAACTGATAGGCATTTTTAGCTGCCTCATCAAAACGATAATCTTCGATATTTTTTTGAATTTTATTTTTAATTTCAATTAACTCTGAATATATCCATTTGTTAATATTTAATGTAGTTTTTGGAACTTTGTCAGTTTTTTTGAAATCACATTTATTTGTTATTAAAAAATTATTAGCATTCCACAATTTATTTAAAAAATTCCTATAACCTTTAACCCTATCTTCAGAAAGTTTGACATCTGTTCCTGGAGATGCCATTGATAATAATGTAAATCTTAAGGCATCGGCACTATACTTTTCAATTAAATCTAATGGATCAATTACATTACCCTTTGACTTAGACATTTTTTGTCCTTTTTCGTCTCTTACAAGTGCATGGACATAAATATCTTTGAAAGGTTCTTTATTTAAGAACTCCATTCCAAACATCATCATTCTAGCAACCCAAAAAAAGATAATATCAAAACCTGTAACTAAAACTGAGGTAGGATAGAATTTCTTAATAAAATCTTTTTTTTCAGGCCAACCTAATGTTGCAAAAGGCCATAAACCAGATGAAAACCACGTATCTAAAACATCTGGATCTCTAATTAATTTAACATCTTTTTTATAAAATCTTTTAGCTTGTTTTTTTGCATCTACTTCATTTGTTGCAACAAATATTTTTTTATCTGGTCCGTACCAAGCTGGTATTTGATGACCCCACCAAAGTTGTCGAGAAACACACCACGGTTCAATATTATTCATCCATTGAAAATAAGTTTTAGACCAATTAGTTGGAAAGAAATTTGTTTTTTTTGATTTAACTATTTTTTTTGCTTTTACAGCTAGTTTTTTTGCATCAACAAACCATTGTTCAGTTAAAAAAGGTTCTATAACTGAATTAGATCTATCACCATAAGGAACTTTATTTTTTATATTTTCCTCTTTAACAAAAAAATCTTTTTCTTTAAGTTCATTTAATAACTTTTTACGTGCATCAAATCTATCTAAACCTATATAATCATGAGGAGCGTTATTGTTAATTTTTCCCTCTTCTGTAAAAACATTTATGATCTCAAGTTTGTTTCTTTGACCTACATCATAATCATTAAAATCATGTGCAGGGGTAATCTTCAATGCTCCTGTACCTTGTTCTGGATCTGCATAATTATCCTTAATAATTTTAATCTTTCTACCTACAATAGGTATAGTAACAGTTTTACCAACGTGACTTTTATATCTGTCATCATTTGGATTGACTGCGATCGCAGTATCTCCAAGCATTGTTTCCGGTCTAGTTGTTGCAATAGTAATAAATTCTGAGGTATTTTCAATTGGATATCTAATATAGTAAATCTTAGAATTCATCTCTCTTTGATCAACTTCCAAATCTGAAATGGCAGTTTTTAAAACTGTATCCCAATTTACTAGTTTTTCAGCTTTGTAGATTAATTTTTTTTTATGTAGTTCAACAAAAACCTTTATTACAGATTTGGATAAATTTTTATCCATAGTAAAAGCATTTCGTGACCAGTCGCAAGAGCAACCAAGTTTTTTTAATTGATTGATAATTATATCACCGTATTGATTTTTCCATTCCCATACTTTTTCAATAAATTTTTCTCGTCCTAATGTATTTTTATTCAAATTTTCTTTTTCAAGCTTTTTTTCAACAAGTGCTTGCGTTGCTATACCTGCGTGATCTGTGCCAGGCTGCCATAAAGTTTCGTAATTATTCATTCTGTAATACCTAACTAGTAAATCTTGAATTGAGTTATTTAGAGCATGACCCATGTGTAAACTTCCAGTTACATTTGGTGGGGGTATTACTATAGAAAATTTTTTTGAATTTTTTTGTGGTTTAAATAATTTGTGTTTTTCCCAATATGCATAAATTCTATCTTCTACTTTAGAATGTATATATTTATCGCTTATCATGGATACAATTAGTTTATAATTTAATAATCAAAATTAACAATAATCAAATTGGAACGTTATTTAATAGACTAATTGTTATAATTTTATATAAAACGTTTGTAGCTATCATCTAAAACATAGGGCAACGTGGCGGAATGGTTACGCAGAGGATTGCAAATCCTTGTATCCCGGTTCGATTCCGGGCGTTGCCTCCAAAAAAAATCTTGTTTTAGAAAAAAAAGAAAGTAAGTTGTGCTTTAATATTCCTCGGTAGCTCAGTTGGTAGAGCAGTTGACTGTTAATCAATTGGTCGCAGGTTCGAGTCCTGCCCGAGGAGCCAAATATTACACTACTTTTGAAATATTGCTACCTGCTACCTGTAAAGACTTGTTGAACTTCAATTTTTGGTCAGCATTCAGTTCTGAGTAAAGTTTTACTAAAAAATTATAGTTAACATTCATATGACCTTCTTGAGACTTTTCTAAATTTATTAAATATTCAGAAAAATCCTCAAAAAAATAATTTATTGGCACTTTAAGATAATTTGAAAGCTGTAATAATCTTATGGAACTTACTCCATTAGTACCTTTTTCGTATTTTTGAATTTGCTGGAATGTTACGTTGATTGCTTTAGCTACTTTAGTCTGAGTTAAACCTAGTGCTAATCTTCTAAGCTTAAGCTTATTGCCTAAATGCTTATTAAAATTATCTTCCATTAAGACCCCTCTTAATTATTTTAAAAAACTTATTCAACTAGTTTTTAATACCTACTGCAACTATTTATTTTTTTATTTTTGATGAAAAAACCCAAGAATACAAAAATATGTCAAGCAATACTTCTATCTAAAATATAGAAATATTCCTTGATAAAATCGCTTTCTATAGTATCTGGCTTAAAAAAAGTTTAGTCCTTTCACTCCTAGGATTAGCAAAAAATTCCTTTGTATCTGCTTTTTCTACTATCATTCCCTCATCCATAAATATCATTTGATCAGCCACTTCTTTTGCAAAACCCATTTCATGAGTAACAACAATCATAGTCATTCCTTGTTTTGCTAAATTTACCATTACATCTAACACTTCTTTAATCATTTCTGGATCTAAGGCTGATGTTGGTTCATCAAAAAGCATTATTTTTGGCTCCATACATAAAGCTCTTGCTATTGCTGCTCTTTGTTGTTGTCCACCAGACAATTGTCCTGGATATTTTTGTGCTTGATCAAGTATTTGAACTCTTTCTAAGTGTTTAAGAGCAAGTTCTTCTGCATCTTTCTTGGGCATTTTTTTTACCCAAATAGGAGCTAGAGTACAATTATCTAAAATAGATAAATGAGGAAATAAATTAAATTGTTGAAACACCATTCCTACTTCAGCTCTAATTTGTTCAATATTTTTTGTATCCTCTGTTAATTCTGTACCGTCTACAATTATATTTCCTTCTTGATGTTCTTCTAATCTATTAATACATCTAATCAAAGTTGATTTACCTGAGCCCGAAGGACCACATACAACAATTTTTTGTTTTGGTTTAACCTCTAAATTAATTCCTTTTAAAACTTGGAAATCTCCAAACCATTTATTCATGTTATTTATTTGGATGATACTTTCAGACATATTCTTTATCTATCAGTTTTATATTTAATTTCTAAATTATAGCTATATTTACTCATTGCATAACAAATAATCCAGAAAATTATTGCGGCAAAAACATAACCTTCCATAGCAAATCCTAACCATTCTGGGTTAGTTTTGGCAAGATTTAACATTCCAACTATTTCTAAAAGTCCAACAACAAATATTAATGGAGTATCTTTCACTAAAGCTAAAAATGTGTTTGCAATACCTGGAATAACTAATTTTAAAGCTTGGGGCAAAATTACAAAAATATGCATTTTCCAATATCCCATTCCTAAAGACTTAGCAGCCTCATATTGTCCTCTTGGAAGTGCTTGCAATCCTCCTCTTATAACCTCAGCTACATATGCGGCCTCAAACAATGAAATTGCTATAATGCATCTTACTAATTTATCTATAAAAAAATCTGCTGGTAGAAACATTGGAAACATTACAGCAGACATAAATAAAACTGTTATTAACGGAACACCTCTCCAAAATTCAATAAAACCAATTGAAATATATCTTATCAATGGAAAATCTGATCTTCTACCTAAAGCAAAAGCCATTCCGATTGGAAAACAAAAAATTAAACAGAAAAAAGAGATAATAAAAGTTAAAGATAATCCACCCCAAGCACCTGTTTCAACCCAATTTAAACCATCCAACTTTCCTAACTCTATAGTTTCCTCAAAAAAAAGAAAATATTTTAATAAAATATATAAAAATAATGGAACAATTAAAAAATAGTAAAATTTAAACTTATTTGGTATGAAAAATCCTATAATTATAGATACAATTGCAGCAATAATTCCATAAGAAAAGTCAAAAAATACCGGACCACCTGAAATAAAGAAAAATATAAATAAAAATGCAATAAAAGGATAAATTACAACATAATAAAGTGTTAAATATTTTTTAAATCTATCAGTTGCAAAATATCCAACTGATCCAAGTAATGCTAGTGCTATAAATGAAAGATTGATTCTCCATTGTTCTGCATTAGGATACATTCCATACATAAATCTTCTCATCCAAACCTTTATGTAAGTCCAACAAGCACCTGATCCTGAACATACATCTTTACTATCACCGGCAAAACTAGCTTCGATAAAAAACCAATCAAGAATTGGTGGTATTGATTTAATTACTGTGAAGATTATTAATAAAGACAGTATCGCATTGAAATTATTAGTATTTATGTTTTTATTTAATAGATCAAGTTTTTTGATACCGCTATACTCAATTCTTATGAAATAAAGTCCAATAAAACCTAAGATTAAAGGCATAATAAAACTCAAAAAATTTGGTAAAAAACCTACAAAATTTATTTTAAAAAAGGAGTTTAAAAAAACATCTAAAATACTGATGAAAAATAAAAAAGATCCTAAATATAGAAAAGTATTTAGATTTGATTTATCAGGTTTTAAAAAATTTATCCTATTCATTATTTTTCCTGTATTGCGATTTTCTTGTTGTACCAGTTCATCAAGATTGAAATTGAAATACTTAAGCTCAAATAGGTAAACATTGTAATAGAAACAATCTCAATAGCTTTACCAGTTTGCATTAAAGCGGTACCAGCAAAAACTAAAACCAAATCAGGATATGCTATTGCAGCAGCTAAAGATGAATTTTTCGTTAAGTTTAAATATTGATTGGTTGTTGGTGGAATTATAATTCTCAAAGCTTGGGGCATTATCACTAATTTTAAAACTTGATTGGGCGTCAATCCAATAGATGCGGCAGCTTCTTTTTGACCCTTACCCACGCCTTGTATTCCAGCTCTTACACATTCAGCTATAAAAGTAGCTGTATATAAAGATAGAGATAAAGTTAGCGCTATTAATTCTGGGGGCAAGCTTAATCCACCATCATAGACAAATGAAGTAGCAGCCAATTGTTTTAGTTGAGGTATTTCAAAAGATAAGCTTACCCCTCCAATTAAAAAACTTAATAGAGGTAAAATGAAAAGTAATCCAATTGAAATTAAAAAAACAGGAATTTGTTTACCTTGTGTTTCTTGCAATTTTTTAGCTTGGAACCTAATTACAATGATTGCAATTGTTGCAGCAACTATTGAATAAAAGAAAATATTTAAATTTTCCCAAATAAAAGCTGGCACATAAAGACCTTTTATTGTTAAAAAAAACACACCGAAAATTGCTTCAGCATCCTGAGGTAATGGAAGAGCTCTTAAAGCAGCAAAATACCAGAAAAAAATTTGAAGAAGTAGTGGTATATTTCTAAAAAATTCTACATAGTAAGCAGCAAATTTATTTATTAGATAATTTGGAGACAATCTTGCTACTCCAACAATAACTCCGATAATTGTTGCTATAATAATTCCAATAACAGAGACAAGTATAGTATTTAATAAACCTACTAAATAAGCTCTAAAGTATGAATGAGAACCGTCGTACTCAATTAAAGAAAACTGAACATCAAAAGATGACTCTTGAGATAAAAAACCATAACCAAAATCAATACCTCTATTTTCCATATTGATTTGTGCATTGTATGTAAAAAAACCAAAAATCAGAACTACAGCTATAACTGTAATTAATTGAGGACCTAAGTCTTTTAATTTAAAGTTCACAGTGTGATAATATATGGGTTTATAAAAAAAAGGGCTAGAAAAATCTAGCCCTTTTAAATTGTTTTAAACTACAATTATCTTGCAGGTGGTACGTAAAGTATTCCGCCTTTTGTCCATAATTGGTTTGGACCTCTGTCTGGTAAAATACCAGTGTCAGCTATATTTCTCTTATAACTTTCACCGTAGTTACCAACTTGCTTGATAATTCTTAAGCTCCACTCGTTATCAAGACCAAAAGCAGCACCTAATTCACCTTCAGCTCCAACTAATCTTTTAATCGCTGGGTTATCTGAAGTTTTCATTGAGTCTGCATTTGCTGAAGTGATTCCATATTCCTCTGCTTCAATCATAGCATTTAAAGACCATCTTACGATATCTTCCCATACTGAATCACCTTGTCTAACAACTGGACCTAATGGCTCTTTAGAAATAGTTTCAGGTAATACAATGTGCTCATCTGGATTGCTCATTTTAGTTCTTTGAGCAGCTAGACCAGATTTATCAGTTGTATACGTATCACATCTTCCTGAGTCATAAGCAGCAACAACTTCGTCTGCTTTTTCAAAAGCTACTGGCTCATAAGAAATTCCTCTAGAATTAAAGAAGTCTCTCATGTTTAACTCAGTTGTTGTACCTATATTTGTACAAGCTGAGATACCATTTTTGAATTGATTTACAGAAGAGATACCTGAGTTTTTTCTAACCATGAAACCTTGACCATCGTAGAAATTTACTCCAACGAAAGTAAGTCCAATATCAGCATCTCTAGAAAGAGTCCAAGTTGTGTTTCTTGATAAGATATCAATCTCACCAGATGTTAAAGCTGTAAATCTTTCTTTAGCACTTAGTGGTGTAAATTTAACTTTATTTGCATCACCTAGAACTGCAGCAGCTACCGCTCTACATACATCAACGTCAACACCAGTCCAATTTCCTGCAGCATCAGCGTTAGAAAATCCTGGAAGACCTTGAGATACTCCACATCTTACAAAACCCTTCTTTTGAGTGTTTTTAAGTGTTTTTGATTTTTTAGCAGCCATAGACTCTGTTGTAAAAGTAAACAACACAGCTACCATAGCAACTAAAGAAGTTAATTGTTTTAAGTATTTAAACATTATTCTTCCTTTTGTTATTATTTATTTGTTAACAAATAATTCAAAACTTTGTTTTGAATATTTATAATTTAATCACTTTAAAAAACTCTGATCAAGAAAAATTTAAATATATAAGATGATTTATTAGATTCACGTCAAGAAAATAATTGAAGAAAATATGAGTATTTAAATTGATAAAATGGCGCGCCCTGAAGGATTCGAACCTACGACCCTCGGTTTAGAAAACCGATGCTCTATCCAGCTGAGCTAAGGGCGCATTTCTAAGAAGATACGTATACAACAATAATTTAGCTTTTAAAAAGAAATTTTTTTATTAATAGAAGAATTGTTAATAACTCAATTCTACCGATAATCATAAATAAAATAAGACAGTATTTAGTTAAAAAATGAAGGTTATTAAAATCAAAATAGGCTAATCCATAAATAGAGGAGTTTACTGTATTCATTAAAGTTAAAATAGATAATTTAAATGAATTTTCAAAATCTATTCCACTTATACTCAAAAAAGAAGTAAGAGCGAACATCGATAAAATGAATATTAATAAAGTTAAGAAATATTTATTTATTTCATTAAAATCAAAATATATTTTTGAGAACATCAATTTATTCATAAAAATATTTTTAGGTTTACTGAAGGATAAAATTTGATTCAAAGAGTATTTAAATAAGGAATAAATCTTTATAAACCTCAAGCCTGAACTTGTAGAGAAAAAAGATCCTCCAATAATTACTAATATTAAAAAAATAAATATTAAATTTTCTTGATTGTTGTTTAAGGAAATACCGATGTTTGAAACACTACTTGTTATAGATAAAAGATTGACAGAAAAATCCTTATTAAAACTGAAAAATAATAAAAAAATTGCAATTATAATTATCAAATAAACTATTAAATGAAGATCTTCATAAAAAAAATTTACATTTTTTTTTTTAAAAAAAATTAAATTATAACTAAAAAAAATACTAAAAAATGAGATAAGCATTAACAAAGATAAGACTAAAATTTGTGAATTTTGTTTAATTATGCTTGTAAGATCGTTAACAGGTAAAAAACCACCAGATGAAATAAGTGTAAATGCAAGATTCAGTGAATTAAATGACCTTATAGAAAAAATATTAAGAACTAAAAAAATAATTAATGTCAATATTGAGTAAAGAAAAAATATTTTTATTGCTTGTTTAAATATCTCCGAACTATCAAATGAAATAAAATTAGTTAATGTTTTTTTAAAATTTTCATCATAAATGTCTATTAGAAGAATTATAGAAAATAAAAAGTAAAGCCCACCTAACCATTGCGTTGATGATCTCCATAAAATTAAGCTTTGATCAATATGTTTAATATTTTCAAAAATACTAAATCCTGTAGATGTAAAACCTGATACAGACTCAAAATATGAATTTAAAAAAGTTAAATTATAAATACTGAAATAAAATGGGATTGATAATATTAAAGGGATTAAAAGATAGCCTAAAAATATAGTCAAAATTTTATCAAAAATTGAAATTTTTTTACTTTGAATTTTTAATTTATAAAATATTACCGAGATTATAAAAGATACGATTAAACTATAGTAATAAGTATTTAGATTTAAATACAAATTTAAATAATAAGAATAAATAATATTAAAAAAAGATAGAATAGATATTAATCCAAAAAAAAAACTTAAATATCTAATTTGTAAGCTAAACATTTAATTATACCGAGCTCAATCTAAAAATATTTTCTACAAAAGATATAGAGTCTTTTTTAACAATAAAAACAACTCTATCATCTTTTTGAAATATAAAATTTGATCTTGGTATAATAATTTTTTTATCTCTTAGAACTGCTCCAATTCTTGATTCCTCAGGAAGATTTGAGTTTTTTATTTCTTTATTAATTAACTCTGATGTTTCTATAATCTCGGCTTCAATTACCTCATATTCTCCATTAGAAATAGTATAAGCATTCTCAATCGTACCTTTGTGAATATGTTTTAAAATACTGGAAACAGTTGTCATTCTTGGATCGATTAAGTCATCGATTTTTAAAGAAGACTGAAGCAAAGAATAATTTGGTTTATTTGTTAATGCCATGGTTCTTTTATCATCAATCTTTTTTTTATCTTTTGCAAACTTCTCAACTAAAACACTTACCATTAAGTTATCTTCATCATCATTTGTTAATGCTAACACCGTCTCAGCCTCTTCTAAATTAGCCTCTGTTAACACTTCTTCATCTAATCCATCACCATTAATGATAATTGTGTCGTTAAGTTCACTAGCTAAATATTCTGCTCTTTGTTTATTTTTTTCGACAATTTTTACTCTAACTGTATCTAAAGTCTCCTCAATATTTTTAGCTAAGTTAAAACCAATATTTCCTCCGCCTATTATTAATATTTTTTTTGATATTTTTTCTGAGTGACTAAACGCTTCTAAAGTTTCTGACATTTGAGAAGAATTAATAATAATATAAATTTTATCATCCTTCTGTACAAAGTCTGTTTTCTTAGGAATAAAAAATTTATCATTTCTATTAATACCAATTATATTTGCTTCCAACTTTGGGTGTTTTTTTGTTAGTTCATTAAATTTAATTCCAATAGATTTACAATCTTCTTTAATTAAAATTTCTAGTAGTCTAATCTTGTTATCTGCGAAAGGTACACTGTCCAATGCTCCAGGTGCTTCTAGTTTTCTTTGTATAGACTTTGCAATCTCAAGTTCAGGTGAAATAATAACATCTATAGGAAGATTTTCTTTATTATAAACCCTTGTAAATTTTGGGTTTAAATAATCCTGTGACCTAATTCTTGCTATTTTTTTCTGTATATTGAATATAGAAAAAGCGATTTGACAAATTAGCATGTTAATTTCATCATTTCTTGTGACTGCTATAATCATGTCTGTTTCAGATGCATTAGCTTTTTCAAGTATTGAAGGATAGGTTGCTTTTCCTACTATAGCTTTCACATCTAAACTATCATTGATTTTTTGAATATCTTCACTTGATTGATCAATAACAGTAATAGAATGACCCTGTTCACTCAATAATTTTGAGATAGTAAACCCTACTCTTCCAGCACCACAAATAATAATATTCATTCTAATTAAATTCTTTAATTCCCAGACCTTTTAGTTTTCTATGAAGCGCGCTTCTTTCCATACCAACAAAATTAGCAGTTTTGGATATATTTCCGTTAAATTTTTTCAATTGGATAGTTAAATACTCCTTTTCAAATTTTTCTCTAGCCTCTTTTAATGGAACAGATAGGTCATTTTCCTGAATTTTATTAAAAAAATCATCTTTTTTAAGAGATTCCTTTACAATATTAGAAATTTTTTCTTTTGAGTCGGGTTGTAAAATTGCAATTCTTTCTATTAAATTTCTTAGCTCACGTACGTTTCCTTGCCAATTATGATTTAGAATGTAACTGTTATTATCATCAATTTCTAATTGTTTGATGCTGTAATTGTCACAAATTTTTTTATTAAAATATTCTATAAGTAATGGAATGTCCGATAATCTTTCATTTAATGGTTTTATATCAATCTCAAAAACATTCAATCTATGATAAAGGTCTTCCCTAAAATTTCCATTTTTAACTTCCTCCTTTAAATCTTTACTTGATGAGCAAATTAGTCTGACATCAACATTAATATCGTCGTTACCATTAATTCTTTTAAATTTTTGATCAGTTAAAACTCTTAAAATTTTTGATTGAATAGCTAAAGGAATTTCAGAGACTTGATCTATTAATAATGATCCTCTGTTTGCTTTTTCTAAAGCACCGTAAGATATAGATCCATTTTCTTTCTCTTCACCAAATAACTCTAATTCATATTTATTTGAGTCAAGTAATGCCCCATTTAAAATTATAAATGCATTTTTATTTCTTTTAGATTTTTTATGAATTTTTCTCGCGACCAATTCTTTTCCTGACCCTGATGGACCTTTTATCAAAACTCTACTTTCTGTGATTGCAATTTTTTCAATTTGATCCTTAATAGTTAGAATATTTTTACTATTTCCAATTAATTCATATGAGGAAAACAATTTATTCTCATATTCTTTATTTTGAGATTTCAAATTTAGATTTTCAACAGCCCTTTTAATAAAATTTAATAATCTAGTTTGATCAAATGGTTTTTCAATAAATTCAAATGCACCATGTTTTAAAGAGTTAACGGCCATCTCTACATTAGCATGACCTGTTATAATAATTACTGGAACATCTTTGTTTTTAGATTTAATATGAGTTAACAATTCTATGCCATCATTATCACCTTTATCTAATTTCACATCTAATATAGCAACATCAGGCATTTTTTTATCAATTTCAGATAAAGCTTGTTTATAATTTGCTGCTAGTCTAGTTTTATAACCAGCATCGACAATTAATTCATTGAGGATATTTCGAATATCCGCATTATCATCAACAATTAAAATTTCAATTGACATCAAATCTAAAATTTATCTCGACTTTTGCTCCATTAGAAATTGGAAAAAAATCTAGTTTGCCATTATGATCATTTATAATCTTATTAACTATCGACAATCCTAATCCTGTTCCATTTTTTTTAGTTGTAAAATATGGGTTTAGTATCTCATTTATTCTATTTTTTATATCTTTAAATCCAATACCATTATCGATTAATACTATATTAATATGGTCATTATATCTCATAATTTCAATTGAAATTTTCTTTTTAAAATCAAGGTTTTTTTCTGATTTTTGATTAATACTCTCTATTGAATTTTTTATTAAATTAAAAAAAACTCTACCAATTTGTTCTTTGTCACAATTAAAAAAAATTTTATCATTATTTTTTGTTAGCTCAATTTCAATTGATTTATCTATTTCAGATAATAATTTTATATTCTCATTCAATATTTTTAAAATATCATTATCTTTAAATATTGGTTTTGGCATTCTGGCAAAATCAGAAAATTCATTAACTAAGTTTTCAATTTGTTTGATTTGATTATTTATAATCTTTAAGTTTTCTTTAAAATTCTCTTGCTCATTGTCTGAAAGTTTACCAAGATACTTATTTTTAATTTGATCAATAGTTAATTGAATTGGAGTAAGAGGATTTTTTATTTCATGTGCAAGTTTTCTTGCAAGACTACCCCATGCTTCATGTCTTTCATTTATAATTAGTTTTTCTTGCTGAGTTTTAAGCT
>CACPQV010000003.1 GCA_902636165.1 uncultured Pelagibacteraceae bacterium
GCTAGGTTTATCTATCAATGATATCAGATTTAATAACGTAGATTTTCCAGAACCTGATGGACCCATTAAAGCGTAGATTTTACCTTTTTTAAAGTTATAGGAGATTTTTTTTAATACTTTCACTTTTTTAAAAGTATTAAAATTTTTATATATATTTGAAAGTTTAATTAAGTTACTCATATTTTAAAGTTTTGATTGGATCTAATTTAGCAGCTTTTAAAGCAGGAAATATTGAGACTATTATTGTTATCAAAATTGAACTTAAAGAAATTATAAAAATTAAATATGGATTAATTTCTGATGGCATTGTGCTTAAAAAATAAATCTCTTCAGGGAATAAACTAATATTAAATACTGTGCTTAAAAACTGGCGTAAGTTTTCCACGTAAATAGAAAATATAACACCAAGAATTATTCCAAAAATAGTTGCAGTCGTTCCTATCGTAACTCCAATTAAAAAAAAAATTTTTACAATTGACTTATTCAAAACTCCTATAGATTTTAAAATTGCTATATCTCTTGTCTTATTTTTAACTAGTATTGTAAGACCTGAAATTATATTAAACGCTGCCACAATAATAATAAGAGATAAAATTATAAACATTACATTTCTTTCAACTTTTAAAGCTGAAAATAAAGAACTATTCATATCAGACCATGAATAAACAAATTCATTAGGAAAATTTTTTTGTGCAATCGATTTTTGATATTCAATATTTTGTGGATTATTTAAATAAACTTCTAAATTTCTTTCTTTTTTGTTTAAATTAAAAAATTCCTCTAAAGTATTTAAATTTATAAAAGCTACATTGCTATCAAATTCAGCCATACCGCTCTCAAAAATAGAGGTTATTAAAAAAGTTTTTTGTTTAGGTAAATTTCCAATGATTGTCTCAACTCCCTTGGAGGACATTAATGTTACACTATCTCCTATATCAAGATTTAAAATAAAACTTAATTCTTTACCAATTGAAATTTGATTTTTTGATAAAATATTATTTTTTCCTATAAATAATTCATTATTAAAAATTTTTAGTTTCGAAAAATCGGTTTTTTCATAGCCTCTTAATAATAATCCTTTAGATTTGTCACCTTTTATTATTATAGCTTCTCCATTATTACTTAAAAATAAATTCTCCGATATATTTTTTAAATTTTGATCAATTTTAGTCACGTCTATTTTATTTTCGTAAGGATCAATTGTTAAATGGGCGTTAAAACCAACTATTTTATTTATCAACTCAGTTCGAAAACCGTTCATTACCGACATAACAATAATTAAAACTGCAACACCTAAGCTTATTCCTATAAATGAAAAAATAGAAATAATGTTTAAGAAACCATCTCTCTTCCTGGCTCTTAAAAATCTTAATGTAATTTCTTTTTCTAAAGTTGAAATCAATTGTGAGCTTTTTGTTTATTAATAATCTTAATAATTTCTTTTAAATTAATTTTTTGAGTTTCTTTATTTATTTCTTTAAATTCAAATAAATCACCTTCAGTTTGTTTTCCAATAATTATTTGATATGGAGCTCCAATTAAATTCATTTTTTTTATTTTTGAGGATAAGTTCTCATCAGTATCATCAATAATCGGATCGATATTATTTTGATTTAACTCAAGACTTATTTTGTTTGCTTTATCGAGTGCAGATGTATCATTTTTATTAATCATAGGAATTATTGCAATATCATATGGTGCAACAGAAATTGGCCATTTCATGATTTCATTTTTTTCATCATATTTTGCCTCTATAATTGCTCCTACTAATCTTGAAACTCCTATTCCATAAGAACCCATTTTTACATAGTCTTTTTTACCCCCAGGTAAATCGACTGCTGCTTCCATTGGTTTGGAATATTTGTCTCCAAAATAAAAAATATGACCAACCTCTATACCTTTCGTTTTCAATCTATTTTTCTCTGAAACTTTTTGATTAAACTCATCTTCTTTAAATTTATCATCAGTAACTGAGTAAAATTTTTCATATTGATTTCTCAATTCAAGTAGGGATTTAACATCAAGTTTTGTTCCTTCAAAATTCAAGTCAAATATTCTTTTATCTGCATAAATTTTACTCTCTCCAGTTTCTGCTAGGATAATAAATTCATGAGAAAGATTTCCACCAATTGGTCCTGTATCGGCTGCCATTGGAATTGCTGTAAGATTCAATCTTTTAAAAGTTTTTAAATAAGATAAGAAAAATTTATTATAAGAAAACAATGCATCTTCATCTGTAACATCAAAAGAATATGCATCCTTCATGTAGAATTCCCGACATCGCATAATTCCAAATCTTGGTCTGATTTCATCTCTAAATTTCCATTGAATATGATAAAGAAGTTGAGGTAATGATTTATATGATTTTATAGAAGTCCTAAATATATCAGTAACTAATTCTTCATTAGTGGGTCCGTATAACATTTCACGGTTCTGACGATCTTTAATTCTTAACATTTCTTCGCCATAATCCTCATAACGACCACTCTCTTTCCATATTTCACTTGATTGTATGGTAGGCATTAAAATTTCTTGTGCACCAATCTTATTTTGTTCTTCTCTAACAATCTGCTCAATTTTTTTCATAACTTTATATCCCAATGGTAACCAAGAATATATTCCAGCCGAGGACTGTTTAATCATACCAACTCTCAACATTAATTGATGTGACTTTATTTTTGCTTCTGAGGGATTGTTTTTAAGAATTGGTATAAAAGATTTAGATAAGTACATTTAATTGATTATATTTCTTAAATTTAAATATTCAAATTTCATTAATGAATAAATTATAATAAACAAAATCGTTGTAATAACAGTACAATAAATGAATTTCTTCCACATTTTTGGATTTTCTGGTGATCCAGGGTCCTCACCATCGACTTTGACTGATTTAATTCGATCAACATCAATAGGTAATATCGCAAAGAAAACTACCCACCAGATGATGATATATATTATTGCTAAGCCAGTTGGACTCATTAAATCCTTACTAAATTAATATTAGTATATGGTTTTTTTCCTGTTTTTTCTTTTGTAAATTTTCTACAAGCAATTTTAAGAGCGTCTATTAAATTACTTTCTTGCTGCCTGCTTCCAAGTTTAAAGGATCTTGTTGTTTTTTCAATTTCGTCTTCTAACCCATAAAGAAATTCATCTTCTTCATAAATGGGCAAACCTCTAAATGTTGTGACAGGGTTATTATGGATATTCCCTTTAGGTGTTATTAATATAGTGACTTCCAAATATCCATTGCTACTTAAATTTTTTCTATCTTTGATTGATTGAGAATCCTCTTCCACACTCACATTTCCATCTAAATACAATCTTCCGCTAGGGGCTTTGTCATATACCTCGGGTGCTTCACCAGGGTATAGCTTGACTATATCACCATTTTCAACTTGAACCGGATGAGGTACTTGCATTTCTTTAGCAAAATTTATATGTTCTATCATGTGTCTGTGCTCTCCATGAACAGGGATTACACATTTTGGTTTAACCCATTGATACATATCTTTAAGATCCTCACGATTTGGATGTCCAGAGACGTGTATAAATTCTGTTTCTTCTGAGATAACCTCAATTCCATCTTTGACTAACTGATTGTGTAATTTATAGAGTTTTTTCTCATTTCCTGGAATAATCTTTGATGAGAAGATTACTGCATCACCTTTTTCAATAAAAACATCAGGATGTGTGTAATTTGATATCCTCATCATTGCACCCATTGGTTCACCTTGGCTTCCTGTACACAAATAAACTATTTTTTCTCTAGCAAAATTTTTAGCTTCTCTTGGATCAATTGGATCAATGGTATTTTGTAAATATCCACATTGTCTTGCTGCCTTATAAATTCTATGCATAGATCTTCCAACTAGTGAAATTTGTCTTCCAGTTTGTTCAGCACAATAAAAGGCTGTCTCCATTCTAGCTACGTTTGAAGCAAACGATGTCACAATAATTCTTTTTTTTAATCGACCCATTATATTTAATAAATTTTTTCTTACATCTAACTCTGATCCTGATCTGCCAGCACTAAAAACATTTGTAGAGTCACAAATCATTGCTAATACACCTTCATCACCTATTTCTTTTAATCTTTTCGCATTTATTTCGTCACCTATTAGGGGATTTGGGTCGACTTTCCAGTCACCAGTATGTAAAACCACACCTGCGGGAGTTTTAATTCTTAATCCATTGGGTTCTAAAATAGAATGGGTTAAAGTAATGTACTCGATTTCAAAATCTTCCAATAGCACATTTCCATTTAACTCGACTATCTGTAAATCTTTTGTTATATCGATGTGTTTTTCTTTAAATTTTTCCTTAATCAATACAGCGGTAAACGGAGTTGCGAAAATCTTACATTTTAATTTTGGCCATAAGTGAGCAATTGCTCCAATATGATCTTCGTGTGCGTGTGTTAATATTATTCCTAATAAATTATCTTTTCTTTCAACAATAAATCCAGGATCTGGATATATAAGATCAATGCCTGGTATTGTATCATCAGCAAAAGTTACTCCAATATCTACTATTATCCATTTATGATTTCCAGGCTCACCATAGCCAAAAAGATTCATATTCATTCCAATTTCACCTGAACCTCCTAGTGGACAAAATAATAATTCTTTTTTCATTTATTTAATTAACTTTGCAATTTTAATTAATCCTTTAATTGTGATATCTTTATTTTGTATTACACGAGTCTTTAAAGATTTTCTAAACAAATCAGAGTAACCACCAGTAATTACAAGTTTGAAAGATTTTCTTGTTTCTTTCTTAATCAAATTAATAATATTGTCAATTAGTCCTATATAGCCCCAAAAAAAACCTGAACGGACTGCCGAAATTGTGTTGTTGCCAACTATATTTCTTATCTTCTTTAAATCTATTTGGGGTATCAATGAGGCTTTATCAGACAAAGTATCAAGCGATATTTTTACTCCAGGGGCTATTA
Source organism: uncultured Pelagibacteraceae bacterium (assembly GCA_902636165.1). Taxonomy (GTDB): domain Bacteria; phylum Pseudomonadota; class Alphaproteobacteria; order Pelagibacterales; family Pelagibacteraceae; genus Pelagibacter. The sequence continues at coordinate 4,958 of CACPQV010000003.1, forward strand.
TGCCACCTCTATAATATTTTTTTTCAACTACATCAAATGTGGTGGCAGTACCAAAATCTAAAATTATAAAATTGTTTTTACCGTTTTGTAGACTAATTGCATTAGCTAAACGATCTGAACCAGCCTGTTTATAATTAACTTTGATTTTAATTAATGAACTCAAATTAAGATTTTTAATTTCATAACATCTAATTTTAGTTTTTTTATGAAAATATTTTTTAATCAAATTAAAAGATTTTGGTACAACACTACAAAAAAGGATTTTCTCAACTTTTTTAATATCTTTAATCAAAAATTTAATTTTTTTGTCCAAATTTTTATTATTGATATTTTTTGAAATTAAACTTGTTCTTTTTAAAATTCTATCTTTTTTGTTGACTAAAAATATCTTTGTATCTGAATTTCCAATATCGCCCAAAATATACATATGACTATTTATTTTTTTTATGTTTATAAATCTCTAAATTTTTTTCAAAAATTTTTTTCAATTGTATCTCAATATTTCTTTTTGAAATTTTTTTGTTAATTAAATCATTTAAATTAGTAGTTGGATAGTTGCTAATTATAGGGTTTTTTATCAAATTAATTCCAACTCCAAGTATTAAAAATTTTTGATTTTGTTTATTTATTATCTCTTGGAGAATTCCACAAATTTTTTTTCCTTTAATTAACAAATCATTTGGTTTTTTATAAACAATTCTTTTTTTGTAATATTTTGAAATTAGTTTTTTTACTAATATACAATTTAATTTTGTTATTTTAGTTAAATTTAAATCCATATTTTCTAAATTATAAAAAAAACTTACAAATAAATTTCCTTTAAATGAAATCCATTTTCTTCCGTACTGCCCACGTCCATTACTTTGGCTGTCAGCAATTATCATTCCATAATTTAAATTGGAACTTTTAACCATTCTTATGGCTGTATCATTCGTACTTCTTAACTTTTTAAATCTTAAAATTCTAAATTTCATTAAATTATGTTAATTCTGGAAACTACCTCTATTAATTGGCTCGGAAATATAAAGTATATCAGAATTAACAATGTAGATGCTGTTAAAGAAAATTTTAACCAAAAACCATGATCAGTATCATATTTTTCTTTTTGCTCATCAAAATACATAATTTTAATTAACCTTAAATAATAAAAAGCTGCAACGACTGTTGATAATAAACCAACGATTGCTAAAAAATACATTGATTGTTCAATGACTGCTTTAAAAACATAAAACTTAGCAAAAAAACCAGCTAAAGGAGGAATCCCAGCTAGTGAAAATAAAATTATTAGTAATGATAACGCTAGCATTGGATGATTTTTAGATAAACCTGACAAATCATCTATTTTTTCGTAATAGTTATTGTCTCGTTTCAACATTAACAAGCATGAAAATAATCCTAAGTTCATTAGTATATATATGTTTATATAAATTACTGAACTTTGAATGCCATCATTAGTACCTGCCGCTACACCAGCTAGAGCGTAACCAACATGACCTATGGAGCTATATGCAACAAGTCTTTTCAAATTTGTTTGTCCTATGGCTGCAATAGCACCAAATAGCATTGATGCGATCGATAAAAAAATTAAAATCATTTGCCACTGATCAATCAGATTTAAAAATGGTACATATAAAAATCTAATAAATACTGTCAATGCTGCTATTTTTGGAACCATTGTAAAAAATAATGTCACTGAAGTTGGTGAACCTTCGTAAACATCTGGGGCCCACATATGAAAAGGAACAGCAGAAATTTTAAATGCTAGTCCTACTAAAATAAATACAATACCAAATGTTAAAGCATACTCATTAGAGTTCAATTGATCAGCTATTACATTAAAGTTGGTAGAGCCTGTAAACCCATATATTAAAGAGCAACCATATAGCAATAAACCAGAGGATAAAGCACTTAAAACAAAATATTTAAGTCCCGCTTCAGAAGATTTGATTTGATCTCTATTGAATGTTGCTAAAACATATAAAGCCAATGACTGAAGCTCAAGACCCATATAAAATACTATTAAGTCATTAGAATTAATCATAACCATCATTCCTAATACAGAACTTAAAATTAATATTGGATACTCAATCTTAAAGATTTGAAAAGTTTTAAGATAGTTCGAAGAAATGATTAGGACTAAGAAAGCTGCCAATAAAGTGATTATCTTCATTAAAGAAGATAAATAATCAATAATAATACTATTATTAAATAATTTTGTTTCGTTTATACCAATTGTTTCATTAAAAGTAATAACAGCGGTTATAATCAAAACAGCTAAAGAGAGACTCTGAACAAGTCTTGAGCTATTTTTTTTAAAAACACCTAATATTAATAAAAACATTATCGACAAAGATAAAAATATTTCGGGTAATACTAATTGTAAATTTTCCATTATGTTTTACTTGCTAATTTAAAATTATATTGATCAATTAAATCTGAGATAGAAACCTCAATTGTGTTAATTAGAGGATCTGGATAAAATCCAAAAAATAGAGTTGGTACAGCTAAACAAGATAAAATAAATAACTCAGATCTATTTAAATCAAACATCTGTTTCAAATCTGTATTTATTAATTTTCCAAAAACTACTCTTTTATATAACCAAAGCATATATGCGGCACCAATAATTACCCCTAAGCTAGCAATCACAGCTACTAAAAAATTATCCTTAAATGCGCCCATCAAAATTAAAAACTCCCCAACAAAACCACTTGTTCCAGGTAGGCCTAAAGCTGCTAAAGTAAATAACATAAACAAAATAGAATATTTTGGAATAATACTCACGATTCCACCATAGGTATCTATAAGTCTTGAATGCATTCTGTCATAAACAACACCTACACATAAGAAAAGTGCTGCAGAAACTAGTCCATGACTGATCATCTGAATAATACTTCCCTCAATACCTTGTTGCTGAATAGTAAAAATTCCTAAAGTAACATAACCCATATGAGCAACTGATGAATAAGCAATTAGCTTTTTCATATCTTCCTGCATTAAAGCTATGAAAGAAGTAAAAATAATCGCAATTACACTGAGTGTGTAAATCAATGGGGTGAAGATTTCTGATGCTGTTGGAAATAATCCAAGAGAAAATCTTATAAAACCATAACCTGCCATTTTTAATAATATAGCTGCTAATAAAACAGATCCTGCTGTTGGTGCTTCAACATGAGCATCTGGTAACCATGTATGAACTGGCCACATAGGAGTTTTAACTGCAAAGGAGCTAAAAAAAGCTAACCATAAAAGATTTTGATACTTTATACCAATTCCAGAATTATAAAGTTCAACTACATCTGTAGTTCCATTCAGCCAATAAATTGTAATTATAGCTACTAACATTAAAACTGAACCAAGCAAGGTATACAAAAAAAATTTAAATGCTGAATAAACTCTTCTGGCACCGCCCCAGATACCAATAATTAAAAACATGGGAATTAAACCTGCCTCAAAAAATAAATAAAAAATAACAAGGTCTAAAGAGCAGAATACACCGATCATAAAAGACTCCATGATAAGTACAGCTATCAAAAATTCACTTAGTCTTTCTTTGATTGAATTATTTACTGATAAAATACAAAGTGGTGTAATAAATGTTGTAAGTAAAATAAACAAAATTGAAATACCATCAACACCTACCTTGTAATTTATTAAATCTTTAATCCAAATTCTTTCCTCAACAAATTGAAACTCAGAAGTTGTTGGATCAAATAATATCCATAGATAAATTGATAAAAAAAAATTTACTGCTGAAGTAAATAAAGCAACATATTTTCCAGTAAAATTATTTTTTTTTTCACTTTTGTTAAAAAATAAGAATAAAGCTCCAATTGATGGTAATAAAATCAAAGAGGAAAGAATAGGAAAGTTCATTATTTTACAATTAAGAATGTTAATAAAGCAGAAAAACCAAGCAACATTACAAAAGCATATTGATATATATACCCACTTTGAAATTTATTAGCTTTTACTGAAAATTTTTTGATCATCGACGAAATACCGTCTGGACCAAACCCATCGATAATTTTCAAATCAAAGAACTTCCATAAAAATAAACCTAATTTTTTTGATGGTTTAACAAATAAAACATCATAAAGTTCATCAAAATACCATTTATTTAACAAAAACTGATAAAGCGGTTTATTTATACTAGCAAATCGTTCAGGTAAATTTCTATTTTTAATAAATAAATAATATGCTAGTGGAATAGATAATATTACCAAAGTTGGAGTGAGTAATAAAAACCATAGTGGTGGGTGATCAGTGCTTAATGGTTTTAGAAAAAATATTGAGTCACGCCAAAAATTATTTAGACCTTCATAACCGATAAATAATTCTTTAAATAAAAATCCTGCAAATATTGCACCAATTGATAATAAAACTAGAGGTATCAACATCACGATAGGAGACTCGTGCGTCTCATCTATCTTAATCTCTTTATTATTATACTCACCATGAAAAGTTTTAAAAATTAATCTCCAAGAATAAATTGATGTAAGAAATGCTGTAAAAATACCTATACCAGCAGCATAATAACCTGTTGTATTTCCTCTCAAATAAGCAAATTCAATTATTGCATCTTTAGAATAAAAACCTGACAAAAATGGAAACCCCGTTAAAGCTAGCGTTCCTATAATCATTAGTGAATAGGTGTATGGAAGTTTTTTCCACACTCCGCCCATATTATTTATATTTTGTTCGTCTTTAAAAGCATGAATAACTGAACCAGATCCTAAAAATAACAGTGCTTTAAAAAACGCGTGAGTGAATAAATGAAACATTGCAACATTATATGCTCCGACGCCAGTGGCAAAAAACATGTAACCTAATTGGCTACAAGTAGAATACGCAATTATTTTTTTAATATCATTTTGTACCAGAGCTACTGTTGCAGCAAAGAATGCAGTACTCATACCAACAATTGTAACGATATTTAAAGCTAAATCTGAGTATTCATAAATTGGTGAACACCTTACAACGAGAAAAACTCCCGCTGTTACCATAGTGGCGGCATGAATTAAGGCAGAAACAGGGGTTGGTCCTTCCATAGCATCTGGTAACCAAGTATGAAGTAAAATTTGTGCTGATTTACCCATTGCACCAATGAATAAAAGTAAGCAAATCAAATCTACAGCATTAAATGTGATACCTAAAAATACCAAATTTTTATCTGTAATGTTTGGAATTTCAGCAAAAACCTCAGTATAATTTACTGTTCCAAATAAATAAAAAATTAAAAATATTCCTAGAGCAAATCCAAAATCACCCACTCTATTCACTACAAATGCTTTAATTGCAGCTTTGTTAGCTGATTCTTTTTTAAACCAAAATCCTATTAAAAAATACGAACATAAGCCTACACCTTCCCAACCAAAAAATAATTGGATGAAATTATCTGCAGTAACTAACATCAGCATTGCAAATGTAAATAAAGATAAGTAAGCCATAAATCTTGGTTTGTGTGGGTCGTGAGACATGTAACCGATTGAATAAATATGAACTAAGGCAGAAACTAATGTAACAACAACTAACATCACAGCAGATAATGAATCAATTTTCATTGACCAATTTACTTCAAGCGATCCAGAGCTAATCCATTTCGCTATGATGATGTTCTCTTGATATTGATTAACAACAACCTCATACAAAACGAGGACAGAAAAAATTGCTGAAATAGATACCAATAGGCTGGTAATTATTTCTGAACTTCTATCTCCTATCAATTTTCCAAAAAATCCTGAAATAATTGAAGCAATTAATGGTAATACTATAATTGAAATTTCCATTTTAACCTTTTAGTTTATCTATCTCCTCTACTCGAATAGTTCCAGAGTTTCTAAAATAAACAACTATGATCGCAAGACCAATTGCAGCCTCAGCTGCAGCAACAGTTAGTATAAAGAGGGTAAACACTTGACCAGAAAGATCTCCTAAATAAATTGAAAAAGATACTAAATTAATATTTACAGCTAATAAGATAAGTTCAATACTCATCAAGATTACAATAATATTTTTTCTATTAAGAAATATACCAATTATTCCAATACTAAAAATAACAGCACCTAAAGTTAAATAGTGACCTAAACCTATATCAATCATCTATTTTTACTCCTTTATTAGATGCAACTTCAAGTACTTCCACACCTTCAGTCCTTTCTCTAGATATTTGTTTTAAATAACTTTGTTTTTTAACACCCTCTCTTTGTCTAAAAGTAAGTACTATTGCTCCTATCATAGCAATCAAAAGTATCATCCCACTAATTTGAAACACGTGTATATAATCAGTGTATAAAACCTGACCTAGTGAATGAGTGTTACTAACCCCATTTTCTAGTAATGATTTTGCGGAATTAAATAAATCAGGTTTATATTTCCAGCCACCTATTACAATTATCAATTCAAAAAATATTATTACACTGATTAATAGTCCTATAGGTATATGTCTTGAGCTATCTTTTGAAACAAACCACTGATTTTTTTGTTGAGCAACATTAAGCATCATTACTACAAACAAAAATAGCACTGCAACTGCACCAACATAAACTATCAACATAATCATCCCCAAAAATTCGGCACCAATCATTATGAAGAGGCAAGATATACTTATAAAATCAAGAATTAAAAAAAAAACTGAATGAACTGTGTTTTTAGAAACAGTTACCATTATGGCAGAAACAACTGCAATGACAGAAAAGACATAAAAAAATATTGCATGTGCAATCATAAATTATCTGTATGGATTGTCTGATTTAATATTTGCCGCTAAAACATTTTCCCATCTATCTCCGTTATCTAGGAGTTTTTCTTTTGTATAATAGAGTTCTTCACGAGTTTCAGTTGAAAATTCAAAATTTGGTCCTTGTACAATTGCATCTACAGGACAAGACTCTTCACATAGTCCACAATAAATACATTTCATCATATCAATATCATAGCGTGTAGTTTTTCTGCTTCCATCAGCTCTTTCGGCAGATTCAATCGTAATCGCTTGAGCAGGGCAGACAGCTTCACACAATTTACAAGCTATACATCTTTCTTCTCCATTAGGATATCTTCTTAATGCGTGTTCACCTCTATATCTTGGACTAATTTTGCCTTTTTCAAATGGATAATTTATTGTTTTTTTTGATTTGAAAATTTCCTTTACAGCAATAAAAAGCCCACTAATAAAATCGGTCATTAATATTGTTTTAAAAAATCTTGATATTTTCATTTATATTGTAGGTAAAAGATTAAAGTAAAAAAGATAACTTGCCGTCAAAACAACATAAGTTAAAGATAATGGTAAAAATATTTTCCAACCTAGTCTCATTAATTGATCATATCTATATCTTGGGACAATCGCTTTGACCAACGCAAAAAGAATAAATAAAAATAAAATTTTGAAAATTAACCAAAGAGCGCCAGGTATTAAATTAAAAGGATAAAGATCGATTGGAGATAACCAGCCTCCTAAAAATAAAATTGACCCTAGTGCACACATTAACAAAATATTTGCATACTCTCCTAACCAAAACATTGCATACATCATTCCAGAATATTCTGTTTGGTAACCCGCAACTAATTCAGCCTCTGCCTCTGGTAAATCAAAAGGTGGTCTATTCGTTTCAGCTAAAGCTGATATAAAAAAAATTACAAACATTGGAAATAATGGTATTACAAACCACATTTCTTTTTGAGCAATTACAATATCATTCAAGTTTAGAGATCCAACGCATAATAAGACATTAATTATAATGATACCAATCGATACTTCATAAGATACCATTTGTGCAGCAGATCTAATTGCTCCTAAAAAAGGATATTTTGAATTTGATGCCCAACCACCCATTATTATCCCATACACACTCAATGATGAGACAGCAAAAATATATAAAATTCCAACATTTATATCTGCTAATACTTGTTCAACTCCAAAAGGAATTACAGCCCATGCTATTAGAGCTAGAGTCATTGTTATTATTGGAGCAAGAATAAAAATTACTTTGTTTGAACTAGCAGGTATTATAATTTCCTTGAAAATATATTTTAGGGCATCTGCTAGGGATTGTAATAAGCCAAATGGACCAACAACATTTGGACCTTGTCTTTTTTGAACAAAAGCCCAAACTCTTCGATCTAACCACACGACCATAGCGACTGAAACTAAAACAGGCACTAATAAAAATAAAATTTTGTAACTTTCTTGAAAAATAATATTTAAGTATTCCATGAATTAACCTTCTGTCCCTGTTTTTTTTAAATCAATTTTTGCGTTATTACATTCAAGCATAGTTTTTGATGAACGTGCAATTACATTAGAAAAATAATAGGCTTTATAATCAACTTTTAAAAATTCATCAGCAAAATCACTTTCATTTAATTTATCTTCTAATTCTGTATTTTGCTGGTCTTTGTTCATCTTTAAATAGTTTAACATACTACTTTCGAGTTCATCTTTATCATTAAAAAGTTTTCTATTATTCATAACCTCAGCAAGATCATTAATAATTTGCCAGTCCTCTTTTGCGTCACCTGGGGGGTAAGATGCTTTATAAGCTTTTTGTAATTTACCTTCCAAGTTAGTGTAATGTCCAGATTGTTCAGTATAAGCAGCACCTGGTAAAATAATATCTGCAATTTCTGCACCTCTATCTCCGTGACTTCCTTGATAAATAATAAATTCATCTTTCTTTTTAAAATCTAAATTATCTTGGCCAAGTAAAAAAATAATTTCAAATTTATTTTCATGAAGTTCATCTATAATTTTATCATTTTTATCAATGATATCTAAATCTAGATTTCCAACTGTAGCTGCATCCACTGATAATATGTTTATTGGATTCCAATCATCATTCAATTTATTATTCTTGGATAAAAATTTTTTTGATAAATTAAATAAATGACTTGCTGATTTTATCTTAAAAAAAGACTCTCCAAATACAATCATTGGTTTTTTTGACTCAATAATTTCTTTTGACAATTCATTATTATTTTCAAATATATCTTTGATAGTTTTTGCCCTCCCATTTAAACTTTGATAGCTGTAAGTTAAGTCTCCAAGATCGTTTAAAGAAACAACTTTGGTATTATTACTTAAATATGCTTTTCGAATTCGCGCATTAATCATTGTTGCTTCAAATCTGGGATTTGTGCCTATCAATAAAATCAGATCTGCTTCTTCAATTCCATTTATTGAAGAATTGAATAAATAATTTTCTCTTTTAGAGTTATCGATAAATCTTTTTGTAGATCTAAAATCATATTTTTTTGTACCAATTGTTCTCTCTAAAAATTCTTTAAAAATAAAACTTGTTTCCATATTTGTTAGATCACCTACAAATCCACAAATCTTATCTTTGCTTGCATTTTCTATTTTTGATTTTATGATTTTGTAAACCTCATCCCAAGAAGCTTTTTCAAATTTATTATTATACTTTATATATGGAGTATCTAATCTTTGATTTAATAACCCGTCACAAGCATATCTTGTTTTATCTGAAATCCATTCCTCATTTATATCTTCATTTATAACAGGTAAAACTCTTTTCACTTCCCAATCATAGGTATCAACCCGAATATTTGAACCAACCGCATCCATTACATCAATTGTCTCTGTTTTCTTTAATTCCCATGGTCTTGCTTCAAAAACATATGGCTTAGATGTTAGAGCTCCTACTGGACAAAGATCGATTACATTTCCTGACAATTCTGACTGAACTGATTGCTCTAAGTATGTAGTAATTTGCATATCCTCACCTCTTCCAATTGCACCTAACTCAGGAACTCCAGCTATCTCGGTTGCAAATCTCACACACCTTGTACAATGAATACATCTTGTCATTTGAGTTTTGATTAGTGGACCCATATTTTTTTCAGGTACTGCTCTTTTGTTTTCTTTAAATCTTGACTTATCTATTCCATAAAACATCGATTGATCTTGAAGATCACACTCCCCACCCTGATCACAGACTGGACAATCCAACGGATGATTTGCTAATAAAAACTCCATAACACCTTTTCTTGATTTCTCTATTTTTGGAGTATTAGTTTTTATAACCATTCCATCTGCAGCGGGCATTGCACACGAGGCTATTGGTTTTGGAGATTTTTCCATTTCAACTAAACACATTCTGCAATTACCAGCTATTGATAGTTTTTCATGATAACAAAATCTTGGTATCTCTGCTCCTGCTTTTTCACAAGCTTGAAGAACAGTCAACCCTTCCTCAACCTCTACTTCAATATCGTTAACTTTTAATTTAAGCATTTTTATCCAATAAGTGTTGATCTACTAAATAAGGAATGTTCTTATTTTCTTTTACAATTGGATCAAATTTATTTCTTTTTTTAATCTCATCTTTGAAATGTCTTAATAAACCTTGAACTGGCCAAGAAGAACCCTCACCAAATGCACAAATCGTATGACCCTCTATTTGTTTTGTAACATCACCCAGCATGTCTATCTCATCTTTAGAAGCTTCTCCTTTTGCCATTCTTTCAAGCATTCTCCACATCCAGCCTGAACCTTCTCTACAAGGTGTGCATTGACCACAACTTTCATGTTTGTAAAATCTCGCTATTCGAGCCATACATTTTATAATGTCTTGATCTTTGTTAATCACAACTACACCAGCTGTTCCTAATCCACTTTTTTCAGCCATTAATGAATCAAAGTCCATAGTCAATGTCTCACATTTATCTTTTGGTATTAATGGCATTGATGATCCACCAGGTATCACAGCTTGTAAATTATCCCATCCACCTATGACACCACCAGCATGTACTTCAATTAGTTCTTTTAATGGAATGTTCATTTCTTCCTCAACATTACAAGGATTATTTACATTTCCAGATATACAAAAAATTTTGGTACCCGTATTTTTTTCTCTTCCTAAAGATGCAAACCATTTCCCACCTCTTCTTAATATTGTTGGTACAACAGCTATAGTTTCCACATTATTAATTATTGTTGGGCAACCATAAAGTCCAATTAGTGCTGGAAAAGGAGGTTTTAATCTTGGTTGACCTTTTTTTCCCTCAATACTTTCGAGTAATGCAGTTTCTTCTCCACAAATATATGCTCCGGCTCCATAGTGAATATAAATATCCAGATCCCACCCAGTGCCTGCAGCGTTTTTACCTAATAATTTTTTTTCATAAGCTTCGTCAATTGCTGCTTGTAGTTTTTGTCCGTCTACAAAATATTCTCCTCTAATATAAATATAACAAACATGTGCTTGAATTGCATAAGATGCAATCAAACAACCTTCAATTAATTTATGAGGTTCAAATCTTAAAATATCCCTGTCTTTACAAGTGCCTGGCTCAGACTCATCTCCATTAATCACAAGATAATGGGGTCTAGAGCCAACTTCTTTGGGTGCAAAGGACCATTTTAAACCTGTTGGAAAACCTGCACCACCTCTTCCTCTAAGTTGAGATTCTTTGATTTCATTTATAATCCAGTCTCTGCCCTTATCTGTTATTTCTTTAGTATTTACCCAATCACCTCTTTTTTGAGATGAAGTTAGGTCAGGTCCCAAATCATTGTATAAGTTTTGAAAAATTCTGTCTTGATCCTTAAGCATTTTTAAAATCCATTAATGTTTTTCTATTATTTTCTGGTTCATTATTTATTCTTCCTCTATAAGAACCAGGTGTCGGTTTTTCACCATTTAAAATTTTGTCCAAAATTTTTAAAGTTTTTTCTTTATCAAGATCTTCATAGTAATCATCATTAATTTGCATCATCGGAGCATTGACACATGCACCAAGACACTCAACTTCCATCCATGAACAAGTTTTATCGTTTGAAAGAACTGACTCATTTTCTGAAATTTTTTCCTTACATGCCTCGACTAATTTGTTTGCACCCCTTATCATACATGGGGTTGTGGTACACACTTGAACAAAATATTTACCTACTGGTGATAAATTATACATGCTATAGAAAGTAGCAACTTCATATACTTTTATGTATGGCATATTTAAAAATTTTGCGATGTATTTCATTGCAGCTAAAGGGATCCAATTATCATTTTGTTTTTGAGCGATATATAATAATGCCATCACAGCACTTTGTTGTTTACCCTCTGGATATTTTGCAACAATACTTTTTGCTGCCTCTAATGAAGAGGGGTTAAATTCAAAATTTTCAGGCTGGTTTTTTGCAGGTCTTCTTAAACTCATCTATCAACCTCCCCAAAAACTATATCAAGTGAACCAAGAACAGCAGGTACGTCTGCTAACATGTGACCCTTAATTAAATAATCCATTGATTGTAAATGTGAAAATCCTGGCGCTCTAATCTTGCACTTGTAAGGTTTACTTGATCCATCTGAGATTAAATAAACACCAAATTCACCTTTAGGTGCTTCAACAGCAGTATAAATTTCATCTTTTGGTACACGATATCCCTCAGTAAATAACTTAAAGTGATGTATCAATGCTTCCATAGATTGTTTTATTTCTGCTTTAGACGGTGGAGATATTTTACCATCAAAAGTTTTAATTGGACCTTTTTCCATCCTCGCTAAACATTGTTTTATAATGGATACACTTTCTTTCATTTCTTCAATTCTACATAAATATCGATCGTAACAATCACCATTTTTACCTACTGGAATTTTAAATTCTAATTGATCATAACAATCGTAGGGTTGAGATTTTCTTAAATCCCAAGGGATCCCTGAACCTCTAATCATTACACCACTAAAAGAATAGTTTAACGCGTCATCTTTGGTTACCACTCCAATATCTACATTTCTTTGCTTAAATATTCTATTATCAGTTAAAAGGTTCTCGAGATCATTTATTATTTTTGGAAAAGTTTCACAAAATTTCGCTATATCGATTTCTAAACCGGCTGGTAAATCTTGATGAACTCCACCAGCTCTGAAATAATTTGCGTGCAATCTTGATCCAGATGCTCGTTCGTAAAAAGTCATTAATGTCTCTCTTTCCTCAAATCCCCATAATGATGGTGTTAAAGCACCCACATCTAAAGCTTGAGTAGTAACATTTAATATATGACTTAATATTCTCCCGATTTCACAAAACATAACTCTTATATATTGCGCTCTTATTGGAACATCGATATCTAGAATTTTCTCTATAGCTAAAGCAAAAGCATGTTCTTGGTTCATAGGAGCAACATAGTCAAGTCGATCAAAATATGGAACTGCTTGCATATATGTTTTATTTTCAATTAATTTTTCTGTTCCTCGATGTAACAAACCAATATGCGGGTCTGCTTTTTCTACAACCTCACCATCCAGCTCAAGAATTAGCCTTAACACACCATGGGCAGCAGGATGTTGTGGACCAAAATTCAAATTCAAATTTTTAATTTTTTTTGTCATTAGTTTCTGATATTTCTTTTATATATTTTGTTCCTTCCCAAGGACTTTCATAATCAAAATTTCTATACTTTTGCTCTAGTTTTACAGGTTCATTGATAACTTTTTTTTTCTCTTCGCTATATCTAACTTCCGAATGGCCAGTCAAAGGAAAATCTTTTCTTAATGGGTGGCCCTCAAAACCATAATCAGTCAAAATTCTTCTCAAATCGGGATGATTTTTAAAATTTACACCATACATATCAAAAACTTCTCTTTCCATCCAATTAGCTGAAGGAAATACAGATGTTAGAGAGGAGATAAGTTCATTTTCACTAATAGAATAACTTAGGATCATTCTATGATTAAACTCATGACTTAAGAATAAATACACAATCTTAAATCTTTGAGTTTCCTCAGGATAATCTACAACTGTAATATCAATAAGCTGTCTAAACTTAGTATCTTTGTTTGTTTTTATAAATAAAACAACATCAATTAAATCATCTTTATCAATTTCAACATAAATTTGATTGTGCTTAATTGAAGTCTTATTGATTTTTGTCGTAAGTTCAGAATTTATCTTTTTCTCTAAATCAATTAAATTATTCATTTTACCTCGTGAAAGATCCTTTATTTCTAATTTTTTTTTGTAATTGCATTATTCCATATAACAATGCCTCAGCAGAAGGTGGACAACCTGGTACATAAACATCAACGGGCACAATACGATCACAACCTCTTACAACAGAGTATGAATAATGGTAGTAACCTCCACCATTGGCGCAACTTCCCATTGATATAACATATCTTGGTTCTGGCATTTGATCATAAACTTTTCTTAATGCTGGTGCCATCTTATTTGTTAAAGTACCTGCAACAATCATAACATCAGATTGTCTAGGTGATCCCCTTGGAGCAGCACCAAACCTTTCAAGATCATATCTTGGCATAGCTGTTTGCATCATTTCAACAGCACAACAAGCAAGACCAAAGGTCATCCAATGCAAAGATCCAGATCTTGACCAATTTACTAAATTTTCTAATGAAGTAGTTATAAATCCATTCTTGCCAAAATCTTCTGCAAGTTGTCTAAATTCATCAGGTACTTGATCTAATTTATTGTTCATTTAAAAAAATTTATTCCCAGTCTAATGCACCTTTTTTCCATTCATAAATAAATCCAACTGTAAGTATGAATAAAAAAATCATCATTGACGTAAAACCCAAGATACCAATATTTCCTAAAGAAACTGCCCACGGAAATAAAAATGCTATTTCAAGATCAAAAATAATAAATAATATTGCAACTAAATAAAATCTCACATCAAATTCCATTCTCGAGTCTTGGAATGGCTCAAATCCACATTCATAGGCAGATAACTTTTCTGGATCTGGATTTCTTGGTGATAAGATAAAATTAATGACAACAAATGCGCAACTTAGTCCTAACGCAATAATCAGGAACAATATTATAGGTAAATAATCTTTTAAAAATTCCGCTGTCATGGGGGAATATATATCATTTTTTATAGTTAGATGAAGTGGTGTTAGGTCACATTATTCAAAATATACAGCATAATTGATAATGATTATCAGCTTTAAGTAAAAGAAGTGGCGGGAGTGAAGGGACTCGAACCCTCGACCTATCGCGTGACAGGCGATCGCTCTAACCAACTGAGCTACACCCCCACTTTTGATTCTTTTGGTGGGCAGTAAAGGACTCGAACCTTTGACCCCCTCGGTGTAAACGAGATGCTCTACCAACTGAGCTAACCGCCCAAAACCAAAGTGATGGTTATATCTTCTAGCTAAATAAGGTCAAGATTAATTAGTTGTTATAAATAAAAGATAATTTTTTAAAATCCACCCCTCCAATTATTTTTGGAGTTAAAATTATCTTTCTCTATTTTAGAGGTTGGTCTCGTAAGATAGTAAGTTACAAAAATTACTAAAATCAAAATTATGAATAGTTCCATAAATAATTTTATTGAATGCTTGCTTGAGATTTATCGTCTTTTTTAGAAAGATCGACTTCAACCCATTCAGTTTTTTTAAGCTCTTTTGTTAAAGCAATTTTTAAAACTTCATCTGCAAATTCAACAGGTGTAATTTTTATCTCATCAATTATTTTTTTTGGCATATCAACAAGGTCTTTTTCATTTTCTTTAGGAATCAAAACCTGTTTAATACCTGCTCTGTGAGCAGCTAAAAGTTTTTCCTTTAGACCGCCAATTGGTAAAACTTGACCAGTCAAAGTCACTTCACCAGTCATCGCCACATCCTTCCGAACAGGAATATTGGTTATAGAAGAAACTATTGAAGTAACCATTCCAATTCCAGCCGATGGACCATCCTTTGGTGTTGCCCCCTCAGGAACATGAATATGAAAATCTTTTTTTTCAAAAATTGGAGGAATTATTCCATATTCTAAACATTTTGATCTTACAAAAGATTTTGCTGCTTTGACAGACTCTTGCATAACGTCACCTAATTTACCTGTAATTTGCATTCTTCCTTTACCTGGCATGGTAACAGTTTCAATTTTTAAAATTTCACCTCCATACTCAGTCCATGCAAGACCTGTAACGATACCAATTCTATTTTCACTTTCTAACTCTCCAGATTTAAATTTTGGAACACCCAAAAAATCAGCAAGATTTTTATTATTAACATCTACTTCTTTTTCCTCACCTGAGACAACTTTTTTTACAACTTTTCTGGCAACTTTGGAAATTTCTCTTTCGAGGTTTCTTACACCAGACTCTTTTGTATAACTTCTTATAATTTCTTTGATAATGTCGTCACCTAATTTCATTTCTTTTTCTTTAACCCCATTATCTTTAATTTGTTTTGGAAGTAGATATTTATTAGCTATATTTATTTTTTCATCCTCAGTGTAACCTGCTAATCTTATGACTTCCATTCTATCTAATAAAGGTGGTAAAATATTTAAAGTATTCGCGGTAGTTACAAACATAACGTCTGATAAATCATAATCAACTTCTAAATAATGATCATTAAAAGATGTATTTTGTTCTGGATCTAAAGCCTCAAGTAAAGCTGAAGAAGGATCTCCTCTATAATCATTTCCGATTTTATCAATTTCATCTAATAAAATTAAAGGATTTTTTGTGCCAGCTTTTTTCATCATCTGGATTATTTTACCAGGCAGAGAGCCTATGTAAGTTCTTCTGTGGCCTCTTATTTCAGCTTCATCTCTCATACCGCCTACGGACATTCTCACAAATTCTCTATTTGTAGCTTTTGCAATTGACTTACCTAATGAAGTTTTTCCTACTCCTGGAGGACCAACTAAACATAAAATTGGTCCTTTAATTTTATCCATCCTTTTTTGAACAGCTAAAAACTCAATAATTCTCTCTTTTACTTTTTCCAAACCGAAATGATCCTTGTCCAAAATATTTAAAGCCTTTGTTAAATCTATATCTATTTCGCTTTTTTTGTGCCAAGGAAGTTCGGTCATCCAGTCTAAATAATTTCTTACCACAGTAGCCTCTGCAGACATCGGACTCATATTTTTTAATTTTTTAAGTTCTTGAAGACATTTTTTTTCAACTTCTTTTGGCATTTTTGCTTTAAGTATAGCTTTATTTAAACTTGTACTTTCATCTTTACCGTCTTCTATTTCACCTAATTCTTTTTGGATAGCTTTTAATTGTTCATTTAAATAATATTCTCTTTGAGTTTTTTCCATTTGGGTTTTAACTCTGCCTCTTATCCTTTTTTCTACTCCAATAATACTTGTCTCATTTTCCATAATTTTAATTATTAGATTAAGTCTTTTTTTAACGTCAGCAGTTTCAAAAATTTGTTGCTTTTCAGATATTGTAGCAGATATGTGTGAAGCAATATTATCAGCAATTTGGGATGGGTCTTTTAGGTCTTTGATTGTGCTTATAGTCTCACTTGAAATTTTTTTATTTATGGAAGTCAATTTTTCTAATCTTCTTACAGCAGTGGCTGCTAAAGGATACAAATCTTCTTTATTCTCAATAACATCATTGTAAGATGTATAATCACAATTTATATACTTGTCGTTATCTTTGAAGTCTAATATTTTCACTCTTCTTACACCCTCAACCAAAACCTTTACTGTTCCGTCTGGCAATTTAAGAAGTTGTAAAATATTTCCCTCACATCCATACATAAATATATCAGTCTTTTTGGGATCATCGATCTCTGAATTTTTTTGAGTAACAAGTATAATTTTTTTCTCTTTTTTCATTACCTCATTCAATGCTAAAATAGACTTATCCCTTCCAACAAATAGAGGAATTACCATACTTGGAAATACCACAATATCTCTTAATGGTAATAATGGTGATGAAATTTTAACGTCCATAACCTAAATATGGATATTATAAATTATATTGCAATACCTTTTTCCACTTATATTAAGGATATTAAGCCGCTGATGTCTTTCCTGACTTAGGTTTATTCTCAGTTTTAGAGTGTACTATTATTGGCTGAGACTGGCCTTTGACTGCTGAGGCATCTACTATCACTTCCTGAATATTATCTTGACTTGGTAAATCATACATTGTTTTAAGTAAAATATTTTCTAGTATAGATCTCAAACCTCTTGCGCCAGTTTTTTTTCTTATAGCTTTTAGAGCTATTTCTTTTAATGCATTTTCTTTAAATGATAATTTTGCACCATCTAGTTTAAATAATTCTTGGTATTGTTTTGTTAATGAATTTTTTGGTTCTTGAAGTATCTTAATTAATGATTTCTCATCAAGATCATCTAAAGTTGCGATCATTGGTAATCTACCTATAAATTCAGGTATTAATCCATATCTCAATAAATCCTCTGGCTCTAAACCTTTCATCCATTCACCAGTTTTCTTATCTTGAGTATTTTTAACATCAGCACCAAAACCTATTGATGATCCTTTATCCCTTTGAGAAATAATTTTATCTAAGCCAGCAAAAGCACCTCCACAAATAAATAATATATTAGTTGTATCAACTTGTAAAAATTCTTGTTGAGGATGTTTTCTGCCACCTTGTGGTGGAACACTTGCAATTGTACCTTCCATAATTTTTAATAATGCTTGCTGGACTCCTTCACCAGATACATCTCTAGTGATTGAAGGGTTCTCAGACTTTCTGCTAATTTTATCCACTTCATCTATATAAACTATTCCTCTTTGTGCTTTTTCAACATTATAATCAGCTGCTTGTAAAAGTTTTAAAATAATATTTTCTACATCTTCACCTACATATCCTGCCTCTGTCAAAGTTGTTGCATCTGCCATAGTAAAAGGCACGTCAAGTATTCTTGCTAACGTCTGAGCTAACAAAGTTTTTCCACAACCAGTTGGGCCAACTAAAAGAATGTTGGATTTTGCTAATTCAACATTTTTACTGGTTTTATTCTCATAATTAAGTCTCTTGTAATGATTGTGAACAGCAACAGATAAAACTTTTTTTGCATGGCTTTGACCTATGACATAGTCATCTAATACTGAGCAAATTTCTTTTGGTGAAGGAAGGCCATCTTGATGCTTAACAAAAGTATCTTTGCTTTCCTCCTTAATAATGTCCATACACAACTCAACACATTCATCACATATGAAAACAGTTGGACCAGCAATTAATTTTCTTACCTCGTGCTGACTTTTTCCACAAAAAGAGCAATAAAGAATATTTTTATTATTTGTATTCATAATTTTTTAACGAATCAGTTAAATGATCATAATATAAATGACTTACTTTATTCAAGTTATGAATAAAGCTTTTTCAATATCTTGTGTTTTAAGATCTTTTTTCTACAACTTCGTCTATTAAACCAAAAGATTTTGCTGAGTCAGGTGTCATAAAGTTATCTCTCTCTAATGCTAGCTTAATCTCGTCAACAGATTTACCAGTGTGTTTTGAATAAATTTCATTTAACCTTTTTTTCAAAGACAAAACTTCATTTGCATGAATTTCAATATCTGTCGCTTGACCTTGAAATCCAGCTGATGGTTGGTGAACCATTATTCTGGAATTTGGAAGCGAGAATCTCTTGCCTTTAGCACCAGCTGATAATAGAAAAGATCCCATAGATGCAGCTTGTCCAATACACAGAGTTGAAATATCAGGTTTTACATATTGCATAGTGTCATAAATTCCTAATCCAGCAGTAACTAATCCCCCAGGACTATTAATATACAAATTAATTTCTTTTTTAGGGTCCTCGGCTTCTAAAAATAACAATTGAGCGGTAATTAAAGAAGCAACATTATCATTTATTTGTCCTGTTAAAAAAATTATTCGCTCTTTCAACAATCTAGAGTAAATATCATATGCTCTTTCACCCTTGTTCGATTGCTCAACAACCATAGGCACCAAATTGCTCATATGTTCAGATATTTTATTTGTCATAAATTGATTCGCTCTAGTTATACAACTTGAGATTACTTTTTGCTAACTTTTTTTGTTTTTTTTGGGCTAGATTTAGATTTTTCTTTTTTTAAAGACGATTTTTTGGCTTCAACTTTTTTTGAGGGCTTCTTTTCCTCTTTATTTTTAATGCTTTGATTTTCTTTTAAATTTTGATCTTGAGATTGTTTTAAAATTTTTTCTGCTTCATCTTTAGAAATTTCTTTTTTATTAGATTTCGCCTTCTCTTTTATAAGGTTCATTATCTTTTCCTCATACACAGTTCCTCTTAGGCTAGCGATAGCAGATTGATTTTTTTGATAAAAATCCATAACCATTTTTTCTTGACCGGGCATCATTCTTATTTGTTTTTGAATTTCAGTTTGTAGTTCTTGCTCAGTAACTTTTATCTTATTCTGTTCACCAAATTCATTTAAAATTAAGCCAACTTTAATTCTTTTTTTTGCAATTTCTTCAAAATTCTTTCTACTCTTTTTTTTGTCATCCTCATTCATACCTTGAGAAAGAATCTTAACCTCTTCTTCAATTAAATTTTCTGGTATCTGATCAACTTTAAATTTTTCAATTTCTTTTAAAATCTGATTTTTTGTTAGTCGATCCAAAGAATTTTTATATTCATCATTAATTTGTTTAGATATCAATGATTTTAGATCTTCTAAATCTTTTGCACCTAAATTTTTGGCAAATTCATCATCAACTTTTACTTCACTAGGATTTTTAACTGATAAAATTTTGCACGTGAACTTTGCTTTTTTGTTGACTAAGTCTTTCTCAGGAAAATTTTCTGGTAAGGTAGCCTCAACTACTTTTTGATCTCCTTTTTTAATTCCAATTAATTGTTTATCAAAGCCTTTTAAAAATAAATCTTTACCTAAAGTTAATTGAGTATTTTTACCTTCTCCACCTTTAAAAGTTTTTTGATCTACTGTTGCAGTATAATCAAAAGATACAAGATCTCCCTCCTTAGTTTTGGTGTCATCGCTTGCATCTTTAAAATTTGGTTGGGTTTTTGCAATTTCTTGAATTCTTTTATCAGTTTCTTTTGGATCAATTTTTACTATATAGTCGTCAAACTTAATATTCTCTATAGATTTTATTTCTACTTTTGGTAGTTCGGTTACTGAAATAATATATTCCAAATCTTTATCTTCTCCATATGACTTAAGATCTAGTTTAGGTTGACCAGCAGGTTTTATTTTGTTTTCCTGTAGAGCTTTTGTTGAGGTATCTTTTAAAACTTTATCTAAAACCTCACTAAAAATAGCTTTTCCAAATTGTCTTTTTAAAATTTCTCTTGGAACTTTACCTGGTCTAAATCCCTTCAAATTTACAGTGTCTTTAATTTCATCATATTTTTCATCCATATATGAATTCATTGTCTTTTTATCGACAAATACTTTGAGGTCTTTGTTCAAACCTTTCTTATTTTCTACAGTTACTCTCATAAAAACATTATGGTAGGGCGAAAAGGACTCGAACCTTCACAGATTGCTCTATCGGTTCCTAAGACCGACGCGTCTACCAATTCCGCCATCGCCCCACAAATTTAGAGGTTTTATATATTATTGAAGCTAATTGTCCAACGACAATTATTGAAAATTGTATTAGTTTTCCTTTATAATATTACTATGATAATTTCCCCATGCATAAGTATTTGTAAAACAGATCCAAGTACAGGATATTGTTATGGTTGTGGTAGGAATAATCAGGAGAAAAAAATATGGAAGCTTGAAGATACAACCGATGATTGGAAAAAAGAAAATTTAAAAATTATTAAAAAAAGACTAACTGGATGGCAATTAAAAAGTTTCGAAGAATCGTATACTTATAAAATTGAAAATGGTATTTCTTTATTCAAAAAAAATTTGAAAAATGAGTAAAACTTCTATTGTAATAATTATTTACATTATTGGACTAATATTTGGAGCATTATTTCTTAAAATCTGGAGCGCAGATACTAGCATAATAAAAGGACTTTTAGGATTAGGATGGACAGCTCTTCTTTTAATCGGAATATTTTTTGCCGAAAAAAATGAAAAAAATTAGATACTTTGTTTTCCTTTTTTTTATAATTATATCTTTTTCAAGTTCAAAGTCAGAAATAATAATCATGAGTGAATGTGATGATAAGCAAGATGAATATTTAAAAAATGAATACATTCTTAATCTTAATGAATTTACAATGACAAGAAATTATGTATTTAAAGAAAAAACTTACCAAAAATATAAATTAACAGACTTAAGTGTCAAAAAATCTAACTCTTATGTTAGAAATATATACGAAGAAAATGGAAAAATTTTAACTCATAAACATGGTTACCCCCAATTTTATACTCAAATTTTATTCGATAAAGGAAAACAGGAAATTTTCATCAAGACTGTTTTAAATGATGAGGAAGGTATCTCAAAAATTTCTACATGTGAAAAAATAGAAAAATTTGATAATGAAAGTTAATTTTTTTTTTTATTCTTTATAAAATTTCTTTTTTTAGTCCCAAATCTACTGTTAGTAATATTGCTCCTATGTTTAGCGTATGCTTGTTTTTGCGCCTGCTTCATAGCTTTTTTTGAGGACATAAAATTTTAATAATTTATTTTTATATTTCCTAACATATTAAAATTTTTATCAGATACAACTATTTCACCAGAGGAGGAGGCATGATTTAAAACTTCTGATATAAATACATAATGTGTGATTAAAATTAGATTTTTATCACTTTTAAATTTTTTTATGTAATTATTAAACATTTTAATTTGATTTTCTTTATTCTTTGCGTATTTGGCACTGTAAAAAGAATTTAAAAAACTTTTCGTAGAAAAGTTTGTAAAAGCAATTTTAGCTGTTTCTTTACATCTGCACCACTCGCTTGATAAAACATATTCTATTTTGATATTATTTTTCTCAAAAAACTCACCAATGTTTTTGGCTTGCTTTCTGCCCTGACTATTTAAATTTCTCTGGGTAGAACAATCGTTTAAATTGAAATTATCAGGGTCTCCACCTCCTGGTGCGTATGCATGTCTAATAAATATCAGTTTTCCACCATCCCTTAACTGATTTAATAAGTTTTCATTTAAATCAGCCTTGATAGGTGTAGTTAAAAATATTGATATTATTATTAAAGATTTTAAAAATTTCATTTATGGATATTAAATTGAATAATTTAAACAAAACAATAATTAAGTGTAAAAAATGTCCAAGACTTGTAAAATTTATTAAAAAAGTAAGTACTGAAAAAAGAAAACAGAACATTGATGAAATATATTGGGGTAAACCTGTTCCAGGATTTGGAAATTTTAAATCAAAATTAGCAATAATTGGTCTTGCACCCGCTGCGCATGGTGGCACAAGAACAGGAAGAGCTTTCACCGGAGATAGATCTGGGGATTTTTTATTTAAATGCTTACACGAAGTCGGGATTTCAAATTCTCCAATTTCAAAAGATATAAATGACAATTTAAATTTAAAATCTACTTATATTACCAATATTTTAAAATGTGTGCCCCCAGAAGATAAGCCACTTAGTGATGAAATTTCTAACTGTTCAAATTTTTTTAATAAAGAAATTTCAAGTTTAAAAAAACTTAAGGTAATAGTACCATTAGGTAAAGTCGCTTTTGATAACTGTATTAAACAATACAAACAAAAATTTAGTATTAAAAAAAAATTTATTTTTAAGCATGGTAAAACATATTTATTGCCAAATGGTTTGATAATATTATCAAGTTACCATCCAAGTCCTAGAAACGTAAACACTAAACTAATTTCATATAAAATGATGGTTAATTTATTTAAAAAAGCAAAAAAACTAGCTAAGTTTTAATTGTGTCACAAAAATAAGGTTTAAATTTTGAATATATTTCATCTGGGATTTTTACAGGCTTACTGTCTTTATTTACAAAAACTAAATGAACTTGAGCTTCAACAATTACCTCTTTACCTTTTGTAATTATTTGATTCATAAAAAAAGAAGTTTTTGTTATTGATTTAACAAAAGATCGTATTTTTAACTCATCCTCTAAATAAGCTGATTTTTTATATTCAATATTACAAGACTTAACAATTATTATAGAATTGAATTGATCTTTAATTTTTTTATTGCTAAAGCCAATCGTAAATAAAGCCTCCGTTCTAGCTCTTTCTAAATATTTTAAATAATTAGCATAATAAACTACCCCACCTGAATCTGTATCTTCATAGTAAACTTTCAAAATGTGGAAAAAATTTTCATGCATAAAAAAATTATATAAAGTGATAAATTATTCTATAGATTGTAAGGTATAAAGACAAAAAATGAATATCTTTATAATTTGGTTAATATTGGTAATCGCTTGGAATTTTGGCTATCCAGGAGCTAGTCCTGCAGAAGATGTTTTGGTTGCAGTTATTTTAGCTTTATTCAATCTTTTTTTGAAGAAATATTTAAAATTATGATTAATTCTCTGAAAAATATATATTCTGAAAATAAGCTATTGCTTTCATTTTTGAGTTGTCTGTATCAGACATTATTGCTAATCCATCCAGTTCATTTACTTCTAGATCATGAAACTTTTTAAAATCTTCCTTAACATTAGCCTTGACTGTGACCCATTCGTTAATATTCTTTTTGGTGCTAGCTAAAACATTGTCTATTGATTTTTTTGTATAAGGGCTTGGAGAATTAAAGCCAATTTCGTTGTTGCTTGAAAATACATAATTAATTGCCCTATTTGAAAGTGGTGTAGCACCTGTTTTTTTAACAGCAAATACTCTTGCAGCAAAATCATGTCCTTTCTTCGTGTTTTCTTTTATTCCAGGTAAATCTCTTTCTATTTTCCATGTGATATTAATGAAAGGAGTCTTATTCAAATCAATTTTTATCTCCTTGCCCAATCCAGAGGCTGCATTATCAGCTACTGCTTTTAAGAAATTCCCATTTTCATTTGATCCAACTGTATATATTGTCTCATTATCAGCTCCTCTGACTTTTCGAACATCTAGTTCAGAAAGCTCTTTCTGAGTAAAATCGAAAACCTTAATCTCATTTGCATAACCAAAGCCAACGATTAAAAGATTAGTGATAATAATTTTTAAAATTAGTTTCATTTTGTAATTTTTAAAAAAAAATTGTTAATACATTATTTTGACAAAATTTAAACATTCAAAAATCAATTTTTATTAATATTTGAATTATATGAAGACAATTTCCATCTTTATATTATTAATTTACTGGTCAATCATGATTTTTGCACCTGTTATGTCTAAAGATGTCAAATTTAGTAGAGCGAAGATTAACCAAACAAAGATAGTTGAGGAAAAACCTTTAAACTAATAGGTAGATCGACCTCCACTTATATCAAAAACTGCAGCTGTAGAGAAAGTATTTTCCTCAGATGACAGCCAACAAAT
Source organism: uncultured Pelagibacteraceae bacterium (assembly GCA_902636165.1). Classification (GTDB taxonomy): domain Bacteria; phylum Pseudomonadota; class Alphaproteobacteria; order Pelagibacterales; family Pelagibacteraceae; genus Pelagibacter. The sequence continues at coordinate 30,083 of CACPQV010000003.1, forward strand.
TAATGATGTAAATTCTTCAACTTCAAGAAACCTGCCTCTAGGAACTTTTGATAGCATTTTTTGCACATGTTCTTTGGTCATTTGGTCTAAAATTCGTGTTTTAGCTCCAGCAGGTGTAACAGCATTTACAGCGATATTTTTGTCTGCAAGCTCTTTACCTAGAGATTTTGTCAATCCTATAGCACCTGCTTTGCCAGCACTATAAGCACTTGCATTAGCATTACCATCTTTTCCTGCAACTGATGCAACATTCACTATTCTTCCGTAATTATTTTTTATCATGTTAGGAACTATTGCTCGACAACAGTTAAAAGTCCCCATCAAATTTATATCCACAACTTTTTTCCACATCTGAACATCGTATTCCCATAATGATGCTGTTGGACCTGTTATACCAGCATTATTTATAAGAATATCAATATTTGAATTTTTAAATATTTTATTTGCACAAACCTCAACTTCTTTAAAGTTTGATATGTCTATAATATTTGAACTTAAATTTGAGTTATTTAAATCTTTACTAGCTTTGTCTACTGTTCTTGAATCAATGTCCCAAATTATCACCTTTGCTCCTGAATTCAAAAATCTTTTTGCAATATCTAATCCAAAACCTTGGGCTCCTCCTGTTATGAGTGCTGTTCTATTATTAAAGTTGAATTTTATATTATCCATAAAATTTTTTTTAGTCTCTAACTAATAGGTAATATATCAACCCTGAAACAAAAGCACCTATAATCCATGAAAATGACTGAAGGAATATTAAGTTTGAATTCCATATTGTAGAACTTGAAAATATAAAGCCAATTGCTAGTGCGTAAACACCTCTCAAATGCCAGCCACCAGAATAATAATAGACACCATTTCTATCAAGAGAATAAATATCTTTATTAATTAAATCTCCTTTTTTTATAAAATAAAAATCAATTACCATTATTCCAAATAAAGGACCAAAGAAGGCTCCAAAGGTATCAATAAAAGACAAAATTCCAATTTGACTTAAAAATATTAACCAAAATGTACCTATTAAAAAACCTAAAATTGAAATTATATAACTTGAACTTTTTAACGAAAGCGAAGATGGAAATAAATTTATTAATGTGTATTGAGAGGGGATAAAATTTGCAATTAGATTTGTTGAAGCTGAAGCTATAATTATAAAAATTAAAACTAAATTTGTAATCAACAAATTATTAAACGAACCAATAATGTCAGTAGGATTAGTCAATATTCTTGACAAATTTTCAGAGTTTTCCTTCAAAAAACCATCAGCACCCATTACAATAAATAAAGCGAAAAATGAAAAAATGATTAAATTAATTATTAGACTTAAATTTCCTTTTTTTAGCTCGTTCTCATTTTTGACATATCTTGAAAAGTCACCAAAATTCAAAATGATAATTGAAAAATATGCAAAAATTGTACCTGTAACAGTTACTAATGGTCCAAGATTATTTGCAACGAAAAAATTCTTATAATCAAAATTATTTATAAAAATTCCAGTTGTGAGTTTTACATCACTTAATAAAACAGAGAAAAAAAATAATATCATACCTAAATAAACTATAATTGCTGAAAATCTGATTATTTTTTTGTTAAAAATCATACCTATACTAAATAAAAATGTTTGAATAATTATAGTTATAATTAATGATAACCAATCAATTATATTCAATCCCAATAAAAATGTTAAAAAGATCTCTTGGTCTAATAAAGATGGTTGAATTGAAAAAATAATAATTCTTATCAAATAACCAAAAGCTTTTGATAAAAAATATGTTTGAATTCCAAACATAAAGATTCCAACCAATCCTCTTAAAAAACCAAAATATTTAGCTCCTATTATGCCTAGTGAGGATCTTAACAATACTACGAAAGGTAAACCAAATTTTTGAGATGGTTTACCAATCAAGTTTGAAAACAAAAAAACTAATATTGATCCAAACAATGTTCCAAAAAAAACAATAGCCATATTTATTTCGTAAATAAGGTAAAGAGAAGTAATTAAGGAAAAACCAACTACGCTTTGTATGTTTACACCCCAGAAACAAAATAAATCTTTCCAGTTCCAATTTTTGTTATTTGGGTTAACTGATACTAAGTCCCAATTAATAAGTGTTTTTTTTGATTTTTGTTGACTCACTTACTCAATATAAAACTTTAATCAATTACTGTCCATATAAGAGAGTTGGTAACCAAAGAGCAATTTTAGGGAATATAATAATCAAAATTAAACCTATAACTTGGAGCACCATAAATTGCATCATCCCATAATAAATATCTTTAAGATCCCATTCTGGCACAACTCCCTTCAAAAAATATGCCGATAAAGCGACAGGAGGAGAAAGCCAGGCGGTTTGTAAATTGACTGCAACTAATATTGCAAACCAAGTTAAATTAAATTCTAATGCCTCCACTAAAGGTAAAATTATTGGAACAATAATCATTACAATTGGGACCCACTCTAAAGGCCAACCAAGTAAAAATATCATAACCATTATCATTGCTAAAATTAAATATTTATTCATTTCTAAACCTAACAAAAACTCAGTTAATAAAGTTGGAGTTCCTAATCTTGCAAAAACTGCACCAAAAAAATTTGAAGCTGCAACTAAAACCATTATTAGTGCTGTAATTTCTAAAGTTTTGACTAGTGCTTCTTGTAATTTTGAAAGTGTTAATTTTTTATAAGCTAAGGAGAGTAGCAAAGCACCCATAGCACCACATCCTGCTGCTTCTGTTGGAGTTGCAAAACCAAATAAAATACTTCCTAAAGCTGCAAAAACCAAAGCTGCAGGTGGGACTAATCCTAAAAAAAATTCAATCCAAACATCTTTCATGCTCGCAGCCCTCATTTCATCTGGCAGAACTGGTCCTAACTTTGGATTAATCATACATCTAATTGTAGTGTAACCTGCATATAAACTAGCTAGTAGTATCCCAGGAATAATTGCTGCTGCAAACAAATCAATAACGGGTATCTCCATTATTGGTCCCATAACAACAAGCATAATGCTTGGTGGAATTAATATTCCCAAAGTTCCACCAGCAGTAATAGTGCCTGCTGCAAGTTTGACATCATAGCCTGATCTATTCATTGATTTTGCAGCCATAATTCCAAGAATTGTAACTGAAGCACCTACAATTCCTGTGGCAGCTGCAAATATTACAGAAACAAATAAAACTGCATAATATAATGACCCTTTAACTTTCGCTAGCATCATTTGGAAAGCAGAGAACAATCTTTCCATAAGTCCAGCTTGCTCCATCATAATTCCCATAAACACAAATAGTGGAACGGCGGCGAGTGTCTGTTCGGTCATTACCATTGAAAATTGAAGTGTCATTAAATAAAAAACTAATTTTCCAAAACCTAAATAACCAAAAACAAAACCTAAAAATATTAAAGTAAATGAAATCGGAAATCCCACAAAAATTGCAAACAGCATCACACCGACAAGAATAAATCCCAAAATTGCTGGATCAATAAACTCTGCTATCATTTGTTTTCTCCTGGCCACTCACCTTTTTTAGCAGCCCAGTAACTCTTAAATAATTCCGAAATACCTTGGATTAATAAAAATATAATGCCAATTAATAAACATGTTTTGATAGGCCACATGTATGGCATCCAAGTTGTGTCCATACCTCTCTCACCTCTTTGAATTGACTCACCAACAAATCCAACTGTCATATATAAGAAAACAATTAAACCTGGAAAATAAAAAAGAAGATATAACCAAAAGTCTATAAGTCCTTGATTTTTAGTTTTAAAATTTCTGTATAAAAAATCTGCTCTTATATGCACTCCTCTTGAAAGAGCATAACCTGCGCCTAACATAAAAAGAGCTCCGTATAAAAAACGACTTATATCATATGCCCAAATTGTAGGGGCTAAAAATAGTTTTCTTGCTAAAACTTCATAAGTCATAGCAAAAATTAATGGCATTAATATCCAACAAACGATATTACCAATCCATTTACTGAATCTATCAATATAAACAATTGATTTTGCCATCCATGATGGCATATCTTCTGGCATTTTTCCTAAACCCCCTCGCCTTTCAGCAATCATTTCGTCAGATATATCAAGTTTGCTAGGTTCTTCTGCCATAAAATTCTAGTTAAAAAAATTAGAGCGGGCTATACGAAAAAGCCCGCTCTAAGAAATTAAGATTTACTTTTATTTACTTTAATGTTGCAGCGTGAGCCATTCCTAGCTTCGCATTTGACATTTGAGCACCACTCCAGAAAGGAACAGCTATATCAGCAAAATTTTTCATAGAAGTATAGACTTCATTAAAAAATTTATTTTCAGCAGCATTTTTATTTAAAGATGCTTTTGCTGCAGCCATATATTCTGTGAAATAATCTGAAGGTGTATCCTCTAAAATTACTCCATGTTTAGTGGTAAGCTCTTGTAAAGCTTTTCCATTTTCATAGATTCTATAACTTAGAGATTTTGCTAATGATGCATTAGCAGCCACTTCAAGAGATTTTTTCTCATGATCGCTCATCGCATTATAAGTTTTTCCAGTAATATAAAAGTCAGCATTTACGACTACTTGGTGCAAACCTTGTAAGTAGTAGTGCTTTAATACTTTTTGGAAACCAAACGTTAAATCTGGTTTTGGACAACACCACTCAGCAGCATCAATAGTTCCTGCTTCTAAAGCTGGTAGAATGTCTCCACCGCCCATAGCGACTGATGCTATACCAATATCTTTATATGTTTGTCCTGGAATTCCTGGAGGAGTTCTGAACTTATATTTTCTAAAGTCAGCCATATCTTTAATTGGTTTTGGAAACCAACCTAAAGCTTCTGGACCAACTGGTTGAATCATAAATCCTTTGATATCTCTTCCCATTTCTTTCCATAATCTGTCGTATAACTCTTTTCCTCCACCATACTGGAACCATGATAAGAACGCGATGTTGTCAATACCAACACCACCACCAGCTACTGGCGAACCAAATAACATCGCAGCAGGGTGGTCACCTGACCAATAGTGTGTCCAAGCGAATCCACAATCAATCAAACCTTTGTCAACAGCATCAAGAGTTTCTTTAACTCCGACAACTGCGCCTGCAGGTAAAATTTCAAACTTTAACGAACCACTTGTTAAAGTTGTAACAGTGTCAGTAAAGTCTTTTAACATCTTAACTTCATCAGCTTTAGTGTTTAGAACTGTCTGACATTTTAGTGTTTTTGCAGCATTAGCACTAGATGCAAAACCAAGTACCAAAACGGTTGCAAACAACATTGAAATGATTTTTTTCATTATTATTCCTATAGTTAGTTAAATTTAACAATTACATACAATCAGAAAAACAAAGTTCACACAAGTGACAATTGTTTAATATGAGTGTAAAGATGTTTTAATGAGATTAATAAAAAAAACTATTCAACTATAGATGGAAAATTTTGATTTTATAATTTTAGGTGCTGGGTCTGCAGGATGTGTTCTTGCTAACAGACTATCAGAAAATACAAAAAACAAGGTTCTTTTAATTGAGGCAGGTGGAAAAGATATTTATCCATGGATACATATTCCAGTTGGATATTTTAAAACTATGCACAACCCCTCGGTTGATTGGTGTTATAAAACCGAACCAGACAAAACAATGAACAATCGTTCTATTCGTTATCCAAGAGGAAAAACTTTAGGTGGAAGCTCAGCGATAAATGGATTGTTATATATTAGAGGTCAAAGTAGAGACTATGATATCTGGCGCCAGCTTGGTAATGCAGGGTGGGGTTGGGATGACGTTCTTCCTTACTTTATTAAAGCTGAAGATCAAGAACGTGGGAAAGACGATTATCATGGTGTAGGTGGACCCCTATCTGTTTCAGATCAAAGAATTCAGTTACCCTTATTGAATGAGTTTCAAAATGCAGCTGAGGAATTTGGTATTCCAAAAACCAAAGATTTTAACACTGGTGACAATCATGGGTGTGGATACTTTCAAGTAACTGAGAAAGATGGTTTTAGGTGTAGTACTGCCGTTGGTTATCTAAATCCAATTAAAAACAGAGATAATTTAAAGATTGTAACTAATGCCCATGTAAAGAAAATAAACTTTGAAAACAAAACTGCTAAAAATGTTGAGTACTGGCAAGGAAATGAACTTAAAAAAGTTTTAGCTAACAAAGAAATAATACTTTCATCTGGTTCTATTGGTTCTCCTCAAATTTTACAAGCATCCGGTATAGGTAATTCAGAAAATCTTAAAGATTTAGGTATAGATATGGTGCATGATTTAAAAGGAGTTGGAGAAAATTTGCAAGATCATTTAATGTTTAGACCAATTTATAAAGTTCATGGACTTAAATCATTAAATAAAAAAATAAATAGTTTTTTTGGAAAATTAATGATTGGTCTGGAATACATTTTTAATAGAAGTGGACCAATGACAATGGGTGCTAGTCAAATGTGTATGTTTGCAAAAAGTGAACCATCTTTAGAGTTGCCAGATCTTCAGTGGCACGTTCAACCTATGAGCATGGATACTTTAGGTGCTACAAAAAATCATGACTTCCATGCATTTACACCTACAGTAGCTAATATAAGACCAACTAGTAGAGGTTATGTAAATATTGTTAATAAAGACTCAAGAATTTATGCTAAGGTAAAACTTAATTATCTTTCTACCGAACATGATCGTATGGTTGCTGCTAAAGGTTTAAAACTAACAAGAAAAATTGTAATGGAATCAGAAACTTTTAAGAAATATAAACCGGAAGAATATAGACCTGGAATAGACATTAATGATGATGAAGAGATTGTAAAAGCTGGATCCGATTATGCACAAACTATTTTTCATCCAGTAGGAACATGTAAAATGGGACAAGATGAAATGTCAGTTGTTGATGAAAAACTCAAAGTGAAAGGTTTAAATAATCTTAGAGTCATAGATGCATCAATTATGCCAAATATAACTTCAGGTAATACAAATGCACCTACAATAATGATTGCAGAAAAAGGTGCAGATATGATACTGAGAGGTTAATGTTCGCTGATTTAATCACACCAGAACAAATAACTATTTTAACACAAATAATTTTAATTGATTTAGTTTTAGCAGGCGATAATGCAATCATAATTGGAATGGTTGCTTCTAAATTTCCATTAGAACAAAGAAAAAAAATCATTTTTTGGGGAATAGGAGGAGCGGTTGTTTTACGAATAATCTTAACTTTATTAACTGCTTACTTATTACAAATTACTGGCTTAAGATTGCTCGGTGGATTGCTTCTACTATACATAGTCTATAAACTTTATATTGATGTAATTAAAGGCTCAGATCACCAAAATAATGTTAAAGTAGACAATTCGAGTTTCTTAAAAGCTATTTGGACAATTCTGTTAGCTGATTTTACAATGAGCTTAGATAATGTCTTGGGAGTTGCTGGAGCGGCAGGGGATCATTATTACTTATTAATTTTTGGACTTGTTTTATCGATCATACTAATGGCAACAGCAGCAACTTTAATATCTAGTTGGATCAAAAAATATAAATGGATAGCTTGGGCTGGTCTTTTAGCCATTCTAATTGTTGCTATTGAGTTGATTTACACAGATATTAAAATATTATTTTTATAATGTTCTTAAAAAAATATAATCTTCAAAATAAAACTGCAGTAGTTACTGGCGCAGGCAAAGGAATTGGAAGAGCATGTGCTATTGCACTTGCTGAAGCAGGAGCAAATTTAATTATCATAAGTAGAACTAAAAAAGATTTAGATAGCGTGTCGAAGGTAATTAAGAAATTTAAATCAAAATGTAAATCATATGTTTGTGACATAACTAATTACAATGAGATTAGTATTATAATTAACAGGCTCCCAAAAATTGACATCTTAATTAACAATGCAGGAAATAATATTCCAGAACACTTTACAAAAGTGAAAACAAAAAACATGGAATATCTTGTCAAGATTAATACTATTGCAACTTTTAACCTTGCTCAATTATGTGCTTTAAAAATGATTAAGTCAAAAAATAGAAAAAAAATCGGTGGTTCAATTGTAAACATGTCTTCTCAAATGGGTCATGTCGGAGGACCTATAAGAAGTGTGTACAATATGACAAAATTTGGTTTAGAAGGTCTTACAAAAGGAATGTCCATTGATCTTGCAAAATATAATATAAGGGTAAATACTGTTTGTCCTACATTTGTTGTAACTCCAATGACGAAAAAATTTTTAAAAAGTAAAAAATTTAAAAAAGAAGTTTTAGGCAATATACCACTTGGAAGATTTGCTGAGTTGTCTGATGTAGCTTCTGCTGCTGTCTTTTTAGCATCCGATGCGGCTTCGATGATAACAGGAACTTCATTATTGGTTGATGGTGGATGGACTGCAAAATAATATCTAAAATAATATTCTTTATAATTCTTTCTTCTATAACACAACTTAAGGCTGTTGAGTTTAAAGGTAAATTTCTACAAGGACATTACATAATTGGTTTAACTGATCCAAAAGCACAAATACTTATTGGAAAGAAAAGAGTAAAAGTTTCAAATGACGGATATTTTGTATTTGGAATAGACAGAGATAGAAAGTTTGATGTAACTATTACAAAAATTCTAAATGGGAAAAAAGAAAAAATAATCAAAAAAGTTTTAAAAAGAAAATATAATATTCAAAGGATCGACGGCTTGGAAGAAAGTAAAGTTACTCCACCTGAGTCAGTCTATAAAAGGATAAAAGAGGAAAATAACAGAATTGGAAAAGCAAGAGCAATAAACTCTGATTTACCCTTTTTTAAAAACCAATTTATTATGCCAGTTGATGGTATCATTAGTGGTGTTTATGGAAGTCAAAGAATTTTGAATGGTAAACCTAAATGGCCTCACTACGGAATTGATATTGCTGCAAAAAAAGGGACGATGATTAAATCATCTGCCTCTGGCACTGTGACTATGGCTGAAGATGATTTGTATTACACTGGTGGTACAATTATAATGGATCATGGTCATGGTATTTCTACAATTTATTCACATCTTGAAAATGTAATGGTTTCTGTTGGAGATGAAATCAATCAAGGGGATATTATTGGAACTGTTGGATCCACTGGTAGATCTACAGGCCCGCACTTAGATTTTAGGGTAAATTGGTTTCAAACAAGGCTTGATCCAATGTCCTTGTTAAATTTATAAAATGAATGTTGATTTTTGAAAAATTTAAAAATTTTTTGTCTAAAAGCAAATGGGGAAGATATATCTTAGTAGGCGGCTTTACTTTTTTTTTAATTAAAGGGTTGGTTTGGCTAGTAATTTTTTTAATTGCTGGTTTTAGTTTGATAAATTTTGGATCATAAAATATAATCATTCAATGGAAGTTGAGAATCAAAATAATTCTGAATTTAAAGTAGTAGGTTTAACAATGGAAAAACTATCTATTTATTATGGGATATTTTTAATTTTATGGGGAGTAATAGTTAGTTTTATTAGTGGAAGTGGCTCAATGACTTCGTATATTCCATCTATTTTAGGAGTTCCGATTTTAATTTTTTCATATCTTTCAATTAAATTTGTTTCTAAGAAAAAAATGTTTATGCATATTGTAGTATTGTTTGGATTAATCATTTTTTTAGGTGGTCTTGATTTTATTAGATCATTAATTACTGGGAATGCTTTTAGTAATTTCTATGCTGACTTATCAAAAATAATGATGATGATAACTGGTTTATTTTTTACTTATCAATGTATTAGATCATTTATTCATGCGAGAAAAATTAGAGAAATAGGTAGTGTTGAATGAGTAAATTGTTAGAGAAAACCTCTAATAAACTTGTAAAAGCATTTCTTAAAAGTAAGATTATTGCTCCAATTCCATCTAAATACACAAAAAAACTTCATGAGGCTCAAAAATTAAGAAAATTATGCGAAAGCAAAATTAAATTACCGGTCATAGGCTTTAAAGCTGCTGGTACAGGAATACCTTTAATTAAAAAGTTTAAAGAAAAAGAACCCTTTTATGCCTCAGTTTATAAAAGAAATTTTTTGAAAAGTGGCAAAGGTGTAAAAATAAATAAAGCTACTTTAGGAATTGAACTAGAGGTTTGTTATAAAATCAAAAAATCTTTTTTTTCTTCTAAAGGATCAGTCACAATGAAAAATATATCTAAATATATTTCACATATGGCACCTTGTATTGAAGTAGTTGGTTATAGACAAAGAAAAAAAGGAATTACCTCATTTGGTGATTTATGCAGCGATTTTGGTGCAAATGTAAAGTTTTTAGTTGGAGCAACAAAAAGATATAAAAGAATTAATATTGGTAATTTAAAAACAAATATTTCAAATAAAAAAGTAAATCAAAGTGTAAATGGTAATACAAATACTGTTTATATTAACCCACTAAATTCACTAAGATTTGTATTAAGTAAAGTCAAAAAAGATAAAATAAATCTAAATAAAGATTTTTGGGTTTTTACTGGTTCCTCAGTGGGAGTTGTTCCAATTAAGAGTAAAGGTCTTTATATTGGTAAAATTGATAAATTGGGAACAGTCAAAACAATGATAAAATAAAACATGCAAACATTAATTCTACTGGCTTTGGTAATTGTTATTGCTTGGGTATTATTCAGGCCTTTTACTAAAAATGAAATTGATAAATACAATGATAAAAACTGGCCAGATATGAATTTTTAAAGATCCTAAGAAATTAAAGAGGGTTGTTTTTTCATATCCTCTTTTTTGATACCAGCAACTCTCACTGGTTTTTTCATAGCATCTCTTCTAAAAGGTTCGCCTAGCTCTTGATTAAGAATTATCTCAATAAATGTTGTAATTCCTTTTTTTTGGTCTTCACAAGATTGTTTAATTGCAGCTGTTGTCTCCTCCATCGTTTTAACAGTAACCCCTTTTAATCCGCAAGCATCAGCTACTTTTGCATAGCTTAATTCTGGATCTAATTCCGTTCCAATAAAATTATTATCGAACCAAAGAGTAGTATTTCTTTTTTCAGCACCCCATTGATAATTTCTAAAAATTACCATGGTAATTGCTGGCCACTCTTTTCTTGCGCATGAGCTCATTTCATTCATACTTATTCCAAATGCACCATCTCCAGCAAAGCCAATTACTGGTGTATCAGGACAACCTATCTTAGCGCCCAAGATCGATGGAAAACCATAACCACAAGGACCAAATAAACCTGGAGCTAAATACTTTCTAGGTTTTTCAAAAGTAGGATAAGCATTTCCAATTGCACAGTTATTTCCAATATCACTTGAAATAATTACATCTTCAGGCATTCCAGCTTGGATTGCTCTCCATGCTTGCCTTGGTGACATTCTATCTTTATCTCTTTCTCTTGCCTCTTTATTCCAAACCGTTCCCTCATCGTCATCCTCATGATCTAAACTTGATAATTTTTGTAACCAAGCAGATTTTGTTTGGTGAATTAAATCTTTTCTTTTTTGTCTATCAGTATCTCCGGCATCTGGAGATAATTTTTCTAAAATCTGTGTCGCCACTAATTTTGCATCACCACTAATTCCAACCGTAACTTTTTTTGTTAAACCAATTCTATCAGGATTCATGTCCACTTGGATAATGCTTGCATCCTTAGGCCAATAATCAATTCCATATCCTGGGAGTGTTGAAAAAGGATTCAATCTAGTTCCTAATGCTAAAACAACATCAGCTTTTGAAATTAGTTCCATTGCAGCTTTAGATCCATTGTATCCTAATGGTCCCACTGCAAGTGGATGACTTCCAGGAAAGCTATCATTGTGTTGATATCCTGAACAAACTGGTGAGTCTAACTTTTCAGCAAGTTTTTTTGTTTCTTCAATTGCACCACCAATAACAACTCCTGCTCCAGATAAAATAACAGGAAATTTAGCTTTAGATAAAAGTTTTGCAGCTTTATCTATTGCCTCAGCACCCCCACCTTGTCTTTCTAATCTAACAATCGGTGGTAATTCAACATCTATAACTTGTGTCCAGTAATCTCTTGGTACATTTATTTGTGCTGGTGCTGAACCCCTTATTGCTTTTTCTATCACTCTATTCAACACCTCAGCCATTCTTGATGGGTCTCTAACTTCTTCTTGGTAGCAAACCATATCT
>CACPQV010000004.1 GCA_902636165.1 uncultured Pelagibacteraceae bacterium
ACTTTTTCTTGAACTATACGAAAAAGGTTTAGTTTACAGAAAAGAGAGTTATGTGAACTGGGATCCTGTAGATAAGACAGTTCTAGCAAATGAACAAGTTATAGATGGTAAGGGGTGGAGATCAGGTGCCTCTGTAGAAAGAAAAAAACTTAGTCAATGGTTTTTTAAAATTTCAAATTTTTCTGAGGAATTATTAAAGGGTCTTGATGATCTTGACGAGTGGCCTGACAAAGTTAAAATCATGCAAAAAAATTGGATTGGTAAATCTTATGGGTGTGAAATTAATTTTCAGATTGAAGGCTCAGATAAGGTTAAGGAAATAAAATGTTATACAACACGACCCGATACCCTATTTGGTTTCTCCTTTTTGGCATTATCAGTTGATCATCCACTATCAAAAATCTATGAAAATGAAAAAGAATTTTTAGATTTTAGAGATAATTGTTCAAAAACAGGAACTACAGAAGAATCTATTGCTCAAGCAGAAAAAATTGGATTCAAGACAAATTTATTAGCTTTAAACCCTTTAGATAATTCTAAAAAAGTTCCAGTTTATTTTGCAAACTTTGTATTAATGGATTATGGCTTTGGTGCTGTCTTTGGTTGTCCTGCTCATGATCAAAGAGATTTTGACTTTGCGAAAAAATATAATTTAGATATCATAACAGTTGTAAAGCCTAAAGATGAAAAGGATAACTTTACAGTTTCTAAAGAGGCTTATGCTGGCGATGGTGTTTTAATAAATTCAAAATTTTTAAATGGTCTTTCGGTTCCTGAAGAGTCAATAAAAAAAACGATTGAAATTTTAGAAGAAAAAAAAATTGGAAATCAAAAGATTAATTTTAGACTTAAAGATTGGGGTATCTCAAGACAAAGATATTGGGGTTGCCCTATACCAATTGCTTACAATAAAAAAAATGAAATACAAAAAATTCCTTTTAAAGACCTACCAGTTTTACTACCTGAAAATGTTGACATGAACACCAACGGAAATCCTCTTGATGCAATTGATGAATGGAAATATGTTACAATTAATGGAGAAAAATGTAGGCGTGAAACTGATACCTTAGATACTTTTGTAGACTCCTCATGGTATTTTCTGAGATTTTGCTCATCAAATGAAAAAAATTTAAGTTTTAATAAAAAAGATTTAGAATATTGGATGCCAGTAGATCAATATATTGGTGGAGTTGAACATGCTATTTTACACTTGTTATATTCAAGATTTTTCACTCGAGCTATAAGCTTCAATAACGAAAAATTTGACATAAAAGAACCTTTCAAAGGTTTATTTACACAAGGAATGGTCTGTCATCAAACTTATAAAGATAAGAATGATAATTGGCTAAGTCCTGATGAGGTATCAAGTGAAGATGGAAAAAAATTCTTTATTAAAAAAAATCCTGAAAAAATTGTTTCAGTAGGACCTTCAGAATCTATGTCCAAATCTAAAAAAAATACAATAGATCCAGAAAAGATGATTGAAGCATATGGGGCTGATGCAGTAAGATTATTCATATTATCTGATAGTCCACCAGAAAAAGATATTCAATGGTCAGAAAATGGGATGACTTCATCCTTTAAATTTATTCAAAAATTTTGGACAATGAGTAATAAAATTATTGATATAACAGAAGAGAAAAAAGAAAACTTTAACAATGATTTAGAAATTTTTACAAATCAGGCAATTGATAGAATAAACTTTGCCTTAGAGAAATTTAGATACAATGTAATTATTGCAGTTTTTCACGAAATTTATTCTTTTTATAAAAAAATTTCAGAAGATGAAAAAAACTATGAAAATCTTTTTATTAATTTTGAAAAAGTTTTAATAATGTTTTTACCTATAGCACCACATGTTGCAAGCGAATGCTTAGGTAAAATGCAAAAAAATATTAGTGATGTGAAATGGCCTCAGATCAAACCTGAATATTTAAAAACTAATAAAAAATTGATAGTTGTACAGGTCAACGGAAGAAAACGAGCGACAATTGAAGTAGAAAAGGAAATATCTGAGGATCAATTAATATCAAAGATAAAAGAAAAAAAAATAATAGAAAAATACATAAATCAAAAACAAATAATTAAAACTATTTATATTCAAAACAAACTAATTAATATTATAATTAAATGATGAAAAAAAAATTAATTTTTATTTTATTTTTTTTAACTAGTTGCGGCTTTGAGCCAATATATTCTAGTAAAAATTCAAATGATTTTGTTTTTAAAAAAATCGAGACCATAGGAGAAAAAACAATAAATAGACGTATAATTTCGGCTATTTCTGCAAAAGAAAATAACATTGATTTTTCTCATAAAAAATTAATTTTAGAAAACGAAAAAAATATAATTGAAACCTCAAAAAATACAAAAGGTCAGCCAGATTCTTTTAAAATGGCTATTAAGTTCAAAATTACTTTAATAGATAACAAAAATAATTCTTCTGAAAAAATATTTTATGAAGAATTTTCATATAAGAACAAAGATAATAAATTTGATTTGTCAGAGTATGAAATTAAACTTGAAAATGATTTGATTGACAAGATAATTGAAGATCTAATCATTTACTTCAATATTCAATGATAATCAAAGCTTTTGAACTTGAGAAAAAAAATCTTTTAAATCAAAAATTTTTTTTATTTTATGGAAGTAATAAAGGTTTAATAGATGAAACTTTAAATAAAACAATAAAACCGTTAGTTCCATCTAACATATTTCGATACGATGAAAATGATATAATTAGAAATGCTGAAGCATTTGAAGAAAATTTATCTAATAAATCTTTTTTTGAAGACAAAAAACTAATTATAATATCTAGAGTTACGGATAAACTATATAAATTATTAATAAATATTGTAGAGAGAAATTACGAAGGAATAATCATAGTATTAATAGCTGGAGTCTTAGAAAAAAAATCAAAAATTAGAAATTTATTCGAAAAGGACAAAGGATTATTTTGTGTTCCATTTTACGAAGATAATTATCAATCCTTAAATTTTGTAGCTCAAAAATTTTTAAAAGAAAAAAAAATTTCTGTATCGCAAGAAAACATCAACTTAATTATAGAGAGATCTGCTAATGATAGAATTAATCTTTATAATGAATTGAGTAAGATAGAACTTTTCTCTAAAAATAAAAAAATAATTGATCAAAAAAGTATTCTTGAATTAACAAATTTGAGTGAAAATTTTAGTATTTCAGAACTTTTAGATAATACGCTGATAAAGAATAAGAAAAAAGTATTTAATATACTAAATGAAAATATTTTTGTTAATGAAGATAATATTTTGATATTAAGAACTTTCTCAAATAAATTAAAACGTTTGTTGAAAATCAAATATCAATCTAAGAATGAAATAAACTTAGATAAAATAATAAATTCATATAGACCTCCAATTTTTTGGAAAGAAAAAGATATAGTTAAAAAACAATTAGGGATTTGGAATTTAAATAAAATTAAAAACCTTATTGTTAAAATTAATGATATTGAATTATTGGTCAAAAAGTATCCTAACTCTTCAACAAATATTTTGATAAACTTTCTTCTAGAACAAACTGCAGAAACTAATAATTAGTTTTTATAATATCAATTATTTTATTTAATTGGTCTAAGTCGTGATATTTAAACATTATAGTACCTTTATTTTTTTTGTCATTTTTAATCTTTACATTTAAACCAGTTTTTTCCGAAATAATTTCCTCGAGACTTGTAATATTAGGGTCTATTTGATGACGCTTGTTGGCTGATTTTCTTTTAAATATTTTAACAAAATTTTCCGTTTGCCTTACTGAAAGTTTCTTTTCAACTATTTTTTCAGCAATAAAATCAGCATTACTTAGACCAACTAATATTTTAGCATGACCAGCGCTGATTTTTTTTTCTTCAATAAATTTAAGAACTAAAGATGGTAACGTTAATAGTCTTAGTGAATTGGTTATATAACTTCTACTTTTTCCAATAAATTTTGACACTTTCTCTTGATCGTATGCAAATTCATCTATCAATCTTTTATAACCTTGTGCTTCCTCCAAGGGATTTAGATCATGTCTCTGAACATTTTCAACAATTGCAAATTCTAAAGATTTAAGATCGTCGGCGTCCGTAACAACCACAGGAATTTCGTGAAGTCCTGCTTTTTGAGCTGCCAACCATCTTCTTTCTCCTGCGATAATCTCATATTTGGAATTATTTGTTTCAGATTTTCTAACTATTATTGGTTGTATAATACCGCGTTCCTTAATTGAATTAACTAAATCATTTAAGTTTTCTTCATCAAAATTTTTTCTAGGTTGATATTTGTTTGGAACTATCTCAGCTAATTTTAAATTATTTGTTTTATTCTCTACCTTAGTTTCACCAATTAAAGAAGATAATCCTCTTCCTAATCCTTTTTTTATTTTGTTCATTATGCTGCACTCCCAATTTTATTTTCCTGTTCTATAAACTCGTCAGTAAAACTATAATAAGATTTGCTGCCTGGGCAATTTTTATCATAAATTAAGACTGGAATTCCATGTGATGGAGCTTCAGATAATCTTACGTTTCTAGGTATTACCGTTTGGTAAACTTTATCTTTAAAATAATCTCTTGCTTCTTGTTCAACCTGTGATGAAAGTTTGTTTCTTCGATCATACATAGTCAAAAGTATGCCCTGAATTTCTAATTCAGGATTCAAATTAGTTTTAATTCTCTCAATTGTTTTCATTAGTTGTGTAAGTCCCTCCAATGCAAAAAATTCCGTTTGAAGCGGCACCAACAATGAATTAGATGATACCAAGGCCATTACCGTTAATAAGCTTAAAGAAGGAGGACAATCTATAAGAATATAATCATATAATCCTCTAGAATCGTTTAAAAACGGGGTTAATTTAGTCTTTAATATGAAAGCTCTATCGCTATCACCTGCAGTCTCAACTTCCAATCCGGAGAGATCTACATTGGATGGTATTAAATCTAGATTTTGAAAGTCTGTTTTTTTTATTACTCTTGAAATAGACATTGTTCCATTAAGAATTCCATAAATAGTTTGATCAGATTGAGAGGTGTTGGATAATCCTAATCCTGTGGTAGCATTTCCTTGAGGGTCTAGATCAATTACTAAAATTTTCTTACCAAGTTGGGATAACGCCGACGCTAAATTAATTACAGTTGTTGTTTTTCCAACTCCACCTTTTTGATTTAAAATTGAAATTATTTTCATGAAATCTTTTTTTTAATTTTTTTGATGTTTAATATAAACGAGTCGCTGTTAGTTAAACTTTTTTTTTCTTCATAATCTAAATCCCACTCTTGAAGTGTTTCATTAAGAATTTTTCTCCCACTACTTCCCATAAAAAAAATAATATTTTTATATTTTTTAAAATTTTCATTTACCAAGCTTAAAATCACAGGCATTGGCTTAAACGCCCTGGACATAATTGTTCCTGTTTCAATATTTTTAAGTGAAAAAATATCTTTCTGAATTATTTTTGTATTTAAATTTAATTTTTTTGAAACTTCTCTAAGGAAAGCACATTTGTGGTAGCTTTTTTCATAAAGGTTTACTTTTAAATCATTTTTAATTTTTTTCATCACTATGGCCACTATTAATCCTGGCATTCCACCTCCTGTACCTAAATCTGTGGTTGTATTGCAATTTAAATCAACAAAATCAATGATTTGCGCCGAATCTATTATATGGCGCTCTCTTATTGCCTCCTTTTCATACATTTTTTTACTTATAATATTAATTTTCTGATTTTTTTCCTGTATCATCGAAATTAAGCTCTCAAGCTCATTACAAGTTTCACGTGAAACATTTAAATTAGAAATTTTAGAATAAAAATTTAAAATTAAGTTATCCATTAAGCTATATGCTTAATAGACTTTCTTTTGACGTGTGACAACAAAATATATACGGCTGCAGGAGTTATTCCATCGATTCTTAAAGCCTGACCCATAGTTTTAGGCCTTATTTCTTTGAATTTGGCTTTTACCTCATTAGAAAGACCTGAAAATTGATCATAATCAATGTTATCTGGTATTGTTAAATTTTCATCTCGTTTAAAAGCTAAAATATCGGCCTTTTGTTTCTTTAAATATCCTCTGTAATGAGAGTTAATCTCAATCTGCTCATCAATATCATTGCCATAATCAGGGATTTGAGGCCATATATTCCTAATTTTTGTCATATCAACACTTTTTTGGGTTAGAATTTCCTCTGCTGATCTAAAAACACCGTCTTTCGCTATTTTTATTCCAAATTTATCTGCCTTAGAGGGTGAAATGTTTAAATTAGACATTTGAAGAGATATTTTGCTTAATTTATCAAATTTATCCTCAAATAGTTGTTTTCTAATTTTTGATATTAAACCAATTTTAATTCCTTTGTGGGTAAGCCTTAAGTCTGCATTATCTGACCTTAGACTTAGTCTGTATTCTGCTCGTGATGTAAACATTCTATAAGGCTCTGCAACACCTTTTGTAATTAAATCATCTATCATAACGCCAATGTAAGCATCTGATCTATCTAAAATAAAAGGCTCCATATTCTTAAGGGATAGAGCAGCATTAATTCCTGCTATAAGGCCTTGAGCAGCTGCTTCCTCATAACCTGTAGTTCCATTAATTTGACCAGCAAGATAAAGATTTTTTATTTTTTTTGTCTCCAGTGTTAAAAAGAGCTCTCTAGGGTCAATATAATCATATTCTATAGCATATCCTGGTCTGATTATTTTTACGTTTTCTAAACCGCTGATATTGTTGAGTATTTCATGTTGCACAACCTCAGGTAGTGATGTTGATATACCATTAGGGTAAATAGTATGGTCATTTAGTCCCTCAGGCTCGAGAAATATTTGATGTCTTGTCTTATCAGCGAATTTTACTATTTTATCTTCGATAGACGGACAATATCTAGGACCAACACCTTGTATGCTTCCGGAATACATTGCACTTTTAGATAAATTCTTTTCTATTATTTTATGAACCTTTTCGTTTGTATAAGTCATCGAACAAGACACTTGTTTATTTAAATTTTTTTTAGTCAGAAAAGAAAAAAAATATGGATCTTCATCGGCAAACTGTTTTTCCAAATTTTCAAAATTAATTGTTCTAGAATCTAATCTAGGAGGTGTGCCTGTTTTCAATCTTCCAATTTTGAAATTATACTTTTTTAATTGTTCACTTAAACCTGTACTCGGTTTTTCATTAAATCGCCCAGCAGGAGTTCTTTCATCACCTATATGTATCAAACCATTCAAAAAAGTGCCCGTTGTTAAGATTAACTTGTTACAACTCACTTTGTTACCTTTAAGTGTTATAAACCCACTTATTTGGTTTTTTTCAAAAATAAACTCAATTACAGGATCTGAAAAAATGCTTAAATTACAGTAGTTTACAAGTTTTTCTTGCATATATTTACGATATAATGATCTGTCAGACTGAGTTCTCGGTCCTCTAACTGCAGGTCCTCTACTTCTATTTAATAATCTAAATTGTATTCCAGACTTGTCTGCTACCTCTCCCATAACACCATCTAGAGCATCAATTTCTCTAACTAGGTGACCCTTGCCTAAACCACCTATAGCTGGATTACAGGACATTTCTCCTATTGTATTTTTGTTATGTGTAAACAAAGCGGTATTTGCACCAAGCCTTGCTGAGGCCGCTGCTGCTTCACAACCAGCATGACCGCCTCCGATAACAATTACATCAAATCGCAAATCTTTTTTCATGAGCTAAATTTATATTCGATTATAATATTTACAAGATTTCTATTTTTTTTTAAAAAAGGTCTTATTTACCGACGAAAATCAAAAAAAATATCAAAAAAGCCCTATAAAACGACAATTATTTTCCAATGCAAAAATCATTGAAAATACTACCTAATATCTCCTCTACATCAACTTTACCAACAATCATACCTAGTTGTCTTGTTGCTAACCTTAAATCCTCAGCACCTTTATCAAAATCTTTTTTATCATTTTTGTCTGAAAAATTTTTCAAATGTTCAACACACTGTAGCAAATGTTGTCTATGCCTTTCTCTTGTAATTAAGATATCTTCCTCTGATATAAATTTATCTTCTAAGTGGTTTTTTATTTTAGAAATTAATTTATCAATATTTAAATTGTCTTTTAGTGAAATCAAAACATGATTAAATTTAGAGACTTCGGGGTCTAATTTTTTTTTCAACAGATCTGATTTATTAATTACTAGAATTGCGTC
This sequence comes from uncultured Pelagibacteraceae bacterium, assembly GCA_902636165.1. Lineage (GTDB taxonomy): Bacteria > Pseudomonadota > Alphaproteobacteria > Pelagibacterales > Pelagibacteraceae > Pelagibacter. The sequence continues at coordinate 8,210 of CACPQV010000004.1, forward strand.
TTTTTTTAATAAATCATTCAAAAATCCCCTAAAATCGGTACTTTTAGCATCAACTACAACCAATTTCAAATCGGCATTTTCGGCTTTTTTAAGTGATAACTTTATTCCTTTTTTTTCAATTTCATCTTTTGAGTCTCTAATACCTGCTGTGTCAGAAATAATAACTGGATATCCGTCTAAATTTAGATGAGTTTCAACAACATCTCTAGTTGTGCCAGCTATTTCAGATACAATTGCAACCTCTCTGTTTGACAAGTTATTTAATAGACTAGATTTACCTGCATTAGTTGGTCCTACTATTGCAATTTTAAAACCTTCGCGAATTATTTCACCAACCTTTTGATCATTCAGAATTTTATTAATATCATTTATTACACTAAAGGAATCTTCTTTAATTTTTTTTAAATTTTCCTCAGGTAGATCCTCTTCGGGGAAATCTATTTTTGCCTCAACAATTGTCAAAATTTTTAACAATCTTTCCCTCAGTTCGTTAAATTTCGCTGAAGATCTTCCTCTCATGATTTTTACAGCTTGTAATCTTTGGATTTCAGTTTCAGCAGATATTAAGTCTGCTATACTCTCGGCTTTAAGCAAATTTATTTTTCCATTTTGAAATGCAAGCTTTGTAAATTCTCCTGGCTCAGCTAATCTACAATTTTTAACTTTTGAAATCTCGTTTTGAACAGCCAAAACTACAGCCTTTCCTCCATGTACATGAATTTCGGCCATATCCTCTCCTGTGTAGCTCTCAGGGCCTGGAAACCATATAATTATACCTTCGTCTATTAGCTCAGAAGTGTTAATATTGTTTATTTTTCGAAGGGTAGCCACTCTTGGCTGTGAGATTTCTTTTCCTGTAAGTGACGTTATCACATTAGATGCTTCAGAGCCAGAAATTCTGATAATCGCGACGCCGGAAACTCCTGGACCTGATGATAGGGCATAAATAGTCATAAAATATTATAACTTCTATTCAGCAATATTGGAAAACTTAATTAAGCTGGTTTGTTCATTGAATTAAAGAACTCAGCGTTATTTTTTGTGTCTTTTAACTTGGAACTAATGAATTCTATTGCATCCATTGTACCCATTGGAGCAATTATTCTTCTAAGTACATTCATTTTTTGTAAATCATTTTTATCAAACAATAATTCCTCTCTTCTTGTCCCTGATTTAGTGATGTCTATTGCTGGGTAAATTCTTTTGTCTGCAATTTTCCTATCAAGAACAGTTTCGCTATTACCCGTTCCTTTAAATTCTTCAAATATAACTTCATCCATTCTACTTCCTGTGTCGATCAAAGCTGTAGAGATAATTGTTAGAGACCCACCTTCTTCAATATTTCTAGCTGCTCCAAAGAATCTTTTGGGTCTCTGTAAAGCATTAGCGTCAACACCGCCAGTTAAGACTTTACCCGAACTTGGTATAACTGCATTATATGCTCTACCGAGTCTTGTTATAGAATCTAATAAAATAACAACATCCTTTTTATGCTCGGTCAATCTCTTAGCTTTTTCAATTACCATTTCAGCAACAGCTACATGACGTTGTGCTGGCTCATCAAAAGTTGAGCTTATTACCTCCCCTTTAACAGTTCTCTGCATATCTGTAACCTCTTCAGGTCTCTCATCAATTAACAAAACAATTAAATAACATTCAGGATAATTTTTTGCTATTGAGTTAGCTATGCTCTGCAAGATCATTGTTTTACCAGCCTTAGGAGGTGAAATAATAATTGATCTTTGACCTTTACCAATGGGACTAACTAAATCTATAAGTCTTGGGGTTAAATCTTGTTTTTTGTCAGGTTTAATTTGTTCAACTTCCATAACAAGTTGCTTATCAGGATATAAAGGAGTTAAGTTATCAAATGCTATTTTATGTCTAGATTTATCAGGTTCTTCAAAATTTATTTTACTGACCTGCAATAATGCAAAATATCTTTCCCCTTCTTTTGGTGCTCTAACTGGCCCTTCAACTGTATCACCTGTTCGCAATCCAAATTTTCTGATCTGACTCGGGCTAACATAGATATCATCTGGACCTGGGAGATAATTTGACTCCATTGCTCTTAAAAAACCAAAACCATCTTGAAGTAATTGAAGCACCCCTGCTCCGGTTATTTCCTCTTTTTCCGCAACTTTTTTCAAAATAGCAAAAAGGATTTCCTGTTTTCTTAAAGTACTTGCATTTTCAATACCAAGCTCTTCTGCTTGAGTAATAAGTTGTTCAGATGATTTTAATTTTAGTTCTTGTATGTTCATGAGGTAATTATTAAGGACTTAATAATAGATTTAATATATATATAAATTATAATTATTCAACCCTAGATAGGTTTAAAAATTACAACAAAAATGATCAAAATTAGCAATAAAGTGGGAATTTCATTTATATATCTGAAAAATTTATGAGAATGACTGTTCATATCTGTTTTAAATTGACCCAAAACTTTTCCAAGATAAAAATGGTATAAAGTTAGAACTACTACAAAAAATAGTTTTAAAATCATCCATTTTTGCCCTAACTGACTAAAACCTATTTCATGAATTAATAATAGCCCAAATATCCAAGACAACGTCATTGCTGGAGTCATTATGTAAAAGAACAATTTTTTTTCCATAACTTTAAATACCTCTGATACTAATTGTTTGTCATTGTTTTGTGAATGATAAACAAAAATTCTTGGAAGATATAAAAGACCAGCCATCCAAGAAATTACAGCTATCAAATGAAGAGATTTAAAAAGTAAATAAGTGTTCATCAATTATATATTTTTTTGAATTAAAGATTTTAAGAGTGCTATATGATCATCACTGTCATTTAAACACGGAACCATATCAAAATTTTCTCCGCCTGACTTTAGAAAACTTTCTTTACCTTGAATAAGTATTTCTTCTAAAGTTTCTACACAATCTGAGGAAAAGCCAGGACATATTGCCAGGACATTTTTTTTACCTTCACTTGGCAATTTCTCTAGGGTTTTGTCTGTATAAGGCTCAAGCCATTTTTGAGGACCAAACCTTGATTGAAAAGTTGTTTTAAGTTCTATGGAATTAAACTTTTCAGAAATTAATCGTGTAGTTTTTTGACAATAGCAATGATAAGGATCTCCTTTATCAAAGTATTTTTGGGGTATGCCATGATAGGATACTAATATTAGGTCTGGCTCCCAATTTATTTGGTTTATCTTGTTGTTTAATGAGTTAACTAACGCGTCAATGTAAAGGGGGTGTGATTCGTAGTGCGGTATTATTTTAATTGATGGTTGCCACCTCATACTCATTAATGTCCTATACACTTCATCGCAAACAGTAGCTGTTGTTGCAGCGGCATATTGTGGGTATAGTGGAAGTATAATTAAGTTTTCACAACCTTTTTCCTGTAGATTTATTATTTTACTTTTAATACTTGGGTTGCCATATCTCATAGCATAATCAACAATTACATTTTTTTCAGATATTGAATTTGATAATTTATCTGCTTGCTTTTGAGTATAATAAAGTAATGGTGAAATATTTTCCTTTTTCATCCAAATTTCCTTATAAGCCTTAGCAGTTTTTGATGGCCTTAAATTTAAAATAAAAACATTTAAAATGACTTGCCAAAGTAAAGGATTAACTTCTATAACTCTTTTGTCAGAAAGAAATTCTTTCAAATATTTTCTAATGTCAAACCAACTTGTTGAGTCTGGAGTTCCTAAATTAATTATTAAAACACCTGTTTTACCAAACTTTACTGGTGGATGATTCAAGTCTTTTGTCATTAATAATTTTTTACAGTTTTAACTAAATATTCCATTAAATTTGGATCTGTTTGTGGCAATACCCCGTGACCTAAATTAAAAATATATGGATGATTTTTAAAAATATCTAAATATTTAAATATTTCTTTTTTTAAAGTTTCCTTGTCAGTAAGTAAAATTTTTGGATCCATGCCTCCTTGAACGGGAATAGTTATTTCTTTTTCAATTTTAGACGGACTAACTTCGTAATCAATACAAATCACATCTGGTTTAACAATTTCACAATATTTTTTATAATCTTTTACCCCTCTTGGAAAACATATTGCTGGAATTTTTAATGACTTTATAAATCTTACCAGGGTATGCGTGGGTTTATAGACGTAAAAATCAAGATCTTTCTCATCTAATAATCCTGCCCAACTATCAAATATTTGGATTATTTCAGCTCCGTTATCAACTTGATTTTTAATATGAACCATCAAAAATTTTTCTATAATTTTTAATGTTTGTTGAATTAAAATTTTATCTTTAAAAAAATTATTATTAAGATTAAACTTTGGTGATTGTTTATTAATCATATAAACTAATAATGTCCAGGGCGCCCCTACAAAACCAATGGTGTTTTTATTTTTTGTAAGCTTATTATTTTTAACTAAATTAATTGCTTTATAAACTGGACTAATTTTAGAAGTAAACTCACTTTCAGTTATTTTAGATAGATCATTTAAATTTAAATCAGCAAGAATAGGTCCAAAATTTTTTTTAAACTCAACTTTTTGTTTACAACCATAAGGCAATATCAAAATATCTGAAAATATAATTGCAGCGTCTAAATTAAATCTTTTTAACGGCTGAAGCGTTATTTCAGCTGCTAGAGTAGGATTTAAACACAATTTTATAAAATCTGGATTAGTTTTTCTTATTTCTCTAAATTCTGGTAAATATCTACCTGCTTGTCTCATAATCCAAACAGGATTTACTGAAGTCCTTTTATTAATTATTACTTCTTCAATTGGTGTCATATTAATAATTAAATATATTTAATTATATTAGTATTAGAAGATGTGAATATTGTTGATTAAATTTTATAAACATCTTTTAAACAATTTATTAACATTTAAATCTATTTATTTCTTAAATATATATGAAAAATTGAAGCTTATTCATAACTTACGAAATTTTATTAAAATTTTATACATATGTTTAATAATGTTAATAAAAGCCTGGTTTTACAACATAAATTTAAAAATATTAAAATTGATAAAAATAATTTAAATAATAAAAAGTTATTAACAGTTAATACATGACAAATACATATCAAATTTATCTAATATCTGATTCAACAGGTGAAACATTAGATAGAATTTTTACAGCTATTAAAGCTCAATTTAAGAATATCAATTACAAGATCCACACTTATTCTTTTACAAGAACAGAAAATCAAATATCTAAAATTTTGATAGATGCAGAAAAATATTCAGATTCTATAATTTTATACTCAATAGTTGATAGCAATTTAGCAAAGTATTTGGCAAAAATGAGTAATGGTAAAAATATTCCATGCTTTGGAGTTTTAGGAGATTTAATATTGAGCTTCTCAAAACTTTTAAATCAAAAAGCTTCACATGAACCTAGTGGTCAATATGCTTTGAATGAAGAATATTACAAAAGAATTGCAGCAATACAGTTCACAATGAATCATGATGATGGTAATTTGGTAAAAGAACTAAACAAATCAGATATTATTTTACTTGGTGTAAGCAGGACAAGTAAAACACCTACATCTATCTATTTGGCAAACAAAGGTTTCAAAACATCTAATATTCCTTTAGTAAATGAAAATTCAATTCCTAAATCTTTAAAAGAGAATCCAAAATTAGCATGTGTTGTAGGTTTAAATACAGAACCTGATAGATTGGTTGATATAAGAAAGAATAGAATGAATTCACTTAAAGAAACTGAAAATAAAGCTTATACAGATATAGAAAGAATTAAAAAAGAGATAGAAGAAGCCAAAAATACTTTTAAAAAATATAAATGGCCAACAATTGATGTTACAAGAAAATCAGTTGAAGAAACTGCAGCTTCGATAATCAAGATATACGAAATATACAAACAAAATGGTTGATTTGATACTCGCTTCCAAAAGCAAAGTAAGAAAAAAAATACTTGATGAAAACAATATACTTGCTCGAGTTGAGCCCTCAAACATTGATGAAAATATAATCAAAAACAGTTTATTAAAAGAAAACGCAACCCCGACAATTATTTCAAAAAACTTGGCTGAGTTAAAAGCAAATAAAATAAGTCAAAAATATAGAGATACTTTTGTACTAGGAGCTGATAGTGTTATTGACTTAGAGGGTCAGCTTATATCAAAACCAGAAAGTAGAGATGCAGCTTTCGAAATTCTTAAGAAACTAAATGGTAATAAACATAATTTAGTTAGTTCTGTTTGTATTTCAAAAAATGGATCAATGATTTGGAATTATTCAGATAAAGCTACACTTATTATGAAAAATTTTACCAATGATGAATTAAAAAAGTATTTATCTAAGATTTCAAATGAAGCTTTATATGCTTATAATGTTTATCAGATAGAAGGAGAGGGTAGAAAATTGTTCTCAAGTATTGAAGGTGATGAAAATACGATAATGGGTCTTCCAATCAAGAAACTAAAAGAATATTTAAATAACCATAAATCAACATGAAAAAATATTTAGTAGTAGGCAATCCTATAGAACATTCACTATCACCCAAATTACACAATTACTGGATTAAAATTAATAAAATTAATGCTATTTATGAAAAAAAAAAATTAAATGAAAGTCAAATAAAAAATTTAATTTACGAAGTTAAAGATAAAAAAATAAGTGGTCTAAATGTGACAGTTCCTTTCAAGCAGAAAGTAATACCCTATTTAGATGAAATAACTCCGGAAGCAAAGGAGACGCAATCTGTAAATACAATATATCTTGGGAGCAACGGGACTGTTGGAGATAATACCGATATTGATGGTTTCCAAGCAAGCCTTGCAGACACGGGTTTGGTGGGAAAATCTTCCTTTGATTTTAAAGATAAAGATATTTTTATTTTAGGTGCTGGTGGAGTGGTACCATCAATTATTTTTGCACTTACAAGATTGAAGGCCAAGAGTATAATAATAAGTAATAGAACTAGACAAAAAGCTGAAAATTTAAAGAAAATTTTTCATCATATAAATATTGTAGATTGGGGAGTGATACCCAACTTTGATATGATTATAAACGCTACAAGCATTGGATTAAAAATTGAAGATAGAATTGATTTTGATTTTTCCAATGTAAAAAATAAATTTTTTTACGATGTAATATATAATCCAAGCGAAACTAATTTTTTAAAAACTGGAAAAAAATTTAGCAATAAAATTTGCAATGGTAAATGGATGTTTATTTATCAGGCATATTACGCTTTTAAGATATGGCATAACTTTTTTCCAATAATAGATGATGATGTAATAAAACTTTTAAACGATGATTAAAATTGGAATTTTAGGTGATATTGGATCCGGGAAAAGTTATGTGGCTCGTAGTTTTGGTTACCCAGTGTTTGATGCTGATAAAGAGGTCAGCAAATTATATAAAACTAATAAAAAAATTTTTAAAAAATTAAAAAAGATTTTACCAAAATATTTTGGGAAATTTCCTATAGAAAAATATCAAGTTTTAAGCGCAATTCTTGATAAAAAAGAGAATCTGTCAAAAATCGTTAAAATTATTCATAAAGAAGTAAAAGAAAAAATGAGGATTTTCCTTAAAAAAAATACCCACAAAAAAATTGTTATATTAGATATACCACTTTTATTAGAAAATAAGATTAATAATAAAAATTATATTCTCATTTTTGTTCAATCTAAAAAATCTGAAGTTTTAAAAAGACTAAAAAAAAGAAAAAATTTTAATCAAGATATTTTAAATAAATTTAAAAAAATTCAACTTCCACTTGACTATAAAAGAAAGAAATCAAACTTTATTATCAAGAATGATTTTAGTAAAGTAACTGTTAAAAAATTTGTAAAAGATATTAAAAAAAAAATTTCTTAATGAAGGAAATAGTATTAGATACAGAGACTACCGGACTATCTGTTAAAGATGGCCATAGAATTGTTGAGATTGGGTGTGTCGAATTAGATAATCTAATTCCAACAAAAAATAATTTTCATTATTATCTAAATCCTGAAAGAAAAGTTTCTGAAAAAGCTCTTGAAGTTCATGGGTATACAGATGAATTCTTATCAGACAAAAAGAAATTTAGTGAGATTGCTGACGAATTTTTGAATTTCATCAGAGATAAAAGACTTATTATTCATAATGCTGATTTTGACTTATCACATTTAAATAATGAGTTAAAAAAATTTGGTCACGAACCATTAAAAAATGAGATTGTTGATACCATAGTGCTGGCTAGAGATAAATTTCCTGGTTCTCAAATAAGTTTAGATGCTCTCTGCAAAAGATATAAAATCGATAATTCAAAAAGAATTCGACATTCTGCTTTAATAGATTGTGAGTTACTAGCAAAAGTTTACATAAATTTGATTGATCAAAAAGAACCAACACTAGACTTTCAATCTCAAGAAAAAAATGAAAATGACATTAATCGTAAAAATCATTTATATTTTAAAAAAATAGTTCAACCATCAGAGTATGAAAAATTAAATCATGCAAAGTATTTAAAGAGTAGTTTAAAAAAAAATTATTTTAATTAAATCTTTGATTGTATAGTTTTTCAAAATCAATTTTTTTTTCAAACTTTATCTCAGGATAGCCTGAATTATGTAGCAAGTCTAAAAATGATTTTTCTAAATCTGGATAAATTTCTTTTTGAACATCACATAATATAATTTTTTGTAAATCTTTTTTTTCCTTAATTTTATCATTTATTCTAACAATAGTAGCAAAAATAATTTCGAAGTGAGATTTTTTACTATTTTCATCTTTGTCTTCAAATTTAAGTGTAGTATTAATCTCAACCATTTTATTTTTTAATGCTTTTGAGGTTATATCTATATTTAGTTGGTATTTAGATATATAATCTTTTACAAAAAGAAAAGTTTCTATGTCTGATGTTTCGCTAGACATATCTTTTATAAATTTCCCTAAAATTTTATAATTTTCTGTCATTATCGTCCTCTAAATCTTCATACTCTCCATCTATATAAGTTTTTTTTTGTGTCGATTTGTTTTTAAATTTTTTTGTAAATTTTCCTAATATAATTTTTCTAGTAAGAGGTAATATTAATAAAAAACCTATCAGGTCAGTTGCAAATCCTGGAATGATTAAAAGAAGTGAGGCAAAGGCAATACTAGCGCCTGAAACTATTTCATATGCTGGAACCTCATTCTTAATTAGCTGATTAATACCTGACCTCAACGTATTTAGACCCTCATACCTTGCATAAAAAACCCCTGTTATTGCAGTTATGAATATAAGGGAAATTGTATTAAAAGCCCCAATTTGTGAGCCAATTTTTATAAAAAGATAAATTTCAACAATTGGAACCAAAATAATTGTTAATAAAACTGTGTTCATTTGTCTTTAATGTAATTGCTAGTTGAAATTAATCAACATAGTAATTAAGTTAATAAGACTTTATGAATTATAGTTTTGAGTATATCGATATCATATTACTAGCAATGATTGCTGGCTTTATTTTTTTAAGATTAAGAGGGATTTTGGGAAAAAGAACGGGTTTTGAAGGTAAAGCAGCACCTCAATTTGAGGAAATTTTAAAGAATATAGATCCAGAAATTAAAACTAAAAAAAGAGAGAAGTTTGATGATGAGGCTCAAAAGGAATTTTTAAATGGAGCTAAAATTGCTTATGAGACTATCATCACGGATTTTAGCGATAATGACAACAAACTTGTTAAAAGTAAGCCTCTTTTAAGTAAAAAAATTGAAAATCAATTCAACGATGCTTTAAAAGAGAGAAACGAAAGAGGACATTTTGCAGAAATTACATTTATCGGTGTAAATTCCGCAAACATTAAAGAACATAAAAAAAATAATAGTTTTCTCGAGGTTACGGTCGAATTTGTTGGTGAAGTAATTACTTGCATCAGAGATAAAAATAAAAAAATTATATCTGGATCACCAGATAAAATTAAAAAGATATATGATACTTGGGTTTTTTCAAGAGATACAAAATCAAATAATCCTAATTGGTTACTAATAGATATTTTAACATAATTGACCAATAAAATTTCAGATAAAGACAAAAAAGATTGGGAAAATTTTTTGTCTAAAAAAGAAAATTTACCAGATAAAGACACTAAAGAACTCTATAAAAATAGAGTAAAAAATAGAATATTTGATTTACATGGGTACACATTAGATGATGCTAATAAGAAAATAAAAGAAATTATAAAGGATTCATATAATCAAAATTTTTCGAAGTTAACAATTGTTACTGGTAAAGGTATCCATTCAGACAATGAAAAAAACCCTTATGTTTCAAAAAAGATGAGTATTTTGAAATATTCAGTTCCAGAATATATTAAAAATGATATTGAATTAATGAAAATGATTAATGAGATAAAAGACGCTAATGAGGAAGATGGTGGAAGTGGCGCCTTTTATATAATTCTTAAAAAAAATTTACAAAATAAATTTTGATAAATCAGTATCTTTGACAAGACTGTCTAAATTTTTATTAATATATTCTTTATCAATTATTATTTTTTCACCTGAACGATCAGTTGCTGTAAAGCTTATATCATCTAAAATTTTTTCAATGATTGTATGTAATCTTCTTGCTCCAATATTTTCAACTGTAGCATTAACTTCAGAAGCTATCTTAGCGATGGTTTCAATACCATCATCTGAAAATTCTAATTCGACATTTTCTGTGCCAAGTAATGCCACGTATTGTTTAATAAGGCTGTAGTCAGGCTCTTTTAAAATTCTTTTAAAATCATCACTTGTTAATGCTTCCAATTCTACTCTTATAGGCAATCTTCCTTGTAACTCAGGAAGTAAATCAGAGGGTTTTGCAAGTTGGAAAGCTCCAGAAGCTATAAATAAAATATGATCAGTTTTAATTGGTCCATATTTTGTATTTACAGTTGTACCTTCAATTAAGGGAAGTAAATCTCTTTGTACCCCTTCTCTTGAAACATCACCCCCAACTCTATCTGTTCTTCCAGAAATTTTATCGATTTCATCCAAAAATACTATTCCATTATTTTCTGTAGAGATTTTTGCAGCTTTAACAATTTTATCTTGCTCTATCAATTTATCTGATTCATCATTTATCAGTATTTCATGAGACTCTTTTACTGTCATTTTCCTCTTTTTTTCTTTGCTCCCCATTGATTTACCAAGCATTTCTCCAATATTAATCATGCCCACATTTGCACCAGGCATTCCTGGTATTTCAAAAGACGTACTATTTCCTCCAGCATCACTTACAGCTATCTCAATTTCATTGTCATCTAAATCACCATTTCTCAGTCTTTTTCTAAAACTTTCTCTTGTAGCTAAACTTGCTTTTTTACCTACAAGCGCATCTAGAACTTTTTCCTCAGCAAGTTTTTGTGCTTTGGCTTGTACTTCTTTTCTTTTTTTAATTTTTTCCATCGAAATAGCTATTTCTATTAAATCTCTTACAATTTGTTCCACATCTCTTCCCACATATCCAACCTCTGTAAATCTTGTTGCTTCTACTTTTACAAATGGTGCTTCAGCAAGTTTAGATAATCTTCTAGATATTTCAGTTTTACCAACTCCAGTTGGTCCAATCATAAGAATATTCTTAGGAAGAACCTCATTTTTCATTTCACCTTTAAGAGCTTGTCTTCTCCATCTATTTCTGAGCGCAACTGCTACAGCTTTTTTAGCTTTATTTTGACCCACAACAAATCTATCTAATTCTGAAACTATTTCTCTAGGAGATAATGAGCTAACTAAGTTTTCATTATCTTTCGAATTTTTATCTTTTGGAACTAAAGGTGTAACGTTTGATTTTTCCATTATATTTTTTCAACCTTAATGTTATTGTTTGTGAAAACACATATTTCCGATGCAACCTCAATAGCTTTTTTGGCTACTTCTTCTGCACTCATTTCTGTACCCATCAAAACTTTTCCAGCTGCTAAAGCATAATTTCCACCTGATCCAATTCCAATCACATCACCTTCAGGTTCTAATACATCTCCAGTACCAGAAATAATATAACTATTTTCTTTATCCCCAATAGCCATTAGTGCCTCTAACCTTCTTAAATATTTATCTGTTCGCCAATCTTTAGCTAACTCAACAGCTGCTCTTGATAAGTTTCCAGCATGTTTTTCTATTTTTGCCTCCAACCTTTCAAATAAGGTTAGAGCATCTGCTGTCGAGCCAGCAAAACCAGCTACCACATCTCTCTTTTCAATTTTTCTGACTTTTGAGGCAGTGCTTTTGACTACAGTGTTCCCCATACTAACTTGACCATCGCCAGCAACTACTACTTCATTGTTTTTTCTTACTAATACAATTGTTGTCATATTCTTTAAATGGATACTAAATCTAATAGTTCAAGCCCAGGTTTAGTATTATTGCCATATTTCAATAATATATGTATACCTATTTTTAATTATGAAGCGAAAAGGAAAAGTCAGTAGAAAGACAAAAGAAACTAGTATCAGTGTTGATATAAATATTGATGGGAAGGGTAAATACAAAATTGACACAGGCATAGGTTTTTTAAACCACATGCTTGAACAACTATCCAAACATTCTTCAATAGATATGAATATAAAAGCCAAAGGTGATACTCATATTGATTTACACCACACCACTGAAGATACTGGAATTGCTATTGGTGAAGCTTTAAAAAAAGCTTTAAGGAAATCTGTTGGTATTAGAAGATACGCTCATGCGATGATACCAATGGACGAAACTTTGTCTCGTGTAGCAATTGATATTTCAAATAGACCTTATTTAATTTGGAAAGTTAATTTAAAAGTTGAGAAACTTGGGGAAATGGACACTGAACTTTTTAAAGAGTGGTTTCAAGCTTTTTCACAAGCAGCTGGAATTACTTTACATGTCGAAAATATTTATGGAGACAATAGCCACCATATTATTGAATCTTGTTATAAAGGGTTAGCAAGATCTTTAAGAACAGCATTAGAAATAGACCCAAGGAATAAAAAAACAATTCCTTCTACTAAAGGTTCTTTATAAATTTAATGAATGTCACAATTGTTGATTATAAATCGGGCAATATAAGTTCTGTAATAAACTCTTTTAAAGAAGTTTCCAAAGATAAAATAACTATCGAGGTTACCTCAGATTTAAATAAGATAAAATCAAGTGATAAAGTAGTTTTACCAGGGCAGGGCTCATTTAAAAGTTGTGTGGATGCCTTGAATAAAATTAAAGGTCTTACAGACATTTTAAATGAATTTGCAATAAATAACAAAAAACCTTTACTTGGAATTTGTGTAGGTTTGCAGATGTTTGCTGATGTTGGTTATGAAGAAACCGAAACTAAAGGCTTAGGATGGATTCCAGGAAAAGTTTCCAAAATAAATAACCAGAATGGTAAGTATAAACTTCCTCATATCGGTTGGAATCAAATCAACATTGTCAAAGATAGTAAAATTTTTAAAGATATAGAAAATAATTCTCATATGTATTTTGTTCATAGTTATGAATTTGTGCCAGATGATAAAAAAGTGATTTCATCAACGACAGATTACTCATCAAATATTGTCTGTTCTATTGAAAAAGAAAATATTTTTGGAACCCAATTTCATCCAGAGAAGAGTGATAAGATTGGGCTTAAAATAATTAATAATTTCATAAATTTGTAAGATGAAAATATTTCCTGCAATAGATATTAAAGATAAAAAATGTGTAAGATTAGTAAAAGGAGATTTTGATAATAAAACTGAGTATGAAATGTCTCCAATTGAACAAGCTGGAAAATACAAAGATCATGGATTTAAAAATTTACACATAGTTGATTTAGATGGTGCTTTAACTGGTGAAACAGTAAATTTAGATATTATTCAGGATATAGTCGGTAAATTTGATTTAAAGGTTGAGGTAGGTGGTGGTATTAGAAATTCTGATAGTATTCAAAAATATATTGAAGCTGGCGTTGATAAAGTAATTTTAGGAAGTGCTGCTATTAAAGATAAAAAATTTTTAAAAGAATCATGTGAAAAATTTCCAAATAAAATTGCTTTAAGTTTAGATGCTAAAGATGGTTATCTATCAGTATCTGGATGGAAGGAAAATTCTAACATATTAACTTTAGACTATCTGATGGAAGTAAATAATTTTGGATTAAGTAGAGTGATTTATACTGATATCAATCGCGATGGAACAAAAAAAGGGCCAAATTTTGAAAAGGCCAAGAAATTAGCTGATATTTCCAATTGTCCTGTCGTCATATCCGGTGGAGTTTCATCATTAGATGATATTAAAAATGCGAAAACTTTAAAAAATATCGAGGGGATAATAGTTGGAAAAGCACTGTATGATAATGATCTTAAATTAGAGGACTTAATAAATGAAATATAAATTTTAATTATTCAAATTTTTTTACTTATTTTTAGTAAATACTTAAAAATATCCATTGAATTAGATAGAATTTTATCATTCACATCTTTAGGGTCGTATGAATTCTTATTTACAAAATTATTTTTTGAGTCTTGAGTATCTATATCTAAAATTTTACAAAATCTTCTAAAGTAATTCTCATCTTCACACATTAATTCATAATTCAAAAAATAAACACTCTTGTTGTTTTCAAATTTATTCACTGCAGAAAGATAGAACAAGTACCATTGCTCTATCCAATGATTGATATTATTTGTGTCATGAAATTTATTAGGTTGTCGTCTAAATTTGTAACCAAGACCGAATTCATGATGACCTATCGAATTCATATACTCTAATATAAATTTATTTTTTTTTTGTTTTGATTTGATATTTGAATGTTGCCTTAACAATGAATTAGATTGTTGAACTGGGTCTCTAAAAGGTACTACAAGAATCATATTTGGAAATATTCTAAAAAGAGTTTCAAACTCGTCAAATATATTATTATTTTTACTTAAATATCTATCTTTAGTTGTTTTAAATAATATCAAATTAATATAATCCACAACATGCAAATTAAATTCATTACTGTAAGTTAAAAAAAATAGATTATCTAATGCTTCAGGGGAACTTAAACTAATTTCGATACCATCATCATGAATTCTTTTAAAAAATTTATTTATATTTTTTTTTTTAAAATTTGAATAAAAATTAGGAGCTAATAAAAAAGGTGAATCACTATAGGTAAGAGAGCCAAACTTATTAGTGTTATGTAAAAAAATAGTTAATATAGACGAACCAGATCTAGGAAGCCCCGAAACAAAAATATGTTTATTATTTTGAAATTGAGTTGTTTTATTTAAATAAAGTATCTTTTCAAATTCAAAAAAAAATTTATTTAAAAGTTTATTTTTTGTTATCAGGTTATGTAGCAGTCTTTCGGAAAGACTAAATTCCATCTTTTTTATTATCTTTTGTAATAGACTTCTTTTTTTTTATTTTAGTAAATAATTTTCTCAAAGGATACAAAATTAAACCGGCCACAAATATTAAAAAAATTACAACATACAGAATACCCTGACCGATAAGAGGTATAAGGGGAGCAAGTCCTAAATAAGCATGACTATGGTTTGTTGAAAAAAAAAATAAGTATAATATTAATAATAAAAGTTTAAAATTTTTTATGAAATTGATTGACATCATTCTAAAGTATTTTTTTTATATATCTTTAGGTGTTACTTTAGTTTTTATAGGTTGGCTAATTGAGCATGTCAATGTCAAAATACAACAATTTGATTTCATCAATTTTGCTTTTTATTTAAAAATATTAATCATAATTTTTTTTTCGTTAATTTTGATCAAGTTTAAAAATAATTTGATTATTTTTTTCTTTTTTTTATATCTGACAGGATCGTTCATATATCAATCAAATACTTTAAATATCAATAGTAAATTAACTTTAATTTTAAAACAGACTATTTTCAAAGTTTCATTTGTAAATAAGATAAAAAAAACTTTCACAGTTGGTCAACCGGTTGGTCAATTAAAGATTGATGATTTAATCATAAATGAAGAATTTAAAGATCAAATTATTATTAGAAAAGAGGGTTTTGAAAACGTTTACGTTTTAGATTCTCAAAAAAAAGTACTTTATGAAATTTTTGATACTGTGACTAAAGATGATAAAATTTTACCAATATATATTAAAAAGATTAATAATTTAGAATATGAGCTTTTATATTATAATTTAAGCACATTATCTAAGGTAAGGTTAAATTCTAATTTTAAAATTATAGAAATTTTCTGGAAAAAAGAATTTGATTTTTATTTTCATCATTGGGGGGATATATTTGAAAATAAACTTTTTATACCAACTAGTAGACCAAGATCTTATCCTATAAAAGGACAAAAAAAATTCTCTAATAATTTTAAAGATTGCAATGACAGCTTATTTCCATACGAAACTGTTGATGTTATTGATTTAAAAGATGGATCACATCTTAAAACTTTTAATCTTTTTATTGATTTATGGAAAATCAAAGAATTAAATAACAAGCAATATAATTTTTCATGCTCAGACCCATTACATCTAAACGATGTAAGAGTTATAAAAAATTTAAACGAAAAAGATAATTTTTTTAATTCAAATATTGGAGATATCTTTGTAAGTTTTGCATCATTAGACTTAGTTGTTTTATATGATCAAAAAAATGAGATAAAAAATTATTTTGTTGGTAATATGGTTAGACAACATAGCCCAAGAATAATGAATAATAACAAAATTTTAGTATTTGATAATTTAGGATCGGATAGAATATATGGTAAATCTAGAATAGTTTCATTCGATACAGAAACAAAAAAATTGTCAGGCTTATATGAGGGTGATATTCAAAACTCTTTTGAGAGCGAAATTGCGGGCAGATTACAAATTTATAATGATAAAATTTATGTAAACTCATCTACTGAGTCCAAATTATTTGAACTAGATTGTAAAGAAAATGAAATATTAAATGGCTGTATAAGAAAGAGTATTTTAAGTATACCTAATTTAAGTGGTGAAACCTTTTTATTAGAGGTAATTGAAAATTAAATGCTTAAATGTAGGATCATTCCTTGTTTGGATGTAAAAAATGGTCGTGTAGTGAAAGGTCAAAATTTTGTTGATTTGAAAGATGCTGGCGACCCTGTAGAGCAAGCCCAAGCTTATAGCAATGGAGGTGCTGATGAAATTTGCTTTCTTGATATAACTGCCTCAAATGAAAATAGAGATACTATTTACAATGTTGTAGAAAAAACATCAAAAAAATGTTTTGTGCCATTAACTGTAGGAGGAGGAGTTAGAAATGTTGATGACATAAGTAAATTATTAAATTGTGGAGCTGATAAAGTATCAATAAATACTGCAGCTGTAGAAAATCTAAAAATCATTTCCGACAGTTCAAAAAAATTTGGATCTCAATGTATTGTAGTCGCAATTGATGCAAAAAAAAATGGAGATATATGGGAAGTTTACACACATGGTGGAAGGAAAAATAGTGGAATAGATGCTCTAAAATACGCTACACAAGCACAGGAAAATGGTGCGGGGGAATTATTAGTTACCTCAATGGATAGAGACGGAACACAAGCTGGATATGATATAAAACTTTTATCTGATGTGTCCTCCAGAGTGAACATTCCACTTATTGCATCAGGAGGAGTTGGTAATTTGGAACACTTTGTTGATGGAATTAAACTAGGCAAGGCAAGTGCAGTTCTAGCTGCATCCATATTTCATTATGGAAAACATACAATAAAAGAAGCTAAGGAATATTTGGACTCCAAAGGAATACCTGTTAGAATTTAGTATGCTAAATACTTTAGAAAGTTTATTTAATCTTGCGCGCGAAAGAAAAAAATCTCCTGTAAGGGGATCTTACACAAATAAACTTCTTAGTGATAAATCTTTCAGTAAAGAAAAAGTACAAGAAGAAATAAAAGAACTTATCGAAGCTGTAGAAAATAACTCAAATGAAATTCATGAGGCTGCAGATGTTTTTTACCATTTAATAATGTATCTTGAAGCAAACGATGTAAATATAGAAGATGTAATGAATGAATTAAATAAAAGAAAAAAATGAGTTACGACGACAATAATATTTTTGCAAAAATTTTAAGGAGTGAAATTTCCTGTAAAAAAATTTATGAGGATAACTTTGTGTTATCATTTTATGATATAAACCCACAGAAAAAAATTCATGCACTAATAATTCCTAAAGGAAAATATATTGATCTTGATGATTTTAGTCAAAAAGCATCTTCAGAAGAAATTGTTGGTTTAATAAAGGGGATTAATATTGTTGCAAAAAAATTAGGTATGTCAGTTGATACTGGTAAAGGATACAGAGCATTAGCAAATATTAGTGAACATGGTGGTCAAGAAGTTCCACATTTACATTTTCACTTATTCGGTGGTGAAAATGTTGGTAAAATGGTCGAGTGAAAAAAGAAATAGAAAGAAATTATTTAGAAATCAGTTCTTTAAATGATTTAAATGATACTAAAATTCGCCCAGACGGTTATAGGGTTGAGTTCGTAAATCCCTCAAATTTTCAAATTAATAAATTTTTTTATAAAAATGTTGGAAAAAAGCACAAATGGGTTGATCGATTGGTCTGGACTGAAAAACAATGGATACAATACGCTTCTGATGTAAAAGTAAAAACTTTTGTTTTAAAAAAAGGTGAGGATTTAGCTGGTTATTTCGAATTAATATTACATTCAGATAAGAATGAAATAGAAATTGCATATCTTGGTTTACTTGAGGAATACCAAAATAAAAAATTAGGTTCTTATTTGTTGTCCTCAGCGATAAAAAATTCGTTTAATCAAAATCCAAAAAGGGTGTGGGTGCATACTTGCTCTCTTGATCACAAAAACGCTCTTATAAACTACATTTCAAGAGGGATGAAAATTTTTAAAAAAGAGACTATTATCATCTAGAGTCAATTTTGAGCAGGTAATTTAAACAAACTTTTATCTAGGATTTGATTTTTAATTATTGAGTCTAAATAAGTAATATTTAAATTTTGATATATATCTAATAATTGCCAACCTACTATATTGTAAGTTTCCCTATCAAAAAATATATTAATTTCATTATCATTTTGATTAAAATTAAAATGAATATATTTTTTGTTTACAATTCTTTCTTTTGCATTTGAAATTCTTTTTAACAAGAAATTTTTATCAAGAATATAATTAAGAGAAGTTTTTTCTAGAGGATAGATATAATAACTTGTTAAAGTTTTAATGACTAATGATTTTCCATTTGAAACTAAAATTTTATTATTCTTTAAATCATATTTACAAAAAATTTTCTTTGGATACTTTATTGCACATTTCCCCCTTTCTTTTTTACCATTAATATTTTGTTCAAATTGAAATGTTAAGCTATTTATTTCTTTTAAGTTATTAATTACATTTTCTTTAATAGCTCCAAAAGCGTTTGTAGTTATTATAAAAAAAATAAATATTAAAAATCTTTTATTTAAGAACATCACGTTTTCCTACATGATTGGCTTTGCTTACAATTCCATCAGATTCCATCATATCAATTATCCTTGCAGCACGATTATATCCAATTTGCAGTTTGCGTTGTAAAAATGATGTTGAAGCTTTTCCCTCAGATTTAATGATTTCAATAGCAGTTTGATAAAGTTCATCTCTTTCATTCTGTTTAAAATTACCCTCATTTATCTCTTTTTCATCTGCAAAATTTAATATTTCATCAACATAATCTGGTTCAGCCTGTGATCTAAGAAAGTTGTTTATTTTTTCAATTTCATCGTCTGAAACAAATGGTGCATGAATTCTAACAATACGATTGGCTGATGACATATACAACATATCACCCTTACCTAATAATTGTTCTGCACCTTGCTCACCTAATATAGTTCTACTGTCAATTTTAGAAGTAACCTGGAATGATATTCTCGTAGGGAAATTAGCTTTAATTGTACCTGTGATAACATCAACACTAGGTCTTTGAGTTGCCATTATTATATGAATTCCTGCTGCTCGAGCCATTTGAGATAATTTTTGTATATAATTCTCTATTTCCTTACCGGCAACTAACATCAAGTCGGACATTTCGTCAACCACAACAACAATGTATGGCATAGGAAGTTTATGTTTATTATTATAGCCATCTATATTTCTAACTCCCTCTTTGGTCATTAATCTATATCTACTTTCCATTTCTTTCACAACCCAGCCTAATACTGATGCAGCTTTTTTCGCTTCAGTTATTACTGGACAGATTAAATGTGGAACACCTTCATATGTTGAAAGTTCTAACATTTTAGGATCAATTAAAATAAATTTACATTTTTCTGGTGAGTGACGATACAATAAAGAGAGAATTATTGTATTAATACAAACAGATTTACCTGACCCAGTTGTGCCGGCAATTAATAAATGAGGCATTGACGATAAATCTCCAATTATAGGTCTACCAGAGATATTTTTTCCTAAAGCGATTGGTAATTTAATTTCCTTTTTTTTAAAGTTTTGATCATTCAAAATTTCGCTCAAATAGACATTTTCCCTAGACGCATTTGGTAATTCGATGCCAATTGTATTACTTCCAGGAATTGTAGATATACGAGCAGACTCCGAACTTGTATTTCTTGCAATGTCATCTGAAAGATTAATAATTTTTGAAACCTTAATTCCTGCAGCAGGTTCAAATTCATTTAGAGTAACGACAGGACCATGACTAACTTTTTTAATACTACCGTTTACACCAAAATCTAAAAGAATTTTTTCTAAAAAAGCAGTATCACTTTCATTATTTTTGTTAGATTTTTCCTTACCTTTTTTTGGTGGAAATTTTAGTAATTCTATTGATGGAAATTCAAAGTTTGTTTTATTGATTTGATTTTTCTCAGCTTTTATAAACGGCAGGTCCTCTTGAATAAGATTTTTAATCTCTTCTTGAGGAATATATTCATTAATAATCTCATTTTCTTTTGTATAATTTCTCTCTTTTGTTTTGAAAAGATTAATTAAAAAAAGATAAAAACTTTTTACATTGAAATTGATACTTACAAAAAACAAGATAATTGTACTTATAGATAAAAAGAAAAAGAAAAAATCTTGATAAGAAATAATTAAATTATTAAAAAATACCTGGTTTAGATAATTTCCAATAAAACCCCCATTTCCGTGAATATTTAATGTAAATGAATTTTGATAAAAATAAGCTAAAAATAATGAACCTAATAATGAATATAATACTACATAAAAAATTTTTTGAATTATTAAAAAAATATTTTTTTTTTTAAAAATAAAGAAACCTGTAAAAAAGATTGAGAGAGGCACTAAGTATGATACAAGACCTATTGATTGAAAAAAAAGGTCTGATATATAACTGCCTCTAAACCCAATCAAATTTTTAATTTCTGTATTTTCAGGGAAGATAAAATTGGGATCCTCTGGAGAATATGATATTAAAGATAAAAAGAGAATAAATCCTAAGAAGCAAAAAATTAAACCACTTATTTCTACTAATTTTTTAATTACAAGATTTACTATTGAATTTGTTATTTTTTTTATATCCATTACTGACGACTCACAATTTATACTTTGTATCATCATATTTTTATTGTTAAAATTAAAAATATTATGAAAGTTTGTATTGTTGGAGATGGTTTAGTAAGTTTGTCGTTAGCTAAGGCTATAATTAATCAAGGAATTAAAGTTGACCTTATCTTAGACAAAAATTCGAAAAAAATTAATAAATTTAGAACAATTGGAATTTCTAAGCATAATATTGATTTTTTTAATAATAACATTTTAGATATAAAAAAAAACTTATGGAAAATAAATCAAATTGAAATTTACAGTGATAGCTTAAAAAGTGAAAAACTATTAGATTTTAAAAGAAAAAAAGTTCCATTGTTTTCAATTATTCAAAATTATAAATTATACAACATCCTGTTTAAATCACTTAATGAAAGCATGTTGTTTAAGAGAAAGATAAATAAATCAGTTAATTTTCATGAAAACTATAATTTAGTTATAAACTGTGATCCAAATAATTTTATTACAAAAAAATATTTTTCAAATAAATTTTTTAAAGATTATTTCAGTTTTGCTTACACAACTATAATTGAACATAAGAAAATAACCAATAATACTGCAGTTCAGATCTTTACTAAACAGGGTCCACTAGCTTTTTTGCCAATATCAAATAAAAAAACATCAATAGTTTTTTCATTGAGAGGAGAAAAAAAAATTAATCTGGGTGATTTTATTAAGACTTATAATACTAAATATTCAAATATAAAGATAAATCAAGTTTCATATTTTAAATTGTCCTCAATGAATTTAAGAAATTATCATTTTGAAAAAATTTTAGCATTTGGTGAGTTATTGCACAAACTGCATCCTTTAGCAGGTCAAGGATTTAATATGTCAATAAGAGATATTAAAATTTTGTTAGATCTAATAAAAAAAAAAATAGAACTTGGAATTGAGTTAGATGGCTCAATTTGCAAAGATTTTGAAAAAAAAGTAAAACATAAAAATTTTGTTTTTTCCCAAAGTATCGATTTAATTTATGAATTATTCAATATTGAAAGTAAAACAAATAATTCATTAATTTCTAAGTCGGCCCAGTTTTTAGGAAAAAAAAATTATATAAACAATTTTTTTTCTAAATATGCAGATATTGGAATAGATATTTAAAATTACTGTAAAGTAGTATTATTATATTGATCAAATACGTAAGTAGTTAATATTTCCGATATTTTTGCTTTTCTTGCACTTAAATTTTTTGTTTCAAGTAATACTTGTTTTTCCTCTAATGTAAAGGGAGAAGCCATTGCTAAAGCATTTATAGTTTCATCTAAACTTTGTTTTTCTAATTCTTTCCAATTTACTATAAATCCTCTTTTTTCAAATAATGTCCTTAAATTTTTAAAGATTAATTCTAAATCAGAAAATTTTAAATCCTCTTTTTTTTCATTTAGATCTTCCATATATTTATCAAATGAGATGCGAAATTCTCTGTATTTTTTTTCTGAAAAAATTTCGTCAATTATTTCAAATCGTATTATTCCTCTAAGCTCAATTAAAAATCTTGAGTCAGTTGTTTCCTTGAAACCGACTATTTTTCCTAAACAACCAATTTTATGTAGTTCAATATCTTTTTCATCATTATAAGTATTTTTTGGCTGGACCATACCAATTAACTTATTTGATTTCATACTATCATTTATCATATCAACATATCTTGGCTCAAATATATTCAATGGAACTGATGTTTTTGGAAATATAATAAAGTTACTTAAAGGAAAAACTGGTATGTTATTTGGAAGATTCATATTTAGTAATATTATATATAATTGTTATTAATTACCAAAATAAAAATTATAACAAATGCCAGGTCAATTAGAAGCAATCAAAAAAGCCTCATTTTTTATTGAAAATAAAAAATATAATGAAGCAAAAAAAATTCTCCTAGAATTCGCGGAAAATAATAAAAATATAAAGCTAGATATAAAATTCTTTTTTACCATGTATTTAGTATCAAATGGATTAAAAGATATAAAAAACTCTAAAAGATATCTCGAAAAATGTTTAAAGATTGATGATAAAAATCATATAGCGTTGAATAATTTAGCGAATATATATTTAAAAGAGGGAAATTTAATTAAAGCTGAAAAATTTTATTTAAAAGCATTAAATTTAAATAAAAATTATTTATTAGCTATAGTTAATTTAGCAATATTATATCAAGATACTGGAAAGTTAGATAAGTCAAAAAGATTTTATTTGAGAGCAATTGAATTAGCCCCAAAAAGGATATCTCTATATTTTAATTTAAGTAGAATAGATGAAAATTTCATAGATGATGAAAAAATAAATTATTTAATCAAATTGTTAAAAAGTGAAAAAAAAGAATTTTCTGAGTTGTCATATGGTTATTTTATACTAGCTAATTATGAGAGAAAGAAAAAAAATTTTGACTCTGAGATGAACTACTTAAAAAGGGCTAATGACTATAATTTTCAATCAAGAAAATTAGCAAATCAAGAAACATTGAATTATTGGAATAATATAATTGTTAAAAAATACAACAATTTAAATTTTGTTAATAAAAAAAAAAATACTATTTTTGAAAAAATTAATCCATTATTTATATTTGGATTACCAAGATCAGGTTCCACAATAACAGAAGTTTTGTTAAGATCTAATAATGATATTTATTCTTTTGGAGAAGCAAGTATCTTTAATGGTATCATTGCAAATATTTTTAGAAAGAACGAAAAAAGTGATATCAATTTAGAATTTGTAGGAGATAAAGTATACAAAATTTTTTTAGCAAGAAATTTTGATATGAAAAAAAATCGCTTTATAGATAAATCATTAGAAAATTTTTTTTATATAGATGTAATTTTAAAAATTTTTCCCAATGCAAAATTTATTAATACTACAAGGAATATAGAAGACAATATTTTTGCAATTTACAAACAAACTCTAAGTAAGATTTCTTGGACACATTCTATTGAGGATATTTTGAGATACATGGATAATTATTTTAAAGTTATAGATTATTTTATTAAAAAATATCCAGATAAAATTTTTACTTTAAAACTAGAAGATTTATCATCAAAACCTAAGGAAATTACAAAAAAACTTTATAACTTTTGTGATTTAATTTGGACAGACGAGGTACTAGAGTTTCATAAAAAGAAAGATGTACTTATTTCAACTGCAAGCAATATTCAGGTAAGAGATAAAATTCAAAAATATGATTTTGACAGATATAAGCCATATAAAATTCTGTTAAGAAATTTTTTAGATCAATATAATTGGTTACCTAAAAAGTAATTTTATTTATACTTGCCAAAAAAAGAAACGTTATTTATAATTATTTCTTTATAAGCGGGCATAGCTCAGTGGTAGAGCGTCTCGTTGCCAACGAGAAGGTCGAGGGTTCGACCCCCTTTGCCCGCTCCATTGGTTTTAAATTTATGAATGATTTATTAGAAAAAAAATGTGTTCCTTGTGAGGGTGGTATATCTGCTTTCGATATATCTGAAATTCACAAATATCAAAAAAAAGTTGATGGATGGGACATAGCTCAGGACGATAAAAAAAATTATATTTTAGAAAAAAAATTCAAATTTAAAAATTTTTTAGAAAGTCAAAATTTTGTGAATAAAGTTGGAGAAGTTTCAGAAAAAGAGGGTCATCACCCAGATATTTTTTTTGGATGGGGTTATGCAAAAATTAACATAACAACACATGCTATAAATGGCTTATCTGAAAATGATTTTATTTTAGCAGCTAAAATTGATAAAATACTTAGTGTTTAAAGTGCCTTGTTTTAGAGAAAATTAATATCGTATTTGTTTTATCTGCAAATTTTATTATTTCTTTGTCTCTAATTGATCCGCTTGGTTGGATTACAGCAGAGACACCGGATTGTATCAATTTTTCAATACCATCAACAAATGGAAAAAAAGCATCAGATGCTGCAACAATTTCTTTTTCATTTTTTTTGAACTTTTTCATTTTCTCTATGGCAATTTTACAACTATCGAGTCTACTTGGTTGACCAGAGCCAATACCAATCGTTGTCTTGTTACTGGCTAGTACAATTGCATTTGATTTAACATTACGACAAACATTGAATGCAAATAATAAATTATCTAATTGTGATTTGTTTGGCTTTTTCTTAGAAACAATTTTAAAATTATTTTTTTTAAAAAAAATATTATCTTTTGATTGAATCAAGAATGAGTTTTCAGCTGAGTTTACTTGAAAAATTTCATTATTTTTGTAATTTGTTGAGTCTATGATTCTCAGATTTTTTTTTAATTTTAATAATTTAAGCGCACTCGGTTCAAAACCATTTGCTATGATTACTTCTAAAAAAGTTTTACATAATTCATTAGCTAAATTTTTATTGACTCTAAAATTAAAAAAAACAATTCCTCCAAATGCGCTTATAGGATCACATTCGAGCGCAGATTTATAACTATCAATTTTATTTTTTAAAATAGAAACTCCACATGGATTAGCGTGTTTAATGATAACTGTGCCTCTATTTTTTGGTAAATTTTTAGATATTGCTAAAGCAGAAAAAATATCATTATAATTGTTATAGCTTAAATGCTTGCCATGAATTTTTTTTAAATCGAAATTTTTATTTTTTGAATAAATTGCAGAAATTTGATGGGGATTTTCCCCATATCTTAATTTTTCAATTAGATTTCCATAAATAATTTTTTTATCTGTAAAGTTTTTATTTGTTAAGGATTCAAAGTAATTTGCAATAACAGAATCATAATATGCGCTTTCATTGAATGCTAATTGAGACAATTTTTTTCTAAAGTCTAATGTTGTTGCACCCTTAAATTTTTTTAATTGATTAATCAGATCGGCGTATTGTCCAATTGAGGTTATTACTGTAACATCATAATAATTTTTTGCAGCACTTCTAACTAACGCAGGGCCCCCAATATCAATTTTTTCAATTATCTTATTATGATTTTTTGTTGTCTCTAAAGTTTTTTCAAAAGGATAAAAGTTTACAATTATTAAATCTATATTTTGAAAATTATTAATTTTGATTTCGTTTTTATGAGATTTATTATTTCTTTTATTAAGTATCCCAGCGTGAATTTTCGGATGAAGCGTTTTTACCCGGCCATCAAGAATTTCATTAAAACCTGTAAAATCGGAAACATCAATACAATCATAACCTAATCTTTTTATTGTTTTATATGTGCCACCAGAGCTAATTAGTTGAATCTTATTTTTTTTCAAAGTTTCTAATAAATCTCTTAGATTTGATTTATCTGAAATTGAAATCAAAGCAGTTTTTATTTTTTTCATATTTTTTTTATTTTCCATTTAATATTTTCTGTTTCGTTATTTGAAATTCCAGAAACGAATATATTTTGATTATCTGTATATGAATTTTTATTTCCAAAATATAAACCGTTATCAATATTTATATCATAATTATCACATGTAAATTTCCAACCCTCGTCATCTAATTCTATAAGTATTGATTTACCATCTTGGGTTTTCATAAGTTTTACGTCTGGTTCAACGTGAAATCGAATGTCAAATTTGTAATTCCTATTTACTTTTTTTTGTATCATATCATAACCCACGAAAATTTCTTGTTCAGGAAAAAATTCAATATTTCTCTCGTGGATAATGTCATATTTTTTTTGGTATCCATCATGAGAAACACTAATTTTCCAATAATTTTTTTCAAAAACCATCTCTTTTTTTGTAATTCTTAAACCTTTATTCACTAAAAACGAGTTATGAACATTCTTAAATTTACAAGAAGAATTATCATCTATAACCAATGTATTTTGAGCAGCAGTTGATTTTGATAATTTATTTAATTTAAGATTTCTTTTGCTGTGATAACCACAATTACTAATTAATTTTTTACCATTAGAGATTATTTCAAAAGACAATGCACCCGATTGATATTCTTTAGAGAAAAAGTAATTTGGTGACGGACCTGCATCCATAGTAAGACACATTTTTTTATTTCTTAAAATTATATACCCCCCATAATCTTGATTATCATTTCTGAATTTATAACCCAGTCTTTTGAGATAATTATCAAAATCAATGTTTTCAGAAATATTGTTTCCATTGTAAAGTAGATCACTTTTTATATTTTGCCAAACAAAAGCATAACCTTGACCAAGGTAATAAATTGTTTCATCAATATGCTCTGGAATATTATTTTGAGATTCTTTGAACCATTCTCTGATTAAGATAAAATATTTTAAATAAAATATTAATTGCTTAATACTCCTTGATTTAGGAAAACCAGAATTATCAAGAGTTATTTTAGATATCTTTTTTAATAAATTTAAGCCGTAAGATAAGTATTTTTTGTCATTATTGAAACAAAGCCCGACTAAAATAATTGATGCACAACCAATCATTTTATCTTCTATAAATTTTGATCTATTTATCTCATTAATCAGATGATTTGTTTGTTTTTGAATTATAATATTAAAATCAGTTTTGTATTGGTCTCTACTTTCTTCATAAGTGAGATCATGATTTGACAGCCAAGCAATAATTCTTTTTGCAGTTAAATCAAAATTCCAAGTTTTTGAGTTATATTTATGATTATGCGCTATCCAATTTTTAATAACAGATTGAGTATTTTCTTTTGAAGACTTCAAGTCTAAACTAAAAAGCCAATAAAAGTTATTCAATTTTCTAAAATCTTTTTTGTTGACTAATTTAACATCCCAAATTTTATTTAATGCAAAGTCTTCAATTTTGATTTTTTTTTTCTGATATTTTATTAATGAAGAAAGTAAATGGGGGCTTGGTTTATAAATTAAATTCTGATTATGAATTCTTGAAATTTTTTTATTGTACAGGCTGGAATGTAAGTACAATTCACGTAATTTATTAAAAATATTAAAAAAAAATTGATTTATGTAAATCATGAAATTATTTCGATTTTAATAATTCAATATTTTTTTTTATATCTCCATTATTACTTTTAAAAATTGTTGTTCCAGAAACTAATATGTTTGCTCCTGCTTTTATTGCTTCTTTTGAATTATCAAAATTAATGCCTCCATCAATTTCAATATCAAAATTGAGATCTTTATTTTTCTGTATTTCTTTGAGCTCTTTAATTTTTACTAAAACCTCAGGCATAAATTTTTGTCCACCAAAACCAGGGTTAACACTCATAATAAGAATTAAGTCAATTTTATCTAAATATTCTTTAATAACATCAACTTTAGTCTCAGGATTTAAGGAAACCCCAACTTTTTTGTTAAATTCTTTTATCTTTAAGATGGATGAATTTAGATCTTCAGTAGCTTCTGGATGAATAGTAATAATATCTGCACCAGCATCAGAATATGCCTCTATGTATTTATGCACTGGAGAAATCATTAAATGAACATCAAATATCATTGATGATTGTTTTTTTAAGGCTTTTATAACCGGAGGCCCGATAGTTAAATTCGGAACAAAATGCCCATCCATTACATCTACATGAATCATGTCAGCCCCAGCATCTTCTAAACGTTTTATTTCATTACCTAATTGGCTAAAATCAGCAGATAAAATTGATGGTGATATTTGTATTTTTTTCATTGATAGCTAAATTACTAGTATCAATTTTTAAAATTTAATTGAATTAAAAAATTGATAAATTTGTCTCGAAATTTCGCTTTCTAAAGGAAAAGATAACATTCCCATTACAGAATATCCCAAAATCCATGGCATTAAATAAAATCTTATCATAAAGAAAAACCAAGCAACATATAGTGGAACTATTGGTTGAATAATAAATTCGGGTGTAATTGGTTTGAAAATACGCAGTAACGGATTGGTAAATTTTACGAACACTTTCATGAAAAAAAATTGAGAGTCCTCTTTTTGAAAAATATTCATTGCTACTCTCCCGATTAATGTCCACATTATTACCCCAAGTATATAGTCAATGATATACACCATTGGGTGAAAATTAGCCGACATTTAGAATTTATATTGGAAAAAGACTTGAATTAAAAGGGGCGAAATTAATCGCCCCTTTAAATAATTATTTAGTGTTGTTTGCCAAGGATCGATTTACCTGACGGTACACGAACCTCATCAACCATTTTTTGCGTTGCAGCACTAGGTTCTGAAGTCATTAAACTGACCACCACCATAGCTACTAAGCTGACAGCTGAACCAAAGATACCAAATGTTAACTGCGTAATACCTAAGAATCCACTTCCGCCGTTTCTTACCCAAATTAGGTAACCAGCACCAGAAATTAATCCTAAAGCCATACCAGCTATAGCACCTTCTCTGTTAGCTCTCTTCCACCATACACCAAGTACAAGTGGGAAGAATAATCCAGACATCGCAAAGTCAAAAGCCCAGATTACCGAACCTAAGATACCTTGAATCTCAAGAGCTGCGATTGTTGCTCCAGCAAAACCAATTACTACAAGTAGTACCCTTGCAACAACTAGTCTCTTAGCAGTCTCAGCTTTCGGATCGATGATCTTATAGTAAACATCGTGTGAGATTGCGTTTGCAATTGCTAGAATCAAACCATCCGCTGTTGACATGGCAGCAGCCATACCTCCAGCAGCAACTAGACCTGAGATTACGTATGGTAATCCAGCTATTTCCGGAGTTGCTAACACAACGGCTTTACCACCCATGAAAAACTCATTTAATTCAAGAGTTCCATTTCCGTTAAAGTCGCTTACAAACATTAAGTTTGCTTGGTTCCAGTTTTGATACCAATCTATCGCTTGAACTTCTGAAATTGATTTACCAATAATACCTGTTGGTAATGACGGATCAATCAATGACAACTTAGATAGTGTCGCTAACATTGGAGCAGAAGAATAAAGTAGGAAGATAAAGAATAATGACCAACCTACTGATTTTCTAGCTGCTTTTACACTTGGAGTAGTAAAATATCTCATCATAACATGAGGCAATGAAGCTGTTCCCATCATCATCGCTAATGCTAGTGAAATAAATGCCCAAGGTGATGCGTTCACTGCTGAATGAGCTTTAGTTATTCCAGCCAAACCTTTTGGTACTTCTTTTAGATTTTCAGCAGAGTTTTTGACAAAACCAAACTGAGCCTCTAATTCAGCTATTCTGGAAACTTCATCAGCTAACATGAAGTGAGGGAAGAAACCCGCACCCATTTTGTTACTGATCCAGAATACTGGTAATAAGTAAGCTATGATTAGTACGATATATTGAGCTACCTGTGTCCAAGTTACACCTCTCATACCACCAAGCATTGAACAAAGTAAGATACTTATAAGTCCAACGTATACAGCGTATTGGAATGGAATATCAAGTGCAACAGATGCAATTGTACCTGTGGCGTTAATTTGTGCAGTCACATAAGTAAATGATGCAACAGTTAAAACAACCACTGCCATGAATCTACTTAAATTACCACCGTATCTTGTACCAATAAAATCTGGAACTGTGTAGCAGCCAAATTTTCTTAAGTAGGGAGCAAGTAACGATGCGACTAATACATATCCACCAGTCCAACCTACAAGTAGTGCCATATAACCGTAACCTTTAAAGTAAATACCACCCGCCATTGCAACGAATGAAGCGCCAGACATCCAGTCTGCTGCTGTCGCCATTCCGTTGAAAACGGTCGGTACCTGTCTTCCAGCTACGTAATAAGCATCAGCTTGAGCTGTACGTGATAGATAACCAATTATAGCATAGATGGCTACTGTGAAGGCAACGAAACAAATACCAATTGTTTTCGCTGTCATACCCATCTGCTCGGCAATTGACATAATGATTATGAAACCTAAAAATCCTCCTGTATAGATTCCATAAACCTTAGGTAAATTGTCTATAAAATTACCTTTAATCATTAGTCATCTCCTCTTTCACTAAAGCCGAATTCCTCGTCAATTTTTTCCTGTCTATTTGCAAACCAGAAAATAAGGATTACAAAAATTCCAAGAGAACCTTGACATGTGAACCAATAAGTTAATGGATAACCAAATGGTCCCGTAACTTCGTTCATTTCAGCCCCAAATAGGAAGATGCCAATCGAGAAAACAAACCAAATTGCTAAAGTCATCATTAGCAAACCTTTGGATTTTTCCCAGTGTTGTTGTTGTTTTGACATTTATACCTCTCTCTTTTTAGTTATAACTGGCCAAAACCATAACCATTATAAAATAGATTTAAAGTGTTAAAATTGGTACATTTATAAGCGTTTTCTAGTTATAAGTGTCAAAAATAGGGCTTTTTATGGGAAAATACAAATTAACGTGGAGAGATCTATCTTGGCACGATTTTAAAACTTATCTGTTTGCTATGTTTAAAGCTTTTATCCCAAAGGGAAAAATTAGCAATTTAGATCAACTTGAAACTTTTATTCAGACAAAATCTGCCTGGGTAAGTCAAGTAACACTTTATGGTTATCTTAAAACTAGAATGGGAACAAGGTATGTTCTTCATTTTGAAAATGATACATTTATGGACTCAGTAAACTTGGCAAAATGGAATATTTACGCAGTAGCTCTTCAAGATTTAACTTTTTTTACATTTTCAAAATTAAAAGTAAACTTTGATTATCAAGATACCGCGAAAGCAAAAGAAATTTTTTTAAAAATTTTAGATGATGAAACTTCAAATAAAATGCCCATCCCTATCATAGAAAACGCAAAAAAAAGCTTTGATGAAAGATTGCAAAAGATTAATTGGGACAATTATCATAATGATCTACCGTTTAATCCCAGTGCTTTATCATTATACAAGTGGGCTCCAATTGCAGAAGATTTAAAAAGTTTAGATCGTAAAATAGTTCTTAACTCAGTAATTTTAAAATGGGGTGTTGTTAAAAAAGAATTTAATGAAAGAATAAAATTTTAAATATTTTTTCTATTCTCTACTAAACTGTCAACTACAGTTGGATCAGCTAGTGTTGTTGTGTCACCTAATTGTCCGTGCTCATTAGCAGCAATTTTTCTTAAAATTCTTCTCATAATTTTTCCTGATCTTGTTTTAGGAAGACCAGGTGAAAAATGAATTAGATCTGGTGTAGCTAGTGGACCTATTTGTTTTCTTACCCAAAGTTTTAAATCTCTTTCTAGTTCACCTGACTCTGCTTCTCCTGCATTTAAAGTAACATAACAATATAGACCGTTTCCCTTAATATCATGAGGATAGCCTACAACGGCTGCTTCAGCGACTTTCGGATGTGCAACAAAAGCACTTTCAATTTCTGCAGTCCCAAGATTATGTCCAGATACAATAATTACATCATCTACTCTTCCAGTTATCCAATAATATCCATCTTTATCTCTTCTACACCCATCACCAGTAAAATATTTTCCGTCGAATTGAGAAAAATAAGTATCTATAAATCTTTGATGATCACCGTAAACAGTTCTCATTTGTCCAGGCCAAGATTGTGAGATACAAAGTCTTCCCTCTCCAGCACCTTTAATTTCTTTTCCTTCTTTATTGACTATTACAGGCTTGATACCATAAAAAGGTTTTGTAGCTGAACCTGGTTTTAGAGGAATAGCCCCAGTTTGCGGTGCAATTAATATACCTCCAGTTTCAGTTTGCCACCAAGTATCGA
>CACPQV010000005.1 GCA_902636165.1 uncultured Pelagibacteraceae bacterium
ACAAGATATTAATTATTATATAAATTTTATTGTA
Organism: uncultured Pelagibacteraceae bacterium; assembly: GCA_902636165.1. GTDB lineage: Bacteria > Pseudomonadota > Alphaproteobacteria > Pelagibacterales > Pelagibacteraceae > Pelagibacter. The sequence continues at coordinate 35 of CACPQV010000005.1, forward strand.
GACTCATTATTTGAAGCTAATAAGTATTTCAATGATCAAGAGCCATGGAATAAAAAAAATGATAATTTAAGATTAAATACAATAGTATTTACAACTCTTGAAATAGTGAGAAAAATTAGTTTTCTGCTATATCCAATTATTCCTGAGTCTTCTTTAAAAGCTTTAAAAATTTTTGATATTAAAGAAAATGATATAATTTTTAGTTCTATTGGAAATAATGAATTCTTGATAAAAGGAAGCAATATAAATAAAATTGAAATTCTTTTTAAAAAGATAGATAAAAAAAATGATTGATTCTCATTGTCACTTAGACCACGAACCTTTAGTTGATGATTTAAAAAATGTAATACAAAGATCTAAAAATATTGGGATTACAAAAGTATTGACTATATCAACTTCTTTTCAAAGTTTTTTAAGAATAAAAAAAATTATCAATCAGGATGAAATAATTTTTGGAACAATAGGGATACATCCACATAAAACAAAAACAGATAATGCAAGCAAAAATTATTTGGTTCAAAATTTTAACGAAAATAAAAAAATTATAGGGATAGGAGAAACAGGGCTCGATTTTTATTATAATAATAGTGATAAAGAAAAACAAATTTATAGCTTTAATAGACATATAGAGGCAGCTATCGAGCTTGATGTCCCATTAATTATCCATTCAAGAAGTGCAGAGGATGAAACCTATGAAATTTTGAGTAATTTTAAAAATAAAAACCCAAAAATTTTAATGCATTGTTTTACTGGTTCACAAATATTTGCAGAAAAACTCTTAAAATTGAATGCCTGGTTTTCTGCTAGTGGAATTATTACCTTTAAAAATAGTATTGATTTACAAAATACATTTAAATTTTTGCCCTTAGAAAAGACCTTGATTGAAACAGACAGTCCTTTTCTGGCACCAGTACCTAACAGAGGAAAAAAAAATGAGCCTTCTTTTTTAGAGTATACTGCAAAAAAATTGGCTGAAATAAAAAAAATTTCTAAATCTGAGATTTCTGAAATAACTTCAGATAATTTTAATAAACTTTTTTTTAATTAATTTCATGAAATTTATAATTTTAGGTTGTGGTAGTTCTATGGGAGTACCAAGACCAGATGGTTTTTTTGGTAATTGTAATCTAAAAAATAAAAAAAATCACAGATCAAGATGTTCAGCTTTACTTAAAACAAGCGATCAAATTGCACTATTTGATACATCACCAGATTTAAGACAGCAATTGATTAACAGTAAAGTTAAGAATATAGATAAAGTCTTTTATTCACATATGCATGCTGACCAAACTCATGGAATTAACGATTTGAGGGTTTTTTATATAAAAAATAAAAAAACTATTCCAGTTTATGCTGATAAAGCAACAAGTAAATATTTATTTAATACATTTAAATATTGTTTTAAAAATAAAAGTAAAGAATATCCCGCAATACTTAAATTAAATTCTATAAAAAAAAATCTATTTATTAAAGATGGAAAAAAAATAGTTAAAATCAAACCAATATCAGTTGACCATGGTAAAGTAAAAAGTATTTGTTATGTAATTGATAAAAAACTAGCGTATATAAGTGATGTAAGTAATATAAATGAAAATAATTATAAGTATTTTAAAAATCTTAAATATTTGATTATAGACTGTTTGTGGTTTAGGGAACATCCTTCTCATTTAAATTTAGAAAATAGCCTTAAATTAATCAATAAATTTAAACCAAAAAAATCTATCCTAACAAACTTACATTCTGATTTAGATTATGATGATTTAAAAAAATTACTTCCTAAAAATATAACACCTGCTTATGATGGTTTAGAAATTAAATTATAGTAATCTCTCAATTTTTGAAATTATTTTTTCTGATGTTGGTTTAGTAAATGATGAAAATGTTTCTTCTATCTTGCCGTCTTTATTGATTAAAATTTTATGAAAATTCCATTTTGGTACTGCCGATTTTCCATGATTTTTTTTTGCCCACTTGAAAATTTCATGAGCATTATCTCCTTTGACACTTGTAATAGCTGTTAAAGGAAAATTAATGTTAAAATTTATTTTACAAAAATCTTTAACTTCTTTATCACTTTTTTTTTCTTGATTAAAAGAATTGGATGGAACGCCAAGAACTATTAAACCATTAGATTTATACTTATTCCATAATTTTTGAAGTCCGTCATATTGTTTAGTAAACCCACAATAGCTTGCAGTATTTACTAATAGTATCACTTTATTTTTGTAATCCTTAAAATCAATCTCATCACCAGAAATACTTTCAATTTTGAAATCATAAAAAACTTTTTCGTAATTTGCAAAAACAGGATTGTTAAAGAAAAACATAATTAATATTAACCTTAAAAGTTTCATTGGTTTAAAAACATTGTTTACTTATTTGGGGTAAGTAATATCAAAAAATATCCCATCAGAGTCGATAATAATGACCCAGTAAGAACTCCAATTTTAACACCATCCATATATTGAGCATTTTCAACAAATGCTAAATTTCCAACAAATAAGCTCATCGTAAAACCTATTCCTGTTAAAACTCCAACTCCGTATAGGTTATACCAATTAGAATTATTTGGCATACTAGCCACTTTCAATTTAATAGATAAGTACGAAAATATAAAAACACCAAACTGTTTTCCTAAAAACAATCCAAGAACTATTCCTAAAGGAACTTTATCTAACAAAGCAGAAAAAGTTAATCCATCTAACGACACTCCAGCATTAGCAAAAGCAAATATTGGCATTATGCCAAAAGCTACATAGGGACTTATTGCATGTTCAATCTTTAATAATAAAGAAAAATCTTTTTCTTTTTTTCGATGAGGGATAGTCATTGCTAATAATACACCTGCTATAGTCGCATGTATTCCTGAGTTGTGAGTAAAGTCCCAAAGGAATAAACCTATTATTAGATAAGGAAAAAATTTTTTGATATTAAAATTATTAATAACCAATAAGATAATAAACGCTAAAAGCATTAAAGACAGATATTTTATACTAAGTTCTCCTGAGTAAAATAAAGCAATTATTACAATTGCACCTAAATCATCAATAATTGCTAATGCAGTTAAAAAAACTTTTAAAGACAATGGTACTCTTTTTCCTAATAAAGATAATACCCCAAGAGAAAAAGCTATATCAGTAGCTGATGGAATTGCCCAACCATTTAATGTTTCTGCGTCTCCAAAATTTATGAAAACATATATTAATGCAGGTACAACCATGCCTCCTACTGCAGCAATAATTGGAAGTAAAGCTTGTTTAATATTTGAAAGTTCACCTTGTAAAAATTCTCTTTTAATTTCTAAAGTTACAAAGAAAAAGAATATAGCCATTAAGGCATCATTTATCCAATGTAATACAGATAATTTAATTCCAAAATTATTAATCCCAACAAACAAATAATTATCTAAGGTTGAAAAATATAAATCTGATAAATTTGAGTTACTTATTATTAAGGCAATTACAGCTGCAAATAACAAAATTAATCCACTAGCTGCCTCAAGTTTGAAGAACCATTTAAAGGGTTTTGAAATTGAACTAATCATATTTAAAAAAATAAGTCTTTAATAAAAAGCTTAATATCTTTCAATACTTCAAAAAGACTAAATATAATAGACTCAATTCCTGGAAAAAATCTATAAATAGGTGATTTAAAAGTATCTATTATAATAATAATTGCAACTGACGTGATAATTATAACTATTATATAAGATAAAAATTTACTTAAAGAAAATTTAGACTTTGATTTATAAGGAGTTAATTCATAATTTTTTTTATCATTTTTGTAATTATTTTTTGAAGGATATTTTTTTATTATTTTTTGCTTTTTTTCAATTTTTTCCTCCAACTTATTCACATTTGATTTGATATTATCCTCTATAGTTATTTCGGGTTTTGTCTTTTTTATAGACTGCTGAATAGATGGATTAAAAAACCAAACTTCGTCACAAGAACCGCATTGCAGTGTTCTACCATTATCAGGTATCAAATTTGAATCTAATTCAAATTTTTTTTCACACTTAGGGCAAATGATTATCATATTGACTTATATAACAGATTTTTATTAAATTTCTTTCAAATTTACATAGCTTTATCCTTTTAAATATTTAATAAGTACTGTATTAGTACATCACTCGGAGTGTAGCGCAGCCTGGTAGCGCATCTGGTTTGGGACCAGAGGGTCGCAGGTTCGAATCCTGCCACTCCGACCATTATTTATGAAAAAAGCAAAAATATACAAACCTAATAAAAGTGCCATGCAGTCTGGATTTGGAAAAATAAACAAATGGATTTTAGAATTTGAAGCTAACAATCCAACAAAAAATCCTCTAATGGGATGGGAGAGTTCAAATGATACCTTTAGTGAATTAAAATTAGAATTTTCTTCAAAAGAATTAGCTATAAATTATGCGAAGAAAAAAAAAATTGACTTTGAGTTAATTGAACCAAAAAAAAGAAAGACTGTAAAAAAATCTTATGCAGATAATTTCTTGAGATAATACATGTTTAAATTTTTTACTGAGAAAAAATGGCATTTATGGAGTATAGGCGGCACATTATTAATTTTAGCAGCAACTTGGTATCAAGTTCAATTAGATGTTAGAATTAACGAGTGGTTTGGTGAATTTTACGACACTCTTCAAAAAGCTTTAAGTGAACCAAATTCAGTTACAGAAAAAGAGTTCATCACATATTTATTTACTTTTGCAAAAATAGCTGCTGTTTATATTTTGGTTGTTATATTTAGTGATTATTTTACAAGTCATTGGACATTTCGGTGGAGAACAGCAATGGCTGATTTCTATCATGACAAATGGAATGATGCTTCATCTATTGAGGGTGCATCCCAAAGAGTTCAAGAGGATACATTAAAATTTGCAAGAATAATGGAGGGCTTAGGAGCTGAATTATTAAGAAGTGTAATGACTTTAATTGCATTTACACCAATATTATGGGGATTATCAAAAAGTATAACTGTTTTACCTTGGATAGGTGAGGTAGAACATGCATTAGTTTGGGTTGCAATTCTTTCAGCATTGGGTGGTACAATTTTATTGGCTAGTGTTGGAATAAAACTTCCAGGTATAGAATATGATATACAAAAAGAAGAAGCGGCATATAGAAAAGAATTAGTTTTAGGAGAAGATTTTAAAGAAAGCGCTAAACCAGATAAAATTACAGATCTTTATGGAGGTGTTAGAAAAATTCATTACAAAATGTATTTCCATTATCTTTATTTTAATGCAGTTAAATGGAGCTACCTTCAAGGTATGGTTATTGTCCCTTATTTGGCTTTAGCTCCAACAATTGTGACTGGCGCTATTACTTTAGGATTTGTCCAACAAATAATTAGAGCTTTTGGAAGAGTAGAAACATCTCTTCAATATTTAGTTCGAAGTTGGCCTATTATTGTAGAATTAATATCAGTTTGGAAAAGATTAAGAGAATTTGAGTCTAAACTAGAAAAAAATATCACTGTGGAGAGTTCTTATTAGTGACTCTTGATAAAAGATTTCAAAATTTATTTTTAGAAGTTGTTAATAAAGCAGCGATATCTTCTTTTAATTTTATTGGTAAGAATGATAAAATCGCAGCTGATAAAGCAGCAGTAGACTCAATGCGTCAAACATTAAATAAAATAGAGATGAATGGTCAAATAGTAATAGGTGAGGGTGAATTAGATGAAGCACCAATGTTATATATTGGAGAAAAAGTAGGATCAATGAAAGGACCAGAATTAGATATCGCGGTAGACCCATTGGAGGGAACTAATTTTGTTGCAAAAAATTTACCTGGTGCATTATCAGTTATATCGATCGCTAACAAGAATAATCTATTAAATGCACCAGAAACTTACATGAATAAAATTTCGGTTAATACATCTGAGACTGGTGTAGTAGATTTAGATTATTCATTAAAAAAAAATATTCATAATTTAGCGGAATATAAGAATAAAAAACCTGAAAATATAACTGCATGTATTCTTAATCGTCCAAGACATAAAAATATGATTGAAGAACTAAAAGTACTTGGAGTAAAATTAAAACTAATTTCTGATGGAGATGTATCAGGAGCTATTTTAGTAACCGATGAAAAATATGGAATTGACATTTTTTTAGGAATTGGAGGTGGCCCCGAAGGTGTTCTTGCAGCCTCAGCATTAGATGCTTATAATTGTAAATTTCAAGGAAGATTTATTTTTGAAACTGAAAAAGATAAAAAAAGGGCATCTCAAATGGGAATAAAGGATTTTGATAAAAAATATGAATTAAAAGAAATTGTTTCTGGTGACTCAATATTTTGTGCTACAGGCATAACATCAGGTGATTTAGTTTCTGGTGTAAAAAAGATTAATAATGAATTCTTAACAGAAACTCTAATTACACATAAATCTTGTGGAGTTAGAAAGGTAGTTAAAAATAGAATTAAAATTTAATGTACTCAGTTTCAGGTAAAAACTGGAAAGAAATTTCAATAAATCAAAGAATAATTGATCAGATTAAAAGTGACACCAAATTTTCAAATTTAGTCTCAAAGATAATCATTTCTCGAAAATTTAATAATTTAGAATTATTATCTCTTAATAATTCAATTGAATTATTCAATCCATTTAATCAAGAAAAAGACTTTCACCTTGGTCATAAAATACTTAAAGATGCACTAGAACTTAATGAAAAAATCGTAATTATAGGTGATTATGATGTTGATGGATGTGTGTCTACTTCATTATTTATCAATTTTTTTAAGATGATTAAAAAAGAAGTAGAATATTATATACCTAATAGATTTTCCGATGGTTATGGAGCTAATTTAAAATTAATAAAAAGAATTGTTAAAAAAAAACCAAATCTAGTAATTATGTTAGATTGTGGGTCTAATGCTGTTGATACAATTAGATTTTTAAATTCAAAAAAAATTAAGTCAATAATTATTGATCACCATGAACTTTATAAGCCATATCCTAAATCAAGTTGTTTAATCAATCCTAAAAAAAAAACTGATTATAATAAATATGATTATTTTTGTACATCAGCACTAGTTTATTTTTTTATTAATGCTTATTTCAAAACTAATGATTCTAAAAATTTATTTGAAAAAAATTTAATATTTGTTGTTTTGGCTACTATTTGTGATGTTATGCCAATTCGAGATATAAATAGGATAATTGTAATAAAAGTTTTTAAAAATTTAAAAAAATATAATTATTCTTTGTTTCAAAAAATTTTAGAAATTAAAAAAATTAAAAGAACCTTAAATATTGAGGATTTGAGTTTTCTAATCGGACCAATAATAAATTCCGCAGGAAGATTGGGAGATGCAAATAAAATTGTTAAACTAATCACAACTGATGATGATTTTATTAAAAATCAGATTTTAAATGAAATCATTGAGACTAATGAAAAAAGGAAAAACATTGAAAAAAATTTTATTAAAGAATTAAATCTCTATAAGATTGATAAGAATAAGGATAAAGTTTTGATTTTACATGAGTATCTATGTAATGAAGGAATTATAGGAATTATAGCTTCTAGACTTAAAGAAATTTTCAATAAACCATCTATAGTTCTAACTAAATTAGGTAATATCTATAAGGCATCTGCAAGATCAACATCAAATTTTAATTTTGGAAAATATATAAAAAATGCTATTGATAAAAATTTAATTTTAAATGGAGGTGGTCATAATATGGCTGCTGGCTTTACTATTAAAAAAGAAAAAATTTTAAGATTCAAAAAATATATTAATGCATCTTTTAAAAAAGTAGAAAATTCATTTAATAAAGAATATGTTTCAAAAATTTCATTGAATGGAATAAATATAAAATTTTACAATGATATTAAAATTTTAGAACCATTCGGCTTCGGAAATGAAAATCCTTTTTTTCTGATTGAAAATGTAAAGATTTTAAAGCCTAAGATTATTAATGATAGGTTTATAAGTTTTTATATAAAATCAAAAAATGGTAAATTATTTCCCTCCATATCATTTAATTATTTAGAGTCTAATGTGGCTAGGGCATTGATGTCCTACAAAAACAATGTGAGTTTAATTGTACAAATAAAAGAAAATATTTGGAATAATAAAAAAAATCTTCAGTTAATGGTGATAGATATTATCACAGATCCTAATAATGCTTGATTAATAATAGTTTATACAATAAAAAAACAGCAATTTGGTCCCTTCGTCTATCGGTTAGGACACGTGGTTTTCATCCTCGAAAGAGGGGTTCGATTCCCCTAGGGACCGCCATTTTATGCCCTTTTATGTCTACATGATTTTGACAAAAATCAATGACAAATATTTAACATATGTAGGATATACAAAAGATTTAAAAAAGCGCCTTACATTGCATAATACATCAAAAGGTGCAAAATTTACCAAAGGTAAAAAATGGAAAAAAATTTATTCAAAAAAATTTAATACAAAATCAAAAGCTATGAGAGAAGAGTATTTATTAAAAAAAAATTTTAAAAAAAGAAATTCAATAAAGTTAAAATTTATAAAAAAATGAAAATTTCAATTTTATTGCCATACAAAGAAAACTTTGCTTCAAATTATGCAGGTGCTGTATCATTATTTGTAAAAGATACTATTGAAAATAGTAAATATTTTAAAAACTCATATGTTTTTGGACACATGCCTTATAATAAACCATTTTTAAAAAATTATGTGAATATTAATTTAGAAAAATCTTTATTCAAAAGTAATAGCAAAAATTATGTTGCAAATTTTTTAAAAAAAGAAAAAAAAATAGATTCTGATATAATAGAAATACACAATAGACCAAATTATATTCAATATCTAAAAAATTTAGAAAATAAAAAGATAATTTTATACTTTCATAATGATCCACTTTCAATGAATGGCTCAACTTCAGTTGAAGACAGGATAAATTTATTAAATAAAATTGACAAAATTTTTTTTAATAGTAAATGGTCTCAAGAAAGATTCTTTATAGGAATAGATAATAAAATTTTATTAAAACAAAAGACATCGATTTGTTTTCAATCAACAAATAGAGCAAAGATTAATTTTAGAAATAAAAAAAGACTCATCTCATTTATTGGAAAACTAAATACTGCTAAAGGTTATGATTTATTTGCTAAAACAATTGTTAAAATATTGGATAAATATAATGATTGGAAATCTATCGTTATTGGTGATGAACCAAGAGAAAAAATATCTCTGAATCATAAAAACTTAAAAATTAAGGGTTATACAAATCATAAAAAGGTTTTAAAAATTTTAGAAGAAGTAAGTATTTCAGTAGTTTGTTCCCGTTGGGAAGAGCCATTTGGTAGAACAAGTCTTGAAGCGGCTAGTAGAGGATGTGCGGTTATCATAAGTAATAGGGGTGGTTTACCAGAGACCTCTAAAAGTTCTATTAAACTTAAAAGTTTAAATTCCCATAATTTATTTATTGAGATAGAAAAATTAATTATCAATAAAAAAAAACTACTTAAATATCAAAAACAAAACTATAAAAATTTTATTTTTGATCATCAATATATTTCTAAAATAATAGATAATATAAGAGAAGGTTTATATAAAAAAAATTACTTTAGTATAACTAAAGAAAAAGTTTTTAAAATAATGCATATAACTAATTTTAATGAAAGGTTTGATGGAAGACTACATTATAATACTGGGCGTAGAATTAATAACGGTTTCATAAGAAATGGACACAATGTTTTTTCTATTAGTGATAGGGATATTTTACATAATAACAAAAGTATTAAAGATTTATCTGGAAAAAATTCATTACAAAAAAAAATCGTTGAAGCTTTTTCAAATTTTAAACCAGATATAATTGTATTAGGTCATGCTGATCGAGTAACAAATAATACTTTATCAATATTAAAAGATATTAATTCTAATGTAAAAATTACACAATGGTTTTTAGATCCATTATCAAAATATGGGCCTGATCATATAAATAATTCAAAAAGAATTTTAGATAAACAAGAATTTTTAGATTCAACTTTTTTAACAACTGACCCTAAAGCATTATCAATAAAAATTCCGAATTCATTTTTTATTCCTAATCCTGCTGATCAATCTTTTGAGATATTAGATAATTTCAAAAAAGATTGTGAATATGATGTTTTTTTTGCAATGAGTCACGGTGTTCACAGAGGTCAACTTAAAACTGGTAAGGGTGATGATAGAGAAGTTTTTATAAATAGACTAATAAAAAACAATAAAGATATTTCTTTTGATGTTTATGGTATGAATAATGTTCAACCTATTTGGGCAGATCAATTTATTAATAAAATTTCAAATTCATATATGGGTCTTAATTTAAGTAGAGGAAGACCAATTAAATATTACAGCAGTGATAGAATTGTACAGTTAGTTGGCAATGGGTTATTAACTTTTATAGATAGAAGAACACATTTAAGTGATTTTTTTTCAGATAAAGAAATTATTTTTTATGAAGATATAGACGATTTAAGTTTAAAACTAAGAAAATTCAAAAAAGATAAAATGCAAGGAAAAAAAATTGCGAAAGCAGGAAAAAAGAAATATTTAAAATATTTTAATTCTGAATTAGTTTCTGACTTTTTGCTTTCAAAGACTTTTGATTATAAATCTAAGAAAAAATATATTTGGGAGTAATTTGATGTTTTCAATAATTATTCCAACTTTAAATAATCTCGATTATCTTAGATTATGTATAAATAGTTTAAAAAAAAATTCAAAGTTTACTCACGAAATTATCCCTCATGTAAATGTTGGAGAGGATGGCACAAGAGCATATTTGGAAAATGAAAATATAAAATATACCTTTACTGAAAATAATTCAGGAATTTGCAAAGGTATGAATCTAGCTGCTAAAAAAGCTAAAAATAATTATATCTTATATTCACATGATGACTTTTATTTTTGTCCTGACTGGGATGTCATTTTAAAAAAAGAAATTGATAAAATAGGACACAAAAATTTTTATTTATCAGGAACCATGGTAAATAACGGTCAAATCGATTTCAATTGTGGTGACTCATTTAGTAATTTTGATGAAAAAAAATTTTTAGAAAATTATCAAAATTACAATTTTTATGATTTTCAAGGTTCTACTTGGGCCCCACATTTAATTCACAAAGATATTTGGAATAAGGTTGGTGGTTTTAGTGAAGAATTTTATCCTGGAACTGGTTCTGATCCAGATTTAAATATGAAATTATGGAAACAAGGAATAAGAATTTTTAAAGGGATAAATAGATTTAAAGTTTATCATTTTGGCTCTATTGTCACCAGAAGATACAAGAATCATCCTACAATCCAAACTGAGTCTGGAAGTCGTGGAGCAAAAATTTTTTTGTTAAAATGGGGAATATCAATCAATTTCTTTAAGAAATATATTATGAGATCAGATACAAAATATACAAATCCTCTTGAAGAACCCAAAAAAAATGTACTTTATTTTTTTTATCTTTTTCTATGTAAGATAAATTTTTTGTATATAAAGTACTTTTATAATCTTAATAATAAAAATAAATTTTCTAATAATGAAACTAATAAAAACAAAAATTAAAGATTTAGTACTGATTAAATCACCTGTTTATAGCGATTCAAGAGGATTTTTAAGAGAAACATTTAGAAAAAAAATTTTAAATAAAAACTTTCCATTTGATATTATGTCCTATTCAAAAAAAAATGTACTAAGAGGATTGCATTATCAAAGTAAAGACTCACAAGCGAAGATCATTACCGTAACAAATGGTAGAATTATGGATGTTGCAGTTGATCTTCGAAAAAATTCAAAAACTTTTGGTAAATATTTTTCCGTAATAATTAGTCATACTGATGATTTTTCATTCTATATACCTGAAAATTTTGCACATGGTTTTCTTTGTTTATCAAAATCTTGCACAATAAATTATAAGTGTTCAAAATATAGAAATCAAAAATATGAGAGAACTTTATCTTGGAATGATCCAGATGTTAATATTAAATGGCCAATAAAAAAACCAATTCTTTCTAAAAGAGATAGACTCAACGGTCTAAAATTAAAGAATTTAATTTGAGTTAATCTGCATGAAAAAATATAATTTTAAGATTTTTAAAAATAAAACAGGTTCGTTAGTACCTTTTTCCTTAAAAAATAATGTTCCCTTTAACGTTAAAAGGATATTCATAATTTATGGTAAAAAAAATTCATTAAGAGCTGATCATGCACACATTAGATGTTCTCAATTTTTAGTTCCAATTTTTGGTAAAGTAATTGTTAAATATGAAAATAAAAAAGGTAAGTACCGAAAAGAATTATCTTTTAAAAAGAAAGAAAGCTTATTATTGAAGCCAAAAACTTGGTGCAAAGTAAAGTTTATCAATAAAAATTCTAAACTTTTAGTATTTTGCGATAGAGAGTATGAATTTCATGATTATATTGAACGTTATGATGAATTTTTAAAATATATTGGAAAAAAAAAATGAACCTTTTAATAACTGGATGTTGCGGTCATATAGGCTCTTATTTGATTGAGCATGTTCATAAGATTAAAAAAATTAAAAAAACATTTATTGTAGATAATCTAAGATCTAATCAAATTAATTCTCTCTTTAATAGTAAAAAAAAAAATAATTTATATTTTTCTATAAAAGACTTAACCCAAAAAAGTTGTTTGGATGAATTCAAAAATGTTGATTATGTTATTCATTTAGCATCTATGACTAATGCTGCTAATAGTTTTGCTAATAAAAAACTCATGTACTATAACAATATCGAGTCTATGAAAAATATTATTAAGTTTTGCATGAAAAATAGAGCTAAATTAATCCATATTTCATCTACAAGTGTTTATGGTAAACAAGCTGAAATTGTTGATGAAAACTGTGAAAAAAAATATTTAAAACCTCAATCTCCATATGCAGATATTAAATTAATGGAGGAAAAAATGTTAAAAAAGGTATCCAAAAAAATTAGATATTCAACCTTCAGATTTGGGACAATAGCAGGTGTTTCTAAAGGAATGCGTTTTCATACAGCTGTAAATCAGTTTTGTTTAAATGCTGCTTTGGGAAAACATATATCTGTATATAAAACAGCTCTTCATCAATATAGACCTTATTTATCGCTTAAAGATGCTTACAAAACATTTAAATATGCAATTGAAAACGATTTATTCGAAAATGATATTTATAATGTCTTATCTGAAAATTGTACCGTAAATCAAATATTAAAAAAAATTAAAAGATATAAGAAAAACATCAAAATTAAATTTGTTAATTCTCAAATAATGAATCAACTTTCTTATCATGTTTCTAAAAAAAAACTAAATCTTAAAGGTCTTTTTTTAGAAAATAAAATAGAATTAGATATAAAAAATACTCTTAAACTTTTAGAAAACATATAAATGATTTGTAAAATAACTAAAAAAAAAATTAAACCATTTATGTCATTTGGTAAAATGCCAATTGCAAATGGTTTTCTGAAAAAAAAATATTTTAAAACTGAATTTCTTTTTGAGATGGAAGTTGGCTTTAACAAAGATATTTCTCTTTTTCAATTAAATGATCATCCAGCACCTAAACAAATGTTTAACAAGAATTATCCATTTTTTACATCTAGTTCAAAATATATGATAAATCATTTTAAAAATTATTCTAAATGGATTAAAAAAAATTATTTCCACAAAGCAAAAAATATAATTGAAATTGGTTCTAATGACGGTTCTTTTTTAAAAAACTTTAAATCTAACAAAACTAATATTCTTGGTATTGAACCGTCTAAAAATGTTGCTAGTATGGCAAAAAGAGCTGGAGTAAATACAATAAATAAGTTTTTTACATCAAATACAGCCAGACAATTAAAAAAATACAAAAAAAATACAAACTTGATTTGTGCTGCAAATGCTATTTGCCATATACCTAATTTAACTGATTTAATCAAAGGTCTAGATATACTTTTAGATAAAAAAGGAGTTTTTATATTTGAAGAACCTTATTTAGGATCTATGTATGAGAAAACTTCTTATGATCAAATCTATGATGAACATATATTTATGTTTTCTGTTTCATCTGTCAAAAAAATTTTCTCAAGATTTGGTTTTGAGCTTATTGATGTTGCACCTCAAACAACTCATGGTGGATCAATGAGATATGTTATAGCTAGAAAGGATGAGTATAAAATAAAAAGAATTGTTTATCAGAAGCTAAAATATGAAAAAAAACATAATATTGATAATATAAAGGGATGCCTAAGATTTAAAAAAAAATGTGAAAAATCAAAAAAACTTTTAAACAATAAAATAAAAAAAATTTTAAAAAGTGGAAAAAATATAGCAGGATATGCAGCTACATCTAAAAGTACAACTATATTAAATTACTGTGGCATTAATTATAAGCATATAGATTTTATTTGTGATACTACAAAAGATAAAATAGGAAAATTTACTCCAAAATCTCATATCCCAATTGTTAATATGGATTATTATCGAAATAATTTACCTGACTATACTTTTTTATTTGCTTGGAATCACAAAAAAGAAATTTTCAATAAAGAGAAAAAAATTTTAAAAAAAACTAAGTGGATTGCCCACGTAAATATTTAAAAAATGATAAATTTTTGGTCCTACGATATAGAATATAAAGAAAATAGATCTAAGTTTTTGAAAATTTTTGACAAAACATACAAAAGTGGCCAAATTTTTTTTGGTAAAAATCTTGAAAATTTTGAAAATAATTTTAAAAAAAAATATAAATCCAAATATGGACTAGCAGTGGGAAGTGGAACTGATGCATTGCTGATATCTTTAATGTCATTAAATATCAAAAGAGGTGATGAAGTAATTACAGCATCCAATACTGCGATACCTACAATTTCTGCAATAGTAAATTCAGGTGCTATACCAATTTTAGTTGATATTGATGAAAATTATTTGATTGATATTTCAAAATTAAAGAAAAGTATCAATAAAAAAACAAAAGCTATTATTCCAGTTCATCTATATGGAAAACCATGTAAAATGGATGAAATTATTCAAATTTCAAAAAAATATAAAATTCATGTTGTTGAGGACTGTGCTCAAGCACAAGGAGCAAAATTTAGAGGAAAATATGTTGGAACTTTTGGTACTTTTGGTTGTTTTTCATTTTATCCAACAAAAATACTGGGTGGATATGGGGATGGTGGCTTTATATTAACTAATAATTATCAACTATATAAGAATGCTAAAAGTATAAGATTTTATGGCATAGATACTGTTGATAAAAAAAACAAGTTTTTTAATAAATATTATTCCAATATAAGTGGAGTTAATTCTCGGCTTGATGAATTAAATGCAAAAATCCTAGATTTTAAGCTTAAAAAAATAGACACTTTTATTAAGAAAAGAAGAAATATTGCAAAAATTTACCACAAAGAGTTAAAAGATAGTTCACTTACTTTACCGCAGTCATCCAAATCAACTTTTGATGTTTATCACTTATATAATGTTTATCATAAAAAAAGAGATTTAATTATTAAGCGTTTACTTAGAGAGGGAGTTCAAACAAGAATTATTTATCCATATCCAATTCATAAAATGAAAGGGTATAAAAAATTTTTTAAAAAAAAAAGCTTTCCTATTAGTGAAGTTAGATCAAAAGGTATTTTTTCTTTACCGATTTATCCTAATTTAAAAATAAAAGACGTAAGAATTATTTGTAAAAAACTAAAAAATGTTCTTAAAAGTTTAAAATAAAATGGATATTTATTTAAAACTTTTCGAGGTTTTATTTCCTGTTTTTTTTGTTGTTGGGATTGGTTACTACTTAGGTAAAAAAAATCCTAAAATAGATACCACATTTATCACTAACTTTGCAGCCAACGTTGGTACACCAGCAATGATAATTTATGCTTTAAACCCAGTAAATATCTCATTTGATATTTTTGTTAGTTATTTTTGGTATTATGCAATAGCTATTTTAGGATTTATGATTATTGGAACAATAATATTATTTTTTCTAAATACTAAAGATATCATTAGAGAACTTCCACCACTCACAATGCCAAATACTGGTAATATGGGTTTACCTATTTGTCTATTTGCTTATGGTTCACAGGGTCTTGGAGTTTCCGCAGCAATTTCTGCTTTAATAATTTTATGTCACTTCACATTAGGAGTATTTTTAGCTGATAGAAAATTTAGTCTACAAGTTATAATTAAAAGTCCACCATTTTATGCAATCATTGTCGCTGTTTTTTTACTTTACTACGATTTAGAATTGCCTGGTTTCGTAGAAAATACTACTTTTCTTTTAATGTATGCAACGATTTTTTTAATATTAATGTCGTTGGGAATTGCTTTAACAAGACTGAAAGTATTTTCATTGAATAAAGCTATATTTTCTTCAATAGGACGTGTAATTGCGGGACCTATTATTGGATATTTATTAATTTTATATTTTAATTTAGAAGGATTTGCTGCTGGAGTTTTATTAATACAATGTTCAATGCCTAGTGCTGTTCTTAATTACCTTGTTGCATCGATATATTCGCCTAAAAAGATAGTTGATAGTGTTGCTAGCACTATAGTTGTCTCAACTTTAATGTCTTTTATAACTATACCAATTGTCGTATTCTTTGCTTTAAAATACTTTAATTAATCTATATCCTTTAAGTTCATGAAGGCTATAACTTTCAATCTTTTAGCTTGGGTAATGCTTCCAATTATGGATGGATTTGCAAAATATTTAAGTTCAGATCTTCCTGTTCTACAAATTACATGGGCAAGGTATTTTTTTACAGTTGCATTTACTCTTCCATTTATGTTTTTCTTTTTTAGAAAAAATCTTGTTTGGACAGATAAACCAAAATTACAATTTATAAGAGGTATAATTCTTTTAACAGCTAACATTTGTTTTTTTTATGCAATCTCAGTAATTTCATTAGCAAAAGCATTAACTTTAGCTTTTGTTGCACCTTTAATTGTTACAGCTTTTTCTCCAATTTTTTTAGGAGAAAAAGTTGGTTTTAGAAGATGGTCTGCAGTAATTATAGGATTTATAGGTTCATTAGTAGTTATAAGACCTGGTTTTGTGGAAATTAACTTAGCAAGTATAGCAGCTCTTGGAACTGGAATAATGTATGGGTTTTATTTAATTATTACTCGCAAATTAAGTACTTCAGATAACCCTTTATTAACTTTATTATTAACTGGTGTAGTAGGGGCCATAATAGTTTCCACAATAATGCCATTTGTTTGGGTTGCACCTTCTTTAAATCAGTGGTCTATGATGGCTGCAATAGGGATTTTTGCTTGTATAGGTCATTTATTCTTAATATTATCTCTAAAATACGCTGATGCCTCTAAATTAGCCCCATTTAGCTATTTTGAGATTATCACAAACATTATTATAGGTTATTATTTCTTTAGTGATTTTCCAGATAATTGGACTTTCTTAGGGTTATTCATTATTGTATTAAGCGGGATTTACATCTCTAAAAGAGAAAAAATAGTTAAGAAAATTAAGTGATAGGTATGATTTGTTTACTAATATTAAAAGTATTACATTAAATATATTATATAAACCATTGTAATTATTATATTTTATTAATTTTTTAAATTAATAAAATTTAATCAAAAATTGGTTTTGTTTATATTAAAATATCCTTTATTATGGTTTAAGTGCTCAAATTTTCGACTAAATATCACAAATATTAAATTATCATTTAAAATCGGGACTTTTTAAGCATAAGTAAAATGAAAATCATGAATATACGGAGTAGTTTAAAAGCGTTGATATGGTTGAATAGTAGAGCGATGCACTAATTGAATATAGCATTTAAACGTCCAAATAGGGGTCTCTTTTAAGCGTAGGCTTATATATGGTACAACTAAAGGGTGAATTATACTATTTTATATCAAATTAATTAAAAAGATCAAAAAACGTTGATTTTCCTCGTTTTTTAGCTTGAAGAATACTTAAAAATGGCTAAATAGGTGCTTTTTCAGATCTAAGTAATTTAAGCTTTTTCTTAATTCCACCCCTTCCAGAGTATCCTCCAAGAGCTCCATCTGATCTAATCACTCTATGACAGGGTATTTTTGGTGCATATGGGTTTTTAGCGCAAGCGTTTGCGACAGCACGAGCTGATTTAGGGCTTTTTATGCTAATAGCTACTTGCTTGTAAGTTTTTACCCTACCTTTAGGGATAGTTTTAAGATATTTCCAAACCTTTAATTGAAATTTAGTTCCTTTGAGTACCATTGGTAAAAACCCCTGTTTCCTTGCACTTTTAAGGGTGCAAAGAACAGTTGTTTTGGCACGTCGTTGATGCGCTACCGCCATGCCTCCCGCCTCACATGTTCAGCGATGCTTTGTGAAGCTTTCTGCCCCCTAGAATTGTACCTCTCGGCTTTTCTCCAGTCGGCCAGTTAAGAGTTGCCCCTTAATTCATGTCTAAGATAACAAATATGGATAAAATAGGGTATCACTAAATAGTTGTTTTTTTAAAACTAGATTTTTTCTGTGAATAATGGTGATAACTTCTTATTTAGTGAGTAAAATCAAGTAACTTGCAAAAAATATGGTTGCCATTATAAATAAAAAAATTGTGTTGAAGCTTTTTCCGGTGTTTCTATATTGAATAATCGTTAAAATTACGAAACCAATTGAACTAATTAAAAACCATACTGCAGGAATTTCTCCATCAATTGAACCCATAGGTAACTAATTTAAACTATTGACATTAAAAATCATCTATAATATAATTTCCGATAATTAATGGTTATCGGAAAATAAATGGATAAACTAATTACAGACGTTAAGAGCCTTGAGTTAGAAACTTTAAAAAACTTAAAAAATTCTAAAGCGAATAATACTTTAAGAGCTTATCAATCTGATTTCAAAGATTTTTCAAGTTTTTGTGCAAAAAATGGTTTTTCATCAATACCAAGTGATCCAAAAATTATTGCTTTATACTTAACTCATTTAAGCTCTTTCAGTAAATTTAGTACTTTAAAACGAAGATTAGCCTCAATAAAAGTTATTCATAGATTAAAAGGGCACTATATCGATACAAAGCATCCAATCATTTCTGAAAATTTAATGGGAATAAAAAGAAAAATGGGAGTTAAACAAATATCAAAAAAACCACTATTAATCAATGAGTTAAAATTAATTATTAATGTAATAGATGAAGAAAAAATTGAACATAAGAAATATCAAAATCGGGCTTTATTGCTTATAGGATTTGCAGGTGGATTCAGACGATCAGAATTAGTATCAATTGAATATGAGGATATTGATTTTGTTAATGAAGGAGTAAAAATATCGCTAAAGAGGTCAAAGACAGATCAAACTGGTCTTGGAATGACTAAGGCAATCCCCTACTTCGAAAATAAAATGTATTGTCCTGTTATATCTTTAAAAGAATGGATTACACATGCCAAAATTAACAACGGTAAAATATTCAATATATCTGATAAAACAGTAGCTTTAACAATTAAAAAATATGCACTTTTAGCTGGGTTGGACAAAACAAAATACGCAGGTCATAGTTTAAGATCTGGGTTTGCGACATCAACAGCTGAAATTGGTGCAGATGAAAGAAGTATTATGGCAATGACAGGTCACAAAACAACTCAAATGGTAAGAAGATATATCCAAGAAGCAAATCTATTTAAAAATAATGCTTTAAATAAGATTAAAATATGAAAAGTCATTTTCAAGACCTAACTATTATAATTGTTACTTATAAAAGTGATGAAATAATTTTTGATTTTGTAAAAAAAATTCCAAAAATAATTAATGTAATTGTTGTAGAAAATTCAAAAAATCATCAATTAAAAAAAAAATTAGAAAAAAGATATAAAAATATTAGAGTATATTTAAGAAATAATGAAGGTGTAAGCAGCTCATTAAATTTTGGAGTAAAAAAAACAAAAACAAAATATCTAATTCATTTAAGTCCGGATCTTGAGGTTAACTACGATCAAATTAAAATTTTTTTTAAATATGCAAAAATATTAAATAATAATTTTTGTGCACTTGGTCCAAGGTTTTTAAACACTAAAAAAAAAGGTCATAAACAGATAAATCAAAAGTTAAAAATAGGAAAAATAGACTCGATACATGGATCTTTTATGTTTATGAATAAAAAAAAATTTCATGATATTGGAGGATGGGATAGAAGGATTTTTTTATTTTTCGAGGAAACAGATTATTGTAGCAGAGCTAAAAGAAAAAAATTATTTTGTTATCAAATTAATTCTATTAAAACAAAAACAATTGATACAACTGTAAAAATTAAAGATAAAAAAATTAGAGAAAATTGGCAAAGTTTATTAAGATGGCATTTTATTTGGTCGAAATTTTATATAACCAAAAAAAAATACGGCTTTATAATATCTTTTTTGATTTTTATCCCAATAATAATTAGAATATTTTTTAGATTGAGCCTTTATAAATTTACTAATAATCGTCAAAAATTTAAAAAGTATAAATTTAGGTTAAATGGATTATTTAATTCAATAATAGGAAAAAAATCTTTTTTAAGACTAGAAGATATTTAGATGTAAATTTTAATAAAGCCTTATTAAAGTTGGAAATTGAAGAATATCTCTATCTTTTCTGAAGACAGATAAACATTTTTTAGAATTTATCTCAGAAGTTTTGTGTGTAATAATAACAATTGTGGCTTTATTATTTTTTTTGTCTGGTGTTTGAATTATTCTTTTTATTGAGATTTTAAATTTTGCAAGACGGTTTGTTATTTTTGATAATACACCTGATTTATCTTTCACTTCAAATCTTAAATAAAGTGAGTTTGTATAATTATTATTATTAAATGGTTTAACGATTTTACGTTTAACATACGAAATACCAAATGGATATTTTTTATTTCCCCTTAAAATTGATAGCAAATCAGATAATAAGGATGATGATGTAGGTCCAGGTCCTGCACCCTCACCTTGGAAGATACTTTCACCTACTGGCTTGCCTTGAGTAATTACTGCATTCATAACTCCATTCACATTACCTATATATGTGTTTTTACCTACAAGACATGGATGAACAGTTTCAAATAATTTTCCATTTATCATTTCTGAGATGCCAAGAAGCTTAATTCTTAAATTTAATTGATTTGCAATTTTAATATCTTTAATATCAATTTTTTCTATACCTTCCATTATACATTTTTTTTTTGAAATAAGATTGTTAAATGCTAGAGCAGAAAGAATTCTTACTTTAGCAAAAGCATCAAGACCATTTAAATCAAATTTTGGATTTCCTGGCTCAGCGTAACCGAGAAATTGAGCTTTTTTTAAAACTTTATTAAAATTTTCACCAGTTTTTTCCATCTCACTTAAAATATAATTAGTTGTTCCATTTAGTATTCCAAAAACTTTATGAATCTTGTTTGTTGCTAAACCCTCTTTTATTGTTCTAAGAATTGGTATTCCACCAGCTACAGATGCTTCAAATTCTAGATTAGTATTTTTCCTCTCTGCTAATTTTGACAGATAGTCACCATGTTTAGCTATAAGTGCTTTATTCGGTGTGATAACATTTATTTTATTTTTTAATGCTTTTTCTACAACTCTCAAAGAAATTCCATCTGACAATCCTATACATTCAAAAAGTACATCAATCTTTTTATTTTGAATAATATTTAAAGGATTTGTAAAAAAAATTTTTTTATTTATCTTAAATCTTCTTTTCTTATTTTTATTTTTTGCTGAAATTCCAACAATATTAATTTTTCTTCCTGTTTTTAATTCAATA
Organism: uncultured Pelagibacteraceae bacterium; assembly: GCA_902636165.1. Lineage (GTDB taxonomy): Bacteria > Pseudomonadota > Alphaproteobacteria > Pelagibacterales > Pelagibacteraceae > Pelagibacter. The sequence goes on from CACPQV010000005.1 coordinate 21,748, forward strand.
TCTTTTTTTTTGTTATTAATTTCATTATAAAGAAAAATTCCAACTTGTCCTAAACCTACTATCGCTATATTAATTTGTTTTTTCATTTATTTAAGTCAGGGTAATTACTTTTTTTAACATATTCTTTTATAAATATTTTATATTCATTAAATGATAGTGACATTAAATTATCAGATTTATCTACTATTTCTTTAATTTTTTTTTGAGTCATCTTCTTTTTTTTTTGATTTTCATTCCAAAATTTTGAATCTTTGTTGAAAGAGCAATTATTAAATAAAAATAATGTTGCTAATAAATACAAAATTTTCATTTTAGACCTTCTTTTTCAGGAAAATTAAATCTAAGATTTAGATTTTGTATAGCTTGACCTGCCCCACCTTTGATTAAATTATCAATTACAGATAATATAACTAACTTATTCCTATTATTTGTTTTATTTATAGAAATATAACAATTGTTTGTATTAATTACATCATTTGTGCTTAGTAAATAATCTTTTTTAAATATTTTTATAAATTCTGATCTTTTATAATAATTAGTTAAAACTTTAATTATTTTCGAATGACTTACATTTTTATTTAAATTTACATAAATAGTGCTTAATATACCTCTAAACATTGGAATTAAATGTGGGATAAATTCAAAAATAATCTCTTTTTTAGAGTATTGATTGAGTGTTTGTATGATTTCAGGATTGTGCTTATGATATTTTATACCATAAGCTTTTAATGAACCATATAAATTTTTATCTTTAAATTTTTTATGCACGTTTCTTCCTGCACCTGAATATCCAGATTTCGAGTCAATAATTATATTTTTGGTATTAATTAAATCTTTTTCAATTAAGGGTATTAAAGGTAATAATATTGAAGTTGGGTAACAACCAGGACATGAGATAATGTTATAATTTTTCAATTTTTCATTTTGAAGTTCTGGTATTGAGTAAATACTTTTTTTAATCTTTTTTATTGCCTTGTGTTTTTGATTATACCATTTGAAATAATCTAAACTTTTTTTTAATCTAAAGTCTCCAGATAAATCAATTAAAACGTTATTTTTATTCAAACTTTTAGAAATAGTCTGAGCCTCTCCATTAGGTAATGCGGTAAAAATGACGTCAATATCTTCAAGAAGTTTCTTACTAAATTTTATTATTTTTGGAAGTTTTTTTTTAGTTAAAGATTTGTCATAAAAAGAAATATTCTTACCAACAGAATTATTTCCACATAGATATTTTATTTTTACAAATCTATGTTTAATTAGTAATTTAATTAATTGAATACCAATGTATCCTGTTGATCCAGCAATCAAAACATTAAGCTTAGACATTTTTTTATTATAACTATTTAAAAGTAAAAGAAAATTATCTTTTAGAAAATTGGAAACTTCTACGAGCCTTTTTTCTACCAGGTTTTTTCCGCTCAACTGCTCGCGAGTCTCTTGTCGTAAGTTTTTCTGCTTTTAAAGTAGACTTTAAATTTTCATCAAATAAAACTAATGCTTTTGAAATACCATGAACTAAAGCTCCTGCTTGACCAGTATGACCCCCACCTTTCACATTGCATCGAACATCAAATTCGGTTGATTGGTTGATTAATTCAAAGGGTCTAGTAATCAGCATTTTATGATTATCATTTGAAAAATAATCACTAAACAATTTTCCATTAACATAAATTTTTCCAGATCCTTTTTTTAACCAAACTTTAGCTATTGAAGTTTTTCTTTTACCTGTAGCATATTTACTGTCTTTAAAATCTAATTTTATATTTGATGATTTATTATTGTCTTGAGGAGTTTCCATGTTAATTATTAGTTATATTTTTTTTGTTAAGGTCATAAAGTTTAATAACTTTAGGATTTTGCGCAGTATGTGGATGATCGTTTCCAGTATAAATCTTTAATTTTGTCAGTTGTTTTCTTCCAAGTACTCCTCCTGGAAGCATTCTTTTGACAGCTAATTTTAATGTTTCACCAGGTTTTTTTTTAGAAATTTTTTCTGGTGTTGTTTCTTTTATACCACCAGGATGTCCAGTATGTCTGTAATACTTTTTGTTTTGAAACTTTTTTCCAGTAAATTTTATTTGCTCAATATTCTTAACAACTACAAAGTCACCATGATCCATGTGTGGTGTATATGTAGTTTTATTTTTACCTCTAATAATTTTAGAGATTACAGTGGCCAATCTTCCAACAACAGCATTTTTAGCGTCGATCTCATACCAGGAACAAGATATTTGGTCTTTTTTAACAAATTTAGTCATTGTGCGAGGATTAATACTATTAATAAGATCAAAGTCAAATTTATATTTATATTGTTTTAAGGCTTTTTTTTGTTATAGTGAATATGCCGATTTGTTCCTATTGCGGGCTTACAGCTAAAGAGGAAATCATCACACAAATTCGGTAGGCATTTGAACTATATTGTGCGCCTAGCATTAAGCTAAAGCACTAAAAAAGGAGTAAAATGATTAAGAAAAGAAATAATCCTGAGACAGTTGCCATTCATGGCGGTAATTACAGAAGTGATCCAACGACTAATGCTGTTGCTGTGCCAATATATAGAACAACATCATATCAATTTCAGAGTACTGAACATGCAGCAAATTTATTCGCATTAAAGGAATTTGGAAATATCTACACTAGGATTATGAATCCAACTAATGATGTTTTAGAAAAAAGAATTGCAGCATTGGAAGGTGGATTATCTTGTGTAACAGTTTCATCTGGGCAAACAGCTTCAAGTTTTGCAGTTCTAAATGTTGCTCAATCAGGTGATAATATTGTTAGTTCCACAGATCTTTACGGTGGAACAGTTTCATTATTTACGCATACATTGAGCAAACTTGGGATTGAAATTAGATATGCCGATCCAAGTGATCCAAAAAACTTTGAAAAGGCAATAGATGCTAATACCAGAGCTTTTTATGGTGAAACATTACCAAATCCATATTTGAGAGTGTTCCCTATCAAAGAGGTTTCTGATATTGGAAAAAAATATAATATTCCACTTATAATAGATAATACAGCTGCGCCAATAATATGTAAACCAATAGAACATGGAGCGGCTGTTGTTATACATTCTTTAACAAAATATATTGGTGGACATGGAACTGCTGTTGCAGGAAGCATAGTAGATAGTGGTAACTTTGACTGGACTGCAGATCCTAAGAGACAACCTTTATTTAATGAGCCTGATGCAAGTTATGGTGGTGTAGTTTGGGGAAAAGCTGTACCAGAATTAACCGGAGCTAATGTACCTTTTGCTGTCAGAGCAAGAGTTTGTTTACTTAGAGATTTAGGTTCAGCTCTAGCACCAGATAATGCTTTTGCAATAATTCAGGGACTTGAAACCGTAGCTCTAAGAATGAAACAACATTGTGAAAATGCTGAAAAGGTAGTTAACTTCTTAAAAAAACATAAAGAGGTTACTAAAGTTATATATTCAACGGAACATGAAAAGAAAATTGCTGATAGAGCTAAACAATATCTGAAAGGAGGAAATGGACCAATGGTTGGTATTGAACTTAAGAATGGTATTGAAGCTGGAAAGAAATTTATTGAGTCATTAAAAATGTTCTACCATGTAGCAAACATTGGTGATGCAAGAAGTTTAGCTATACATCCTGCTAGCACTACTCATAGTCAATTAAATGAAAAAGAGTTAGCAGCATCAGGTGTGACTCAAAGCTATGTTAGACTTTGTATAGGTATTGAGCACATTGATGATATTATTGATGATTTAGATCAAGCCTTGAACAAATCATCAAAAAAAAGTTTGAAAGCTGTTAGTTAAATTTTGTATTTAAATATAAAAAATAAATACTTGAGCTAACCAAGAAAATTGAACTTATTTGGTGCATAGATGCAATATAAATTTGTGCACCATATAATACTGTGTAAATACCTAATATAATTTGAAGAATTATAAATATTCCTAAATAATTAATAGATTTATATAAACCATACATCTTGTTACTATAAATTTTAAATAAAATTAAAATATAAAAAACTACTATGAGGTAGGCTAAATTACGATGAATAAATTGTACTAATGAGGGATCACTTAAAGCTTTAATTTCAAATAAATTATAAAAATTGTTATCATCGGGAAAATATGAACTGCCCATCAAAGGCCATGAATTATAGATTTTTCCTGCATCCATACCAGAAACGAAGGCACCTATTGAAATTTGCAAAAAAATTAGAATTATGAATAACAAAGGTAAAAATGTATCCAATTTGTTTGTTATGGTTCTTGATACATTAATCTTTAGATAATTCCAATATATTAAAGATAAAATGAAAAAAGCTAAAAGTAAATGTAAAGACAATCTAAAGTGACTTACATCTATTCTATCGATTAATCCACTACTAACCATATACCAGCCAATGAAACCTTGAAAACATATGAGAAAAAAAATGAAATATAGACTTAATAATTTAGTTATCTTAATCTTAAAAGAAAAATAAATAAGTGGTATCAAATATCCAAGACCAATCAATCTTCCAAGAAACCTGTGAGCCCATTCCCACCAAAAAATAACTTTAAACTCATTTAAAGTCATATTGTAGTTTTGTAACTTAAATTCAGGAATTTGTTTATAAAGATTAAAATAAACAATCCAATCGTTTTGGTTAAGAGGTGGAAAAAATCCTGAAAATAATTCCCACTCGGTTATTGAAAGACCTGAGTCGGTAAGTCTTGTTAAACCACCAACTATTATCATAAAAGATATAATCCAAAACATCACAACCAACCAAATTGATAATTGATTATTTATTTTTGTATTTGTTGTATACATGTGGGGATAAATATAATAATTTTCATATTATCCAAATATATAAATGTCGCCTTTAAAAAGAAAAAAGCTTAATAAAATTAGATCGAAGTTAGATAAATTAGATAATTCATTAATCAAGCTAATAAAAAAAAGAACTAACCTTGTAAATCATGTTTTAAAACTTAAGGAAAAAAAAAAAGAGATTATTGATAATAAAAGAATTCAAATAATCTTAAAGAATATAAGAAAAAAATCTATTCAAAATAAGATTGATCCTAAAATTACTAATCGTATATGGAAAAATATGATTTGGTCTTATATAGATTACGAAAAAAGGAATTTTAAAAAAAAATAATTATTTACTGTGAGGAGGGAGTTTTTTTTCGACAAAAACCTCATGTTTTTTAGTGCTTGGATTATACTTACGTGCAGAAAGTTTTACTTTTGCTTTTTCTCCACCTGCAGGTTTTTTTACATAGTAAAAAAAAGGACTGTCAGGTTTTGATTCTGGAACCAATCGCACTTTGATATGTGTTTTTTTTGCCATATTATTTAGTTTTTAGTTTTTTAATTAAACTTGAAATTTTTAATAACTTTTTTTTTAAATCAAATGTCTTTATAGAGCCATTTGTTATTTCGTCAAGTTTAAATGTTTTTTCATCATTTAAAATTTTTTTAGCTCCATTTATTGTCATGCCCTGCTCTTTTAGAAGAAAATGTACTTTTTTTAATAATTCAATATTTTTAAGATCATAATATCTTCTATTACCTTTTAATATTTTTGGTTTTATTTGCTTGAATTCCTTTTCCCAAAATCTAATTGTATGAGTTTGTATATTCTTTCTATTCTTGGAGGAAGATTCTAAAATTTTAGCTACTTCTCCGATCGTTTTATAGGCGGTAAAATCTTTATTCATTTATAAATAATTTAAATTCTTTAGAAGGTCTAAATAAAATAACTTTCCTTTGTGAAATTTTTTTTTCTTCTTTGGTTTTAGGATTTCTACCTATTCTAGATTTTTTTTCTCTAACAACAAAAGTTCCAAAATTTGAAATTTTTAATTTATTCTCTTTTATTAAATTTGAAATAATCAAAGAAAAATATTCGTCAATTAAATTTTCAGATATTGCTTTTGAATATCCAATTTGCATATAGACGAGATTAACTAAATCTTTTTTAGTTAAATTTATTCTCATGAGTTACATATTTTTATTTATTTTATTTATCAAATTTCCTTTTACAATTCTGTTGCAAACTTCTAAAGAATTAGCAAATCCAATATAATCAGTTCCCCCATGGCTTTTAACAACAGGTGTATCTAAACCAATTAAAATTGCTCCATTATATAATCTTGGATCTAAACGTTTCTTGAAATTTTTTAGATTTTTTATATTTAATAATGAAGATAATTTTCCAAGAAAATTCCCACTAAGCGCTTTTTTAAGTTCGTCAGTAATAAAATTCGCAGTGCCTTCAGCCGTTTTTAATGCAACATTTCCAGTAAAACCGTCTGAAATTATAACATTTACATTACCATCCATTATCTCATTTCCCTCTATATATCCTGCAAATGTAAAGTCATTGTCCTTTTTTTCATTCAAAATTTGAAAAGTCTCTTTAATAATTTCATTCCCTTTTAATTCCTCAGACCCAATATTTAATAAAGCTACGTTAGGATTATCTGATGGATATAATGATCTATAGAGAGCAGCTCCCATTATAGAAAAATCTACTAAGTTTTTAGAACTACAATCTATATTTGCACCTAGATCTAAGACTACACTCATTCCTTTTTTATTCGGCCATAATGCAGACAATGCAGGTTTATCTATATTTTCAATCATTTTAAGATTAAGTTTAGCTATTACTAATAGTGCTCCAGTATTACCAGCTGAAATAACTATATCACTTTCTTTATTCTTAACACTCTGTATAGATAACCACATACTTGTATCTTTTCCTCTTTTAGCAGCCTCAAGTGGACTATCATCACTTTTTACAACATTTTTTGTATGTATAATTTCGTAAAAATTTTTTCCAACTTTATTGACTATATGTTTATCAATTTCATCTTTATCTCCAAAAATTTTAAAAAAATTATCACGGTTTATTTTATGATTATGTATTATACCATCAATAATTTTTTTTGGTGAGCCATCACCACCCATTGCATCCACTGCAATATTTATTAAATTTGACATTTTTAATTTTAGATTAATTATTCTTTAGGGTCTAGAACTTGTCGACCTTTATACATACCAGTTTTCAAATCTAAATGATGAGATAATCTGTATTCACCTGATTTTTTATCTTCAACTACATTTTTAGGTGAGAATTTCATATTTTTAGACCTTCTCATGCCTGTTCTCGAAGGTGTTTGTTTTCTTTTAGGAACTGCCATAATTACGAATTACTTACACCTTTTAAAAAAAAATTCAAATTTTTTTTAGCTAAATCTTCTTTAAAATTGTTAAAATATTCAACTAAAAATTCCTTTTTATTAAGGTTTGCTAAAAAAAGTGAGATCTTAATCATCTTTTCATCTTTTGTATAATCGTCCCAAAAATGTATTTCTGAAATTATCGAGTGAAACATATTTAAATAATCTTTCATCTTTTTGTTTATTGATTGATCACCATAACCTATTTCTCTAATTGATAGTTCGAGTTGTTTAAAACAAAAATCATAAATCTCTTGTAATAATTTTGTATTTTCTTTATTTTTGTATACTTTTAAGAAAAATGCAAAATGCATCAAAAATAGTATTAATCTATCTGAAAAAGTGTCTTGTTTAGTTAAGCCCTCATAAAGTTTTTTATTTGTGGTTAATTTTATTAAACTGTTATAAACATTTATATAGTTTGAATTCATGAAAAAAATATATTTTTTTAT
>CACPQV010000006.1 GCA_902636165.1 uncultured Pelagibacteraceae bacterium
TTTTTTCATATCTTTTTGTTAAAATCTAAAAGTTTTTTTAAAGATCCATCTTGTTCCCATTTTTTAATCAATTGACTCATTTTACTTACTGTGTCAGCTACAAATTCATTAAAAACTGTTTTATATTCAGAGCCGATACCTATTCCAGATTTTGTATAATCCAACAGTCTTATCTTAGATAAATATAAAACTTTTCTTCTAACAGTTTCTCTAGGTAAGCTTAACACTTCAGCAATACTTGCAATATTTACTTTTCTTTTTTCTTTAAATAAATCAGAAGAATTATTTAAACTTTGTTCAATTTGATTAAAGTTTTTAATCCCATTTTTATTTGTTTTGTATAAGTAATCACTTACAACCAATTGTAATATCATAAAACTATCGAAATCAATCTTTAAGTTTTTTTTAACTCTATTGTATAAATTGATTAAAAACATCATCCAGCTGTACAAACCACTAGAAAATACTGGGGTCTCATCTGTTTTAGTAAAAGTTTTAAGATCAATAATATTTTTTTCACTTACATTCATTGTATTTATTCACCCAATATAGTTTTTTAATTACCTATTTTAGTTTTTAATTAACCTATAATGGGTAATTATATTATTAATTGATGATAATTCAACAATTGGTTGACTTTATTCAATGATTAATCACTAATTTGGATTTCCACGTATATCAGTTGAAAGCTCCTGATAGATAACTACAGAAAGTGTTTTAAAGTTTTTAATCATCCTATCATAATCAAAACTAAAATCAACTTTGTTACAATTTAGTTCCTTAAAGTAATAAACTCTAGCTTTTGGTATTGATGGGTCTATCTCTTCACTAATTATGTTTAAAAGATTTGTTTTTCTTTCAACTGCGAAATTGTATTTGCAGACATTAGTGCTTGCATAAAACATTATTGTACTGAAAACTATCAGGATAAATATCATTACTTTTGGAATTGCTAACATAATCAATTACTATCAATTGCAACAATAGTTAAGTCGTCTTTTTGTATTCTTCCTGATTGAACTAAGTTCTCAATGATTTTACTTAATCTTTGTGAATTAGGTATCTGTTGATACTTTTTGATATAATCTTGAAATCCTTCTTGGCCTAACATTTTTCCATTTGCATCTTTCATCTCTGTAATCCCATCCGTAAAAATATACATCGAACTTTCTTTAAATGAAATTAGTTTTTCTGAAAATTTATATTTAGGTGCAATACCTAATGGTGGACCAGCTTCTTCAAAATTTGAAAAATTTTCTTTTTTGGAAAATATTAATGGAGGTTCATGTCCTGCATTTGATATAAGCAATTCTTTTTTATTACTGTCATAGATACCTATAACCATTGTGACGAACATACCTCTTGATGCTGTTTCACATATTTCATCATTTAGAATTTTTAAAAGTTCTGCTGCAGAAAAAATTGTTTTACTTAAGCACCTGTAAAGACTTGAGGCTTTTGACATTAATAAAGATGACTTAATTCCTTTTCCAGATACATCTGCAACACCAAAACCAAACTTTCCTTCTCCAAGATCTGAAAAGTTATAAAAGTCTCCAGAAACTATTTTTGCTGGAATATTTATACCTGCTATAGGAAAGGGATCTTTTTTATTTTGAGATAATAAAGTTTTTTGAATATCTCCAACAATTTCTATTTCTTTTTGTAAAATATTTTTATCTATTAACTCTTTTGCAGTTTTTGCATTTTTGATTGCAAGTGCTGCTGGTCCTGATAAAGTTTCTAAAAGTTTTCTGTCTCTTTCCTCAAAAAGTTTTGTATTTGTTTTTTTATTAAGGCAATGAATAACTCCTATACACTCTCCAGAGACTAACAGCGGTGAACATAAAACTGAATAAGTTGTAAAATTAGTTTTATTATCTAAATCAAAATAAAACTCTGCTATTTCTCTTACATCTTTCCTTACATCACCTACCCTTACACATTTTTTACTAGCAGCAGCTTTACCCATTACACCTTGGGTAATTGGTATCTCATAATCTTCTAGATAGGCCTGATACTTTGATGCTATACATTGAAAGACTTGTTTTTTTTCTTCAATAAAAAAAACATTTGCTGCTTGAGCATTGATTCTTTTAATAATTACCTCAAGAGCATTTTGTAAAGTTTCTTTTAGATCCAAGGAACCCGCAAGCTCATTGTTCATTTGAGTTATTAATGCTAGATCTTTACTAGATGTATCTTCTTCCTTATTAACTTCAGGTTTTTTTGAACCAAAAAACATATAATTTTTATTGGCAATCTATCTCTTTTTTGATATTTTTTCAAAATATGGAGATTATAATTCATTCACCTAATTTTTATCTTCATCTTGAAGATGCTATGTTATTAATTCAATATTGCATTGATGGTATTGTAGAAATAGCCTCAAGATTTGAGATAAAATAAGTGTTAATCCTTTACATTTTTGTATTTTTGCTCGGAAGTGTGTGGGGTAGTTTTAGTAATGTTTGTATATTTAGGCTCCCTGAGGGAGGAAATGTAATATCTTCTAGATCCCAATGCAGAAATTGTCAAAAATTAATACGGTGGTTTGATAATATACCTCTCGTTTCATACATTATTTTAGGTCAAAAGTGCAGAAATTGCGGCTCAAAAATTTCATTTCAGTATTTTGCAGTAGAGCTTTTGGTAGCTTTAGGATTTGTAATATCATTTTATTACTTTCAGTTTTCTTTAACCACATTGTTGTTCTTTGTATTAACAGTTTTTTTTGTAATAATTTTTTTTATAGACTTAAAACACTTCATTATTCCAAATGAGCTCACCTTTCCCTTGATGTTTATTGGTTTCTTAAAGTCATTTGATCCAAATATTAATCAGTATTTGTTTCCAAACTACATTAATTCAATTATAGGAGGTGTTATAGGATATTTTGTGATTTGGTTTATAATTTTTATTTATAAAAAATTACGAAATAAAGAAGGTATGGGTTTAGGAGATGCAAAACTTCTATCTGCAATTGGGTTTTGGTTTGGATGGATTTCTATTCCATTTGTTTTATTTTTTTCATCTTTGGTGGCTTTGTGTTTTGCAATACCAAGTTTGATGAATAAATCTAAAACTATGTCCTCTAAAATTCCCTTTGGACCTTATCTTGTCTTGGGTTGTATATTATATGTAAGTTTACTTGAAAAAATTATATTATTTTTAGATTAATGAAAAAATTTTTCCTAATCATTCTTGTTTTTGCTGTTTCATTTTATTTATCAATTGAATACTTAGGAGATAAATTAATCAAAAATAGATTAGAAAAAAATATTTCTTCTGAACTAAATAGAGATGTATCAATTGACAAGCTAAATATTGATTACCTAAGTGGAAAAGCAGATATGAGAGGTTTTAGTATATTAAATAAAGAGTATGATGGATATTTGCTCAGAATAGAAACTATAAGTATAGACTTAGATACATTTTCATTATTTTCCGACAATATTGTTATCAATAATGTTTTATTAGAAAATATTAAAGCAAACTATTACTTCAATTTTTCTGATCGAATAGTTTCTGATAATATAAGATCATTTGAACGAGACATTAAGAAAAATACGTCTCAATCTCAGTCTAATAAATATTTTAATATAAAAAATTTGGATACAAAAAATATTTCTATTTCTATGATGTCCTCAAATTTAGATATAGAAAAGACTTTCAAATTACAAAATATAAATCTAAAAAATATTGGAAATACTGATCAAAGTAATAATTATAAGGATGTCTTAAAAAAAATATTTAATGATACAATTGGTAAAATTAAAGAAAAATTTTCAATAGAGGATTTTTTAAATAATGTAGAGAACTTTGATACAGAAAAATTAGAAAATAAAGTAAAAGATAAATTAAAAAACAAACTAAAAAATTTAATCAATTGAAATTTTTTTAGAAACTAGTATCTCGCCATCCACCTTTATTAGAAATAATCTCACCTGGAATTGATGGAATAGAAAATAAAGTGCTTTCATCATCTGAAGGTCCTGCAACATTTGCAAAAAGTGTATCTCCGAAAATTACAAGTTCTGATAACACACCTTCTCTAACGTATGCACATGCATTTACATCTGGATTTTCTACAGTGACACCTTCAGGAACAGCTAGATTTAGCTGATCAGAATTATTTGTTCCACATTCATCATCAGTTACACATATAAATGCGTGTCCTTGAGTACATCTATTACTTGTTGGTGGCGGTTGATAAATAGGAAAATAAACTTGTCCTCTAAATAAAGTAGGAGGTGCTGATGCCTTTCTATAAGTTCTTGTTGTAATAAAATTATTAGTACTAACCATCTCTGTAGCTGTGGTACCATCAGCGTTTGTTACTAAATTACCATCACTATCAACAAGGCTTCGTTCTTCCTCACCTCTAACTTTTTCTAAATGAACTACCCAAGCAATCTCTCCAGCATTTGGATCAGGGCAAAAGACTCCTGTCTTATCACCGGAGACATTCACACAAGTAGCAGAAGTTTCTGCATCAACGTGATTTACCGCACTGTTGGCTCCATCATGAGCTGCTTCTGTAAATCCTGAGTTAAGTGTAACTGCACCCGTATCTGAGACTGATGCTGCTTTTGGAATTGTTACGCCATTTAAATGCTTAAAGTATGGATAATGAATATCTCTTACACCATATAGAATATTATCTAGTCCTGCCTCTCTACCGCCTAAGTCAGTAAAGTTTCCAGTAGAACCAAATAACCAAAAACCTCCAGTGGTAACACCTAAGCCCGCCTCCATTTGGAAAAATGAATATCTCGCATTAGATTCTGATGCATTTAATCTAAATAAAGTTGTTTGATCATAGAGACTGGTAACACCATCTACTAAACCACTAGTAGTTACATCTGTGCCGCTATCAACATTTGTGGCATTATCAACAACACTTGTACCTACATCTATATCTGAAGTATTTGAGTAACCTTTTGTATTACTTGATAAATTTATTTTTGTAATTTTACCCTCAAGATCATTTATATAGACTAACGCTCCTCTCCAAGGAATATTAGGTGCTGTATCTGGAGTAATTACTATGGGGCTAGCTGGAATAGCATTTGCAATATCACTTCCATTTGGAGTTTCTATTACCTGACTTCCAAGAGTGTAACCATTAGGAGAAGTATCTACGATAGTAATAGGTCCACCATTTACATCAGCACCAAATATTCTCCCAGGTTTACCAATCTCGTGACCCTCTAGATCTACTAAAAAGACAGAAGAGCCGGCACAAGGATCTGCTCTTCCCATGCCCCCTCCCATTACAGCTACATATCTGTCATCTCTTATATTTTCCGATGTACCTGTTGGCATTCTAATTATTTTTGGATTCGACCATGTTTCACCCAAAGTTGTGTAATCATACTCAGGATCAATATCTGCCCCTCCCTTACATGCTGATATCCTGATATTATTAGTATTATCAGTAAAAAAAGTTGTTGTGGTTACTTCATTACCCTCATCGTCAGTAGTTGTAGTTGTTACTTCTTGTGTGGCTGCGTTTGCATTATACGTTTTGGTTTGATCAAATGTTATTTTTAAAACTGTACCATTTTCCCCATCCGCAAACATTTCAGCGCTAGATATTGAAATTGGTTGTGGAACATTGTCTATGACTTCAGTTGCAGCCAAAATACCATCTGGGATAGTTACCCCTGCATCATAAGGTAAAGTTATATCTGGAAAATGAAAAACTGTACCTTTATAACAAGAATTAGTTCCTGTATTTCTAAAGTTGGCTATTTCTTGACATGCTGATATTTGATCTTGTTCATCTGTTGAGTCAGCACTACTTTCTCTATCTCTGGCATCATTTAAATTATCCGTTGCCATTGATCCCTCAGCAGAATTGATTAGAGATGAGGTTGTTGCATTATATTCATACTCAGTGATATTTCCTAAGTGATTAGCAACTAGAACTTTATTATTAATCTTGTCGTTATAAACAGAGAACATATGTATTGGGCCTCTACCACCAACTGGTATTGGAGCCGTTATATCCAAAACTGAAAAACCTGGACCACCTCTTCCATAATTTACAAACAATAATGTCCGCCAGCTTTTTGAACCCTCTAAATTTCCATCTTGATCATACCCCCTTATAAACACATCATGAACCACTGGGGATCCATCAACCCCAAATATTGGATTGGTGCCACCTTGAGTATCTGAAGGACCATCATAATCTGGATTTACTACTTGTGGAATAAGTGCACCTACAAAGGGTGGTATAAATCCCCATTCCTCTTTACCTGTCTCAGCATTGATAGCATGTAAAATTCCACTATTGGCACCAGCATAAATTATTTTTCTTCTATCCGAGTACTGAGCCATAAATCTTTGATATCCATGGGTTGCTCTATAAAAAGCCTCTTCATTATCACCTCTATAATCGATACTTGCATCTGGCGGACCTACCTCAATCAATTGGGAATGATAAATATCACCCATGACATGTTCTCTGACCTCAACTAAATCGCAATCTCCGTCATAATCAAAATAATCATTACCTTTCATAAAATTTATTAGACCACGTACCTCATCAGCTAAATCACTATTAGTAATTGCACATCTCGAAGTACTATTATGATAGTCTTGAACAGTATAGTCTAGAGCATTAAAAAGATTTGCAATTGGCGTGTAATTATCAACATTAAAGTTATCCCAGTTGCCTAAATAACCTGCTCCTGGAATTGCAGACCAAAGGTTTCTTGAGTCTTCCTCTTCACCACCTGAAGAAGCTTTTTTCATTTCAACAGCCGCACTCCAATTTCCAGGTGTATCCATGCTATGATCAACACTTAAATCAGCATTAAGTGTTTTTCTTAATAAGGTTCCACGCCATTCCCCATATTGCTCATAAGCAAATTGTGCTTGATAAATAGATCCACCCTCTTGAATAGTTGCTGTAATAGATGGGGCAGTGAATGCAAGCTTATCGGCTATTATTTGTCTGATCTTGCTGGTTAAAGCTGTCTTTAATTCTGTAGGTGTATCAGCTATTATTGCCCTTTCACAGTCAGGGTCAGCATCGCACTGTGCCGTTGTTGTAGCAGTACTTGAACCTATTCTTGCAAAGTCATGAAACCTTTGTAATGGTGTTCCTGTAATACCACCGCCATATGCAACAAAAAGAGTTTTTACTCCTAAGCCTCTCAATGTTCTAACTCTATCTGCTGCATCACTATTCATTGCTGAGTTATTCATCGCACCATCACCGATTACAATCACATAATTTAATTGGCACTCAGAGTCAGGATCTACGATTGATCCACCAGCATTACTATCTGTAAAATAATCATGAGCAAGCATAGAAAATGCATTAGCATCTGTTCCCCACGCCATACCTAATGGACCAAAAGTATCCATAATTAAATTAGCACCTCTAGGACCTACTGCAATATTTAAACAAGAGTCCTCGTTACATCGTGAACTTCTTCCAAGAGGATGTTCACCTTCCCAATCATCGTAATATGTACATCCATCATTTCTATGACAAAATCGACCTCCTCTTGGTGCTCTAGTTCCTCGTCCATTCTCACCTGCATTCCAATGACCAAAACCGAAATAAGCTCCAGTTGTAAGAGTACTATCATTAAGGACAGCATTGACAGCTGACTTAACTCCATCCCATCTTCTTATTCTAGGTCCACCAAACTGTTGTTGCCAACTTTGATTTCTATTTGCTTCAGTAAAATTGTCCTCATTAAACTCATCTACATAACCTCTTCCTGTACCAGTTAGAATTCTTGTTTCACCTGAGCCATGATCACCTTTGATGTGTAATCCCCAAGGCGACCTAAAATTTACATTATCAGCATTTAGTGCACCTGGGTCTGCTTCATTTGATACATTTGATGCCATACCGGTTCCAATTGCAGTAAGTATTGAACAAGTATCGTTCGATATATCTATCTTTTGTAAAGAATGTGAAAATCTAGAAGTAATATAAATTATATTATTACTATTTGGTGAAACTTCTACTGCTGTAGCATGCATCATATTTTCTGTTAAGACTGGATTAGTAGTTGACGAACAACGAAGTGTTTCAGCCCCAAGTTCAAATGCATTACCAGTTGGATTAATAGAATGACCTATTAACTCACCTGTGTTATTATTTGAAAAATAAATATTTGATCCATCATTATTAACACTTAATCTTGCAAGTTGTCTTGTAATATGGTTGCCTGTATGCAATTGGGTTTCACAAAGCAAGGTAAGTAAATTACACGATTGGAAATAACTATCAGTCCTTCTTCCAAAACGTCCACCAGCCATAAATAAAACTGGAGTATCAGTGCCATTGATTGAAACGGTTTTTATATCAAAATCACCACTTGAGTAACCATTTGGAGCTTTAATAGCGAACAAACAGTCTCTGCCATCATCTGAAAAACCTAATATAAATTCTCTTGTGCCACGGTCTCTTCCAGCTGCAAAAATTATATTTTGATTTTGAATTACATTATTATTTGTAGTTAAGCCTTCCAAGTATTTTAATTGAGCTACTCTTCTTACTCTTTGATTGGCAATAGTCCTTGAATTATTCTCTAGTTCTACAGTACAACCATTTGATGAAACGTTTCTAACTGGCATAAAATCAGAATCCCTTGCACCAGCTGCTGTATATCTAATAAGTCCTCCTCTACTTCTTCTGTGGCTTTGTCCAATAACAATTCTGTCTTGTGAGTCATATACAGCACCAGAAACTGAACCCAATCCATCGCCACCTATCCATCTTGACATACTCGCTGAACTATCAATTAAAAATAAAATGTTAGCTGCTACATCTCCATCACCAGCTCCTGGGGGTACAGGTTTAGCATTTGCGTGACCGATGAAAGTTAAAAAACTTAATAAGGTGAATATTTTAAAGTACTTTAACATAATTTATCCGTTTACATCCTGTACTTCTTCAAATGTTGTAAATTTCATCATTTCAGAGTTAGTAATTTCGAAAATTTCTAAAGTTTGACCCCTTAAGTTAACTTTACTATAAAACATTTTTAAACTTCCAATGCTTAAATCTTTAGATCCTGACCAGTCATCATTTTTAACTTTTTCGCCTGGGTCAGCTATTCTGTTTTTTACAAATTGATAAATCTCATTTTTAATTTCACTGGTTGAGGAAACAAGATTTATACCCACTACTTTATTCTCATGGACTAAAACCTCTAAATCTGCATTTTCTAAACCTGAACCTTCGCAATAATCAATTGCAAATACATTATATCTTGCTGTTACATATTCTCCGTAAACAGTGGAATTATGACCACTTAAAAAATCAAATGTATTTTGAGCGCTGTTGACTGTAGATCCTATTGGAACTTGAAGAAGAGCACAAGCATAAGAGGTGCTAGAAAAAAATATAAAAAATAGTAATTTAATAAAAATATTTTTCACAATTAAATTATAAATATTTTATAATTTTATTTCAACTAAGATAGATGCTCATTTTAAGTTTTCTTAGAGCTGTTAATGAGAAAGAACTACGATTGTTTCTAGTGGAATTAATATTTCTGGATCATCCACATTTCCCAGCATGCCGCATCCATACAGTTTGTAGGCAGTTCCTTGTCTTTGAGTCGTTCCAGAAGTCTTTTTAATACTAGATCCAACACCTTTGTAGGCAGAATTTCCAACATTGACAGAAAAATATTCATATCTAAATCTTTGAAGTCTTGCAATCTCATCTTCAATATCTTCATCGGTATCTATGTTGGCATTGTCGTCATCAAGTCTAAGATTACCCCTATTGCCATCTGCAAATAAAGGGGATATCAAAGCAAAAAAACTTTGGTTTTCGACATGTTCAACTAATCTGAAATCTGGAGTTTCCTCCACAGGAGCACTTTCACCTCCATCTCCACCATCGTTCCCATCTACTTGATCTTGTTGCGCATCCCCACTGTTATCGCCGCCACCTGCATCATTATTGTCACCATTTTGTGGAGGTGTTGCAGATGCATTAGGATCAAATTCTCTTATTAAATTTCTAAAACTTTTATAACATGGTGTAAAATCTGATCTGTGATTATAATTATCGGGATCAATTGACACAGTATTTATTGGAATTGATCTTGATGCTGTGTCCCTCACTCCATTTGTATCATTTATAGGGCCCATCAATTTGTCTAATAAACTTTTTTCTGCTTGTAACAAAGCTGTTTCAGCCACATAGAAAGTTTGTTGGTATTCGTCACTACTATTATTTCCTTGATGGTCAGAGGACGCAATTACAATTAAAGCTCCCCCCATTAAAGACATAGCAAGTAATAAAACCAAAGATAAAACTAATGCAAATCCTTTTTGTTTATTTCTCATTAATATGACTCTCCAATATTTCTAGTTGCTACTGTGACTATTACCGAGTCTCTTAAATATCTATCTGAATGTGTTTTATCTCTGCCTGATAATCCAATCTCAGTTCTTGGTATAGGATCCCTGAAAAATTCTTCTTTAGTTCTAAAAGTAAGTCTTACATCTACACCTCTTATATCATATAAGCGACTTCTAGTATTTGGATCTTCAGGTGTTGGATAATTGTTAGATGAACTTTTTATAACTTTTCCATTTTCATCAAAAGGTATAAACTCCATCATTTCAATATGTTTTCTCACAAGAACGTCGTTTGGAGTACATTCAGGACATGTTGTCGTCCATGATCCTGAGTAACTTATAGTTGTTTGAGCGTTATCCCCACCATCTCCATCATTTCCCTCACCACCGTCTTCAGTTGGAGGAGCTTCATTAAAAAATGTACATTGACCGTCTGGTCTTGGGTCGCTAAAATTTTCCACACGTTTGTATACAGAATAACCTTGACTCAAATCTGATTCATCTACAGGATTTGCATAGTAAGTAATTCTGTATCTTTTAAATGGTTCGTTATAATCATTTTGATCAAAATCCTCATATACAATCTGAATTTGGTCACAACAATCAGTCAAATCTCTAGTACTCAAACCTGTTCCAGGACCTGGAGTATTTCTTCTTATTACTATTGGATTATGACTTTTAGCTGGATCATCAAAACCACTATCATAAAATAGGTAACTAAATTTTGGTAATACAACTCCATTAGTACAAGCAGGGCCACTTGTATCTCTTGCAAATTTCTTTATTTGTTCACTTCCAACATAATACCTGAAACCAGCCATTCGTATATCTCGCATTAACATCGAAACTAAGTCTCTGCTAGATCTACTAATCTTTGCTTTCCCACTCACTTGTGAATAAGATTTATTCACAACATTATAAGAAGTGTACATTGCAGCCATCATTATAGTTGTGATTATAATTCCAATTAATATTTCAAGTAAGGTAAGTCCAATTATATTTTTCGAGTGTTTCATTCAGTACCTCGTAAAACATAATCTGTTTGAAAATATAAATATTTTCTTTTTTTTCCCTCATTTAAGTTCATCTGAATTCTACCAATATACATAACTTGGTCTTTAACAATATGATTATCGTCAGTATCGGATATGGTTTCTGAATTTGTTATTGGCTGACTTGTCCACTCTGCTCCAATTGGAAAAATAACAAAATTCCTTTGTTCCTTGTTTCCTCTACAACCTAAATAGGATTTATTATTTAAGATAGCTGACCATTTATTTGTTTTTATTGAAAGTCCATCATTTGATTCTGCGCCAGCATAGACTTGGCCAACATTAGCAACTGCATCCGATGACTGGTCACAAAAATCTGAATTCCATCCTCCAGAATTAAAATTTAGCATACTTGAAAAGTTATTACCTGCATCATCTGTCATTTTTTTATTTCCTATTACATCTTCTGCAATCATACTTGTTAAGTAATTTGCTTTAGTTCTCTCACCTGACGTATAAATTGATTGAACAGAATAATTAGTCATTTGTAAAATTGCCACAAACCCAATGCCTATAATTGCGGTTGAAACTAAAGCTTCAAGAATTGATATTCCTAAAATATTTTTGATAAATTTTCTTTTCATTTTACTCTACCCAGCTTGTGCCATTCCACTTTGATACAGAAAAATTTCCAAATCTTCCCCATTTAACTGCTCTGAGATACTTTACATTAACATCCGTGGGTTTGTCTTCCACTGATACAGCTGTCGCAATATCAACTGGCTCTGACGGAGCTTCATCTGAATCATTATCATCATTATTATTATTTTCTTCTTCACCTTCTATAGTTTTATAACTTACAGGACAAGAAACTAACTCTCTTCTACATAAATAAATAAAATCGTAGGGAGTGCTTCCACTGGCAGCTAACAAATCACTACTATCATAAAATTTTCCATTCCTTGAAAAACAAACAGCACCTTGTCCATTAGCAAATTGGGTTGTCACTTTATCAAGAGTAATGCTATAAGATAATTTTCCTATTTCACTTTCATCACCAGCTATATCAGTATCCCAATAATTTGTTCCTGAAGTATTGCATCTACTATTTGGATTTGCATTCCAACCATCTGTCATATCATTCATTTTAGTTGCTAGTGATTGCATTGTCATTCCTTTGGATGTTACTATTAAGTTATTACCATCATTTACAAAAAGTACTTGTACATAAGCAAATGTACCTCTTTCAGTCTGAGTGTGAATATTTTTCATTAGCGCTTTTATATCCTCAGCGGCCCTTCTTACTTCTCTCTCTTTATTCCATGAAGAAAAATTTGGATATCCAAGAGCTGATATTATTGAAATAATACCTAGGACGACCAACAACTCTAGGAGATTAAATCCTTTAATGTTCTTTTCCTGCTGATGCATCAATTTTTCCAGACTTAACCAGTTCTTCTAAAGATTTTGTCATGGTAATCATTCCATCTTTTACAGCTGTTTGCATGATGCTAGGAATTTGATGAATCTTCGCTTCTCTAATTAAGTTTTGAATTGGGGCTGTACACTTCATCACTTCAAAAGCACCACAACGGCCTTGACCATCTTTTGTTTTTAGAAGTCTTTGAGTTACTACCATTTTCAATGATGTTGAAATCTGAGCACGAATTTGTGCTTGTTGCTCAGGTGGAAATACATCGATAATTCTATTTATAGTATTAGGCGCACCACTCGTGTGAAGTGTTCCGAAAACTAGGTGCCCAGTTTCAGCAGCTGTTAATGCGAGAGAAACGGTCTCTAAATCTCTCATCTCTCCAACTAAAATTACATCTGGATCTTCACGAAGTGCTGCTTTTAATGCAGATGCAAATGTTTGAGTTTGTTTTCCAACTTCTCTGTGAGAGACAATACTTTTTTGATCCTTGTGAATAAACTCAACTGGATCTTCAACTGTAATTATGTTGGCTGTTCTAGTTTTATTAATTTCATTTATGATAGCTGCTAATGTAGTTGATTTACCAGATCCTGTTGGGCCTGTTACGAGTACGAGACCTTTGTGCATGTCTATAATATCATAAAGAACTTGAGGTAAATCAAACTGTCCCATTTCAGGGATAACACTTTCAACTCTTCGTAATACTGCAGCAGGACCATTAATTGTTTTATAGAAATTTGCTCTAAATCTTAAACCACTTAAAGTGACAGATGAGTCTAATTCATGAGTTTCATTAAATCTTTTCATTTCGACTTCATTGCAATTGGTGGATATCAGGTCCTGTAAATCTTGCGCCTTGACCATAACATCTGGAACTTTATGAATTTCTCCTGTTTGTCGAAAGGCGAGTGGCCACCCACTTCTGATATGAAAATCTGAGATTTTTTTGTTATTTTTTGCTAATTCTTCCAATTTTTCAAACATGATATTTTTTATCTAGAATTTTGTCTAAAAACAAGATTATACTTTTTTATTGAATCACAAAGAGATTTAATGCCCAATATGGTCAAAAAATATAGGAATTTTACACCAAATTTGGGCATAATTTTTGATGAATAATACTCATAATCATTTAAAAAAACCGAATGAATAAAATAAAGACAATCTTAATTACTTTATTTCTATTAACAAAAATTAGCATCTCATATGCTGTTAATGTTACAGAGGATACAACTTTCTCTTCTACTGTAACAACTCAACAAATTGTTACTGCAGATGATGTTGACATCATAGTTACTGATAACGCCTCCATAGCAAGAACTGGTCAAAAAGCTATTAAAAATACTAGTAACGAAATAACAGGTACAACAATTACAATACACTCTGGTTCGTCAGTAACATCGACAGGTAATAATACTATTGATTCTGAGGGAGGTGAACTAACAATAACTAACTCAGGTACAATTCAGGCTTTGGGTGCTAGTGGTAATAATTCAAAAGCAATTAACCTCAGCGGTTCTGATGGAGGAATAACAATTACAAACAACAGTGGCGGAATAATCACGTCTCCAGGAAACACTATTCTTGCAAC
This sequence comes from uncultured Pelagibacteraceae bacterium, assembly GCA_902636165.1. GTDB lineage: Bacteria > Pseudomonadota > Alphaproteobacteria > Pelagibacterales > Pelagibacteraceae > Pelagibacter. Next base: position 14,372 of record CACPQV010000006.1, read on the forward strand.
TTCAGGCACTGGTGGAGATAACACAACAATTGAAAATAGTGGACAAATTACCTCGATTAATACTGGTTCATCAAGTAGCGCAATAATTTTCAGTGATGATGATACTGGCAATACCATCACAAATAATACAGGGGGAGAAATAACTAGTAAAGGAAGTAAAGGAACTATAATAGTTGGTGCCAGCTCAACCATTACAAACAGTGGAACTATTAAAAATAATAAATCTGTCGATAAAAATGCGATTCAACTTAAAGGAAACAATAATACAATAACTTTAAAAGATAGTGGAGTAGTAGTTGGTATAATTAAAGCTGCAACCAGTGCAACAGGAAATACATTAAAAATTAATCATGGTGTCGGAAGTAACTATTATTATAAAACTTCTGGTGATTTCACTTTAGAAGACTTAGATGGCAACCAAATTGTTGGAGGATCTGCAGGATCTGTTGGTCAAGGTGGTAGTGAAGTTCTTGATGAATTACTAGGAACTAAATCTTTAAATATTAGACAATCAATTACCAAATATAAAAATGCAGATGAAGATTTGACTGATAGTGAGAGTTGGGGTGAGATTACTTTCTCAACATCTAAAAGAAAGCAAAACACTCAAGATTTATCATTAGGTTTTAATTTAGCTGGTTTTACCATAAATCTTTTAAATCCATATGAAGGGAAAGATTTTATATTATCTTTGGGGTCTGAAAGACAAAAGTTTAATCAAAACCATAGTGTTTCTCGATACTCTTTACATTCTGGTTTTTATTTTAGAGATCAGCCAATCCTAAGTAAGTTTGGAGATGAAAGTTTCGTCATAGGTGGAATTAATTTGCATAATAGTGATAGATTAATTTTAACAAACACGACAACTACTGGTAAATTAAGTTTAACAGATGCATTTGCAAGTTTCGATTTGATTGGAGGAACAAAAATAAACAATGATAAATTAATTCCAAATATTGGTGCAACTTTTGGTTTATCATTTACTCCTGCACATAGTGAAACTAAGTATTATCAGTGGGAAGATAAGGGTATTACTAATCTATCAGTCTATATTGATGATGATTATACTTTTAATCTAGGGAAAAATTATCAAGTTAATTTAGGTTGGATTTTAGATGTTCGAAAAATGATATTAGGTAAAGACCAGGATTATGAGATTAATGCAACTGCTGCTAACTACTCTCAGGACACAAATCTTACTCAAGAGTTAAGTTTGGTAACAAATTTTGCTTTTGAAAAAAAAATATCACAAGATCACTTTTTTAAATTTTACTTGGACAGTACCATCAGCACTCAAGAATTAATGAGTTTCTCTGGGAATTTTGCTTACAAATTTGCATTTTAATATTTAGCTAATTTTGGCTAAACAAAATGACAAATTAAAAAAAGATATAATAAATTACCCAAATAATAAGTGTATATTCAAAAAAAGATTTAATTAATTGAAGGTGATTGTCACTAAATTTTGAAATTAAAATTTTCTTCAAAAGATGAAAACCTATATGTACAGTCATTATCCCTAGAATAATTCCTAGTACTGTGTATTGAATTGGAAAATTTTTATAACCGAAATAGCCAGCTGCGATCAATGTCAACCATGAAACTTTTGATATGAATATTTTAAAAATCAAACCAGCTTTTTTACTAAAGACTGATTGAGTTTTTATAATTGAGTATGACCAAATAATCCCAATTAAAAAACTAAAATATTTTAAAATCATTCAATTACCTCTATTTCTTCAATGATATTCACAATTTTTTTTCCTTTCAAAACTGCATTTACTCTTGCGCATTCATAATAGGCAAATGAAGTTTCTTCAGCTATCTGTTTCATTTCTAAACATTTAGATCTACCAGCAGTATATAAATGTTCTGTTAATTTAGGGGGGTCACCTAAATACATCATAAGACCAATAACTTCTCCCTCTTTTTCAAAATCTGCTATTTCCTCAATTTCAGCAAGTCTATCTCCAACACCAATCTCAAAATTCTTAAATGCCACATAACCTTTGTAAGCAATAAAGACTATTACTAAATAAAGTGCAATTTTTAACGTGCCCATCATGATTGATTATTTTGTTTCCTTAAAAATTAAACAAATACCATTATTACAATATCTTTTTCCCGTTGGCTCTGGTCCATCGTCAAAAATATGTCCATGATGGGCATTACAATTTTTACAGTGATACTCTGTTCTTGCATAACCTATTAAATGGTCTGTTTTTGTTTCGAAAACTTCAGGAAGTGCTTGATAAAATGATGGCCAACCTGATCCACTTTCATATTTGGTTTTAGAGTCAAATAATTTAACATCACAATTAGCACAATGATAACTTCCCACTCTTTTTTCATTATTTAATTCACTTGAACCTGCCGGCTCGGTACCATCTTCAAACATGACTAACTTTTGTTCTGCAGTAAGATTAGGATTTTTCTTATTCATAATTAAATTAATTTAGCACATGATTGATGTAAAAATGAATGCAATTCTACTAATTTATTGAAATCTTTGTTATATCCTCCCCCAAGAACACCACAAAGAGGAATACCTTTTGAAAAAAAATTTTCTGTAACAATCTCATCTCTTTTTCTAATACCTTCATCAGAAATTTTTAGTTTTCCAAGACGATCATTAAAATGAATATCTACTCCTGCTATATAAAACACATAATCAAAATCCAATTTATTTAATTCACTTAAATTAAATTTAAGTATTTTAAGATATTCTTTATCCTCAGTATTGTTATCTAACTCAATATCAAGGTCACTGATAGATTTTTTTGCAGGATAGTTTGATCTGGAGTGCATGCTGAATGTAAAAACATTTTGATTATTTTTAAAAATGTCTGAATTGCCATTTCCTTGATGTACGTCTAAATCCAAAATTAAAATCTTTCCTGCCAAACCTCTATCTAACAGGTATTCGGCAGCTACAGCTACATCATTAAAAACACAATAGCCAGCACCTTCATTAAAGTTAGCGTGATGACTGCCGCCAGCAGTGTTGCAAGCGATACCATAATTAATTGCAAGTTTAGAAGCTAACACCGTTCCTCCAGTTGCAACTAAAGATCTTTGGACAACACTATCTACTAACGGAAGACCTATCTTTTTTATTGCTAATTCATCTAAAGTTTTATTTTTGATACTATTTATATACGTTTCAGAATGAGCCCGTTTTAAAGTTTCGTTTGAACATGGATATGGTTGGTGGAAATTTTTTACTATTCCTTTTTTTAATAAAAATTTTGCAAGCTCCTCGAATTTTTTAATTGGAAATTTATGGTCATCGCCTATTTGGGCATTATAATCTTTATGATTTACAATAGGTAGATCCATACTTAAATTCTCTGATAAATATAATTATAATCAAAATTTTTAATAAAATTAAAATTATTTGCAAATAACAATTCTTTAATTTTCTGGTTATTCTCAATAGATATTTCATTATGGTCTATCATTTCTACACAAATATATTTAATTGAGATTTTTTCAAAATTGAGAGTTTTAAGTACATTTAATTCATGCCCCTCAACATCTAAATTCATAAAATCTATATCAAAGAATTTATGATCGTTTAAAATTTTATCTAGACGTTTTGTTTTAATTTTTTTTTCAATTATTTCATCGTCTTTAATGTTATGGTGATTTTTTAAAAAATTTAGCTGATTTTGATCAAGCGTATTTTGTGTATTTAGTTCATCAATATAAAATAATCTTTTTTCTTCCTCAGAGTCTGAAATACCAATATTTATATTTATATCTCTTGGCCTCATAAAATTAAATAATTCAATTGTTAAAGGATTTAAATCAATATTAAGACCTGACCATCCTTTTTTGTACATCAGATAAGTGTTACTGTGTCTGGTTGGATGATAGCAACCAACATCCAAAAATTTTCCTTTAAATTTTTTATCAAATAAATTTAGGATATACTCATCTTCACCAAATTGAGACCCTTTATTTAAGAATTTAAAATTTCTTACATATATATTGTAAAAATAATAAAATTTTTTTAATGAATCGAATTTCTTAGATAGCTCTAACAAAAACGATTTTTTACTGGGCATTTTATTCTAAAATTTGTCTTAAAGGTTTGCCATTTACGCAAGACTCTAATGACTCAATCATTTGATTGTAAAAAATATTATAATTTTCGGCAGTAACATATCCAATATGAGGAGTTAATAGAGCATTAGGTAAAAATCTAAGTTTATTATTTTCTGGTAAAGGTTCTTTTTCGTAAACATCCAAACCTGCTCCAGCTATTTCGTTTGTCGATAGAGCTATAATTAAGTCATCTTCATTTATGATTGGTCCTCTTGAAGTATTGATTAAAAAGGCAGTTTTCTTCATTTTATCTAACTCTTTTAAAGTTATACAATTTTTGTATCTTTCACCACCTTGAACATGAATTGATAAAAAATCAGAATTTTTAATTAAATCTTCTTTGCTACATGGAAGTACCTCAAGTTTTTTACAATTATCTAAATTTAAGTTTTCACTCCAAGCCATCACTTCCATTCCAAAAGCTTTTCCAATTTTAGCTACTTGTGAACCGACTTTACCAAGACCAATTAAACCTAAAATTTTTCCCTTTAATTCAGTACCAATAGTTGTTTGCCAGTATCCTTGATACATGTTGTCAATTTCCTCCTTCAAATTTCTTGCAAGACCTAAAATAAGTGACCAAGTCAATTCAGGAGTTGGGTTTATATTCATTTCTGTTCCACAAACTAAAATTTTACGCTTTATCGCTGCTTCTAAATCAATTGATTTATTCCTTAAACCGCTTGTTACTATATACTTTAGTTTGGTAAGACTATTTATTAAGTTTTTTGTTATTGGTGTTCTTTCACGCATGATTAATAATGCTTCATAATCTGCAAGTTGTTCAATTGCATTATTTTCATCGATAAAGGGTTGACTGAAAATTTTAAACTCATATTTTCCAGACAATTTTTCTAAATCTACAAATTGTTGTGAAACATTTTGATAATCATCTAAAATTGCAACTTTAAGCATTTTTAACTTCCTTATTAGATAAGAACAGACCTAATATAATTAATACTGCTCCAATCAAGTGAAAAAATTGAAATTTTTCATTATATATCGCGATTGCCATTATTGTGCTAAACAAAGGAATTAAAGACAAAAATATACCAGCTCTATTTGCACCAATAATTGATACTGCGCCTGCCCAACAATAATATGAACCTATGCTTGGAAATAAAGCTAAAAAAAATAGTAGATATATTAAATTCATATCAAATTTAATAAATTGTCCTTGAGAATATTCATACAAATATTGAGGAAAAATAAAAATCAAACCAAATGTGCATAGTACATGTACTAAAGTAAGCAAAGGTAAATCAAAATTTTTCTTTTTCAAAAATGCAGAGTAAAGACCCCAAGAAACTACCCCTCCTAACATTATTAAATCTCCTTTGTTAAAGTTGAGCGATAACAAAATATTTAAATCAAGTTTAGTAATAATTGACAAAATACCGAGGACTGCAAATATCAAACCACAAATTTGAAATTTATTTGTTTTTTCTATTTTAAATAAAAAACATAATAAAATAATAATTGCAGGGATTGCAGTGTTAAAAAGAGAGGCGTTAATCACTTGCGTATATACTAGAGAAAGATAAGTAAAAGAGTTAAATAAACCAACGCTTGTTAATGCTAAAAAAAAAAGTAAGGGTAGATTGCTCATTATTACTTTTTTGTAAACTATTATCTCTCTGCAGGTAAATGGAAGTAAAATTAACCAAACTAATGACCATCTAAAAAAAACTAATGTCATTGGAGGAATATTTGAAAATGAAGCAAATTTTCCAACCATAAAATTACCAGCCCAAAATAGTGTTGCACATACCAGCATTATATATGCTTTAGCACTTTGCATAATTTAATTAAATCTTATTGAGCTATAAGGATCTAAATTAAGATTTGTATTTTCTTTAGCTATCATTCCAGAAACAATCTTTCCAGATATTGGTCCCAATGTCCATCCCAAATGATGATGACCAAAACAATAAAAAACATTTTTGTAGTTTTTTGATGGTCCAATGACAGGTAAAAAATCAGGTAATGTGGGTCTAAAACCTAACCATTCATCTTCATGATCTGGTAATTCACCAAGCATGTACTTTGCATTATTAATCAAATTATTAATTCTTGATTTAGATAGAGGATTATCTAAACCACCAAATTCAACAGTACCTACTACTCTAAGGCCTTGTTCCATAGGAGTAATACCAAAACCCCTATTAGAAAATATTACTGGCCTATTTAATAGATGATCACAATTTTTAAAATGAACATGATAACCCCTCTCTGTATCTAAAGGTATTTTCTCACCTAGATTATCAGTAAGTTTTTTTGAAAAAGCACCACAGGCAATTACTGCTTTATCGAAAGAGTATTTTTCATTTTCGGATTTGAAAATTGGTTTTTCATGTTCAAAATTAATATCTTTAATGTTTTTCTTTTCAAACTTTCCTCCTTTTTTTAAAAAAAGCTCAAAAAACTTTAATAATATTTTTTTTGGATTTCTTGCATGTCTAGCATAAGGATAATAAACACCCGCATGATAAAAAGGTTTTAAATTTGGTTCAAGATCATGAATTTCTTTTTTATCTACAAGTTGTTGTTTTACACCCAGTTCATCTCTAACTTTAATTTCTAGCTCCCGACTCTTTAAATCTTTGTTATTCCAAACATATAAAATTCCTTTATTTTCTACCAATCCCTCCAAATTAATTTCATCAAATAGTTCATCATATGCTGGAAGAGCCAAATCTAAAATTTGATGCATATTTTTTGCTGTGTGCATCATTTTATTTTTTGAGGTATTTAAAATAAATTTTATAAACCAAGGGATCATTTTAGGCACATAATTCCACTTTAAAGCTAAAGGCCCAGTTGAACTCATTAACATTGCCGGAACGTCAGCTAATATATCAGTTCTATTTAATGACAAAGAAGCGTATGGAGAAAAGTGTCCTGCATTGCCATATGATGCTGCTTGACTACCTGGCTCATCTCTATCAAATATAGTTACATGAAAACCTTTTTTTTGTAAAAATAATGCATTTGAAACTCCCTGTATACCGGCTCCAATTATTCCTACTTTAGTGATGTTTTGCATACTAAATTATACAATTAAAATTTAAAATAATTTAAGCGACAAATTATACTTATGCAATTATTTGCTGATTGTGAACTCTGGCACTCATTACAATTCCAAAGCCAATCATCGTTGCCAACATTGATGAACCCCCGTAAGACATTATTGGTAGAGGAGAGCCAACTATAGGTAGTAGACCAAGAACCATACTCATATTTATTGTTATAAATACAAATATCGCAACACCAAAACTATAACAAAAAATCTTTGCAAAATAGCTTCTACAACTTGCTCCGATTGCAATAATTCTATAAATAATGATCGCATAAATTACCAAAAGTAAGGCAGAACCAACAAATCCAAACTCTTCAGAAAAAAGTGTAAAGATAAAATCAGTATGTTTCTCCGGTAAAAATTCTAAGTAGCTTTGTGTACCTTTTAAAAATCCCTTGCCAAAAATTCCTCCAGAACCCACCGCAATTTTTGACTGAATAATTTGATATCCAGCTCCAAGTGGATCTCTATCCGGGTTTAAAAAGGTTAAAACTCTTAATTTTTGATAAGGTTTTAAGAAAGCAATTATAAATGGTAAAGAAATCACAAATCCTAAAACGGTATAAATAAAATATTTGTGATTTATTCCTGCAAACCATAAAACAGCTATTCCACTGATTCCAATTAGAACTGATGTTCCTAAATCAGGTTGTACAATTACTAAGCCCATAGGTAATACAATAATAATCAATGATGTTAAGATAGTATAAATTGAATTAACGTTCTCTATTTTCATTCGATGAAAATATTTAGCAAGACATAAGATAATGAAAACTTTCATTAGTTCAGATGGCTGTAAGTTAATGAAATAGAGATTAATCCATCTCTGAGAGCCTGATGAAGTTATACCAAATAGATATGTTGCAATTAATAAACCTATTACGGCTAAATAAGTAAGGTAGCCTATTGAGAACCAAAATTTGATGTTGATAAATGAAATAATCAACATCATAAATGTGAATACAATTAATTTTACAAAATGGCTTCTAGTATGAAATAAAACTTCACCTCCATCAGTGGAATACATTGTTGCTAAACTAATAAAGCCTAATATCAAGATACAAAACAATAAGATATAATCAAAATTTCTAAATTTTTGAAAAAAACCTAATCTATTTGTTGTTAATCTTGTATGTTGGTACATCTAAATCTCTAAATATTTTTTATCATTCATTGCTTCTCTTATCTTGTGTCGATCAATTATTAGTTTGAATAATTTTGTTGCCATTGGAGCAGCTGTTGTACTTCCATTTCCTCCATGTTCGACTATTACGCTTAAAGCATATCTTGGATTCTTATATGGTCCAAATGCTATGTAAAGAGCATGATCTCTTTGCTCATATGGTATCTCAAAAGTTTTTAAATCTAACTCTCTTTCTCTTTCAGTTATTTTTTTTACCTGTGCTGTTCCAGTTTTACCTGCGAATTGATATTCAGGATCATCGATTCTTGATCGATAAGAGGTACCCATAACCTCATTTGTAGAACCAAACATTGCATCTTTTATTATTCTCATATTTTTTGAATTTTCATACAAAGGTGTATAGTAATCATCAGGTTTATTTTTTGCCTCATCACCTGCAACAATATGTGGATAAATTTTATAACCGCCGTTTGCAATTTGAGCTGTCATTAAACATAGTTGAATTGGTGTAGTTTGAATATAACCTTGACCTATTCCAGTTATAATTGTCTCACCTAATAACCATCCTTTTCCTAGCGCGTTTTTCTTCCATTGGGTATTTGGAATTAATCCTTTTTTTTCAATGTCAAACAAATCTCTAAAAACTTTTTCACCTAAACCAAATTTTTTTGCTGTTTCACTTAACTTATCTACACCAAGTTTCCTAGCTATTTCATAAAAATAAGTGTCACAAGATTGCTTCATAGCATTTCTTAGACTTACGAATCCATGACCCTTTTTTTTCCAACAATGATATGTTTGATCATACATTTCTGTTTTACCTGTACACTTAACTGTAAAATTAGTATTTATGATTCCATTTTCTAAAGCGGATAAAGCTACAATTGGTTTAATTGTAGATCCTGGAGAATAATTTCCTTGTAGGGTTTTATTGACCAAAGGTTTCATTGGATCGTTTCGGATCAACTGCCAATCATCTTTACTAATTCCAAAAACAAATAAATTAGGGTCGAATGATGGTGATGAATGCATTGCTATCACTGCGCCAGTATAAATATCCATTACACATATTGAGCCAGCTTTTTCTTTTAGTAAGTCGTTAGCTAATTTCTGTACCTCTGTATCAACTGTTAATCTTAAGGTTTTGCCTTTTTTTCCTTTTTGAAATTCTAACTGATTAATTCTTCTGCCGTAAGCATTTACTTCATATCTTTCAATATCGTTTGTTCCTATAAGTTTTTCTTCAAAAGTTTTCTCAAGTCCAACTTTTCCAACTTTAAGACCAGGAACAAAATTCTTTTTTATTGAGTCAGTTCTTTCAATGTCATTTTGATTTGCTTGACTTACATAACCAAGCAAATGGGTAAAATTTTCTTTATATGGATAATTTCTTGAAATAGAAATGACGGGCTTTACACCATTTAAATCATATAAATGATTATTTATTTTTGAAAATTTTTGCCAACTTAAATTATCTGAAACAATTAAAGTTTCCCAAGATTTGATTTCATTTTTCTTTTTAATTACTTTTTTGAACTCTTTGTCAGATAATTCTAACAGATCTTTAATACGATAAATGACATATCTAAAATCATCAACCTGTTCAGGAATTACATGAAGTTGATATGCTTCAAAATTTCCTGCAATTACATTTCCGAAATAATCATGAAATTCTCCTCTAACTGGCGCTAATTTCCACTCCCTAATTCTATTTTTATCTGAAAGGGTAAGATATTTTTTATTTTCTTTAACCTGTAAAAAAAATAATCGACTAATTATTCCTATCATTATAAAAAATTTCAAAGAACCTGTGATAAACATCCTTCTATTTATAGAATTAAGTTTTTTTACGTTATCACTCGAAGAATTAATCATTTAAACCTTTAAGATAATATTTAAACAAAGATACAAAAATAATGTAAAATAAAAACGTAAAAAAAGTATTCACTAAATAACTCATTAAAATTAAATTATATGAAAAAAATAAAGTTAATAACGAATAATTCAATGAATTTATCAAACTAATAACAAATAAAAAGTAAAACCAATCTTTTAAAGGATTTGGTCTAATTGTTATATTTCTAATATATGCGGTTGAAATGCAAATTAATAAAAATGATAAGCTACTTATTCCTAAAGGTAATCCAATAACTGTGTCATTAAATAAACCGGCGATGAATACTAAGAAGTAATCAAAATATTTAAAATCTTTTAAAGTAAAGAAAAAAATTAATATAAATGGGAAGTTGAATGAAAAATATTTTAAATTCAAATAATTCAAATCAAATTCATTCAACACAGAAATGTACAAAACAAGTATTGGTAACCATACATAAAATTTTAATAATGATCCCTTGTGTTTTAGACTAGTCATCTATTTTTCCTTTGTTTAGAACACAATTTTTATATTCTGCACTTCCAATCTCAAATCCTTTATTATTTAAAAAAGATTTTCTACACTTATGGCCATGATTTAAATTTAACCTTAAAAATTCTAATTCAGCTGTATCAAGATTGAACTGATTTATGGTTTGATTTTGAGATGAAATTTCATTATTCAAATTTAAAACTTTATAATTTAAGTCATTTATTTGATTTTTTAAATTTTCGTTTTCTGCCAGAAATTTTTTATTTGACTCCTCAATAATGCTCAATTCATCTTCTAAAATTTTTAATTTTGCATCTAATGGATTTATGTCATTATTATCCGTATTAGTGTCAACTTGGATAATTTCAGTTTTAGTAACAATTTCGGCGAATACGTACTTTAGCTGTGAGAAATCACTGTAAAATTTTACTTTGTATCTATTTAGAGATTCGTCTGCAAAAGATTGCAATTTTCCAATGGGAACACCACTTTTAAAAATTGCACCTGTGCCAGATGTGTAAACAATACTTTCATCTTTAATCTCCTCTGAGATACCGGACTGGAAATATTTGATTTGACCATGTTTTTCACCACTACCAGTTACTATTGCCTGAATATTTTGTGGTGCGATTGTTACTGGAACATTTGAATTCAAATCAGATAATAATAAAACCCTTGAGGTTTTATAATTGACCTCGATTACTCTTCCTACTAAATAAGATTGATCATAAATATTCGTTCCAATCTTAATTTCATCCTTGCTACCTTTGTTGATGATAATACTTTTTAAAAAAGGACTATCATGATCAACAATAATTTTTGCTAATATCTTATCTGAACTTGAAACATAGTCATTAATCAATTCTTTTAATTCTTTATTTTCATATTGTGTAATTTCATTTGATACGTAATTTGATTTAAGTGACTCAAGTTCCAGCTCGTTATTTTTATATTTTTCATAAAACGTAGTGTAATCAATTATAGTCTCAAAAGAATTTTTAATAAAATTTTCTGGAATAGATACAATAAACGAGGATCTGTAAACAATTTCACTAATTCCAATTTTCAAATATTTTACAGCTTTAAAGTTGAAATTGGAGAGAACGATTATAATTATTGAAATCGATACTAGTGTAAGTAATGAAAACTTTTGTTGAGTACTTTTCTTTAAAAAAGCAGATCTAATTGCAATTATAAAATCATCTCTGCTTGAGGCCATCGCTTTTAATATTCAGTCAACATAGTAGAAAATGTTTGTTCTTGATCTAAAGCTCTACCAGTGCCAATAGCTACGCATGATAATGGGTCATCAGCAATATGAACGGGTAAACCGGTTTCTTTAGAAAATCTTTTATCAATATTTTTTAATAAAGCACCTCCACCAGTTAAAGTTAAGCCCATATCAACAAGGTCTGCAGATAACTCTGGCGGTGTACTTTCTAAAGCATTTTTTATACCTTCTACCATTTCTTTCAAAATATCATTTAAAGCCTCTGCAGTATCTTCTTCTGTAATGTTTACTTCTTTTGGTGTTCCTGATCTTAAATCTCTTCCTTTAACTGCATAAGTATTATTATTAGTTGGTATCGCAGTTCCTATTTCTTTTTTTATTTTTTCAGCTGTGCTGTCACCTATCATTAAATTATATTCTTTTCTCATATAATTTACCATTGCTCCATCCATTGCATCACCAGCAACTCTTAAAGATTTAGAATAAACTAGACCACCTAATGACATCACTGCAATTTCGCTAGTACCACCACCAATATCAACTACCATAGAACCAGTTGCCTCAGATATTGGAAGATTAGCTCCTATAGCAGCAGCTATTGGCTCTTCAATTAATTGAACTCTTCTTGCTCCAGCCGCTAGAGCACTATCTTGAATAGCTTTTCTTTCAACTGGTGTTGATCCAGTGGGTACACAAATTAAAATTCTAGGATTAGCAAATGAACTACCTTTATGTACTTTTTTGATAAAATGTTTGATCATTTCCTCAGTCACAATAAAATCTGCAATTACACCGTCTCTCAATGGACGTATTGCTTGTATATTACCTGGTGTTCTACCCAACATAGTCTTAGCTTCGTCACCAACCGCTAAAACCTGTTTTTTTCCTGCCTGATCCACAATCGCAACCACTGATGGTTCATTCAAAACAACGCCTTGGCCTTTTACTACCACCAAGGTATTTGCTGTACCTAAGTCTATTGCCATATCTTGGCTCCAAATTTTTTTAACTCTATCAAATATACCCATTAAACTCCTCCTTTAATTTTTTGATGTTCAATATTTTTATATAAAGATTTTTTTTCTCTTTTAATAAGCATTTTATTTAGTGCATTTAGATAAGCATTAGCAGATGCCACTAAAGTATCTGTATCAGCAGATTGACCAACTGTTGTTCTATCATTCTCCTCAATTTTAACACTTACAGTAGCCTGAGCGTCTGTACCTTCTGTTACTGCATGTACTTGGTACAAAGATAATTTTACATCATGAGGGTAAAGATCTTTAATACATTTAAAAATTGCATCGACAGGACCATCTCCTGTTTGAGAAGTTTGTTTGATTTGTCCAAATACATCTAATGTCATATCTGCTCTTTGTGGTTCACCAGTTCCTGCAAAAACTTTTAAAGATTTCAAGTTTATTGCATTTATCTTATTGTCTATAATCAAACTATCATCTACCAGTGCAACAATATCCTCATCATAAATATGTTTTTTTTTATCAGCTAAAATTTTAAATTTACCAAATGCAGCTTGTACAACATCATCAGTTACATCAGCATAACCCAAATCACTCAATTTATCTTTAAATGCGTGTCTACCTGAGTGTTTTCCCATTACTAAAGATGTTTTTTTTACACCAACACTTTCTGGTGTCATTATCTCATACGTCTCTCTATTTTTAAGCATACCATCTTGATGAATTCCAGACTCATGTGCAAAAGCATTTTTTCCCACAATAGCTTTATTAAATTGAACAGGGAAACCTGTAGCATTTGACACTATCTTTGAAGCTTTGCTTATCAATTCTGTTTTGATACCTGTCTCATAAGGTAACAAGTCATCTCTAGTTTTAATTGCCATTACTATTTCCTCTAAAGCTGCATTACCTGCCCTCTCACCTATTCCATTAATTGTACATTCAATTTGTCTTACTCCAGCAGACAAGCCTGATAATGCGTTTGCAACTGCTAAGCCAAGATCATTGTGACAATGTGCAGAAATTATAGCCTTATCGATATTAGGCACATTATTTTTAATCGACTTAATTGTTTTAGCAAATTCTTCAGGTATAGAGTATCCAACGGTATCTGGAATATTTATTGTCTTTGCACCACAGTTGATAGCAAGTTCAATTGTTTTGTACATAAAATCTAGATTTGTTCTAGTGCCATCTTCACAAGACCACTCAACATCATCTGTAAATTTTCTAGCATAAGTTACACTTTCTTTTATCGCTGAGAGAACTTGGTCATCTGTCATATTAAGCTTATGTTTCATATGGACAGGACTTGTTGAAATAAAGGTATGAATACGAAATCTTTTAGCAAACTTAAGAGACTCGTAACAAGCATCAATATCTTTTTTTGTTGCTCGAGCTAATCCACAAGGAATTGAATTTTTAACACTTTTACTTATTGCACTTACTGCCTCAAAGTCTCCTGGAGATGAAATTGGAAAGCCAGCTTCAATTATATCAATTCCCATTTCATCAAAAACTCTGGATATTTGAATTTTTTCTTCAACACTCATTGAGGCACCTGGTGATTGCTCACCATCTCTCATAGTTGTATCAAAAATGAATACTTTATCTTTTTTAGACATAATTTTTTAAAATTGAAATATACAACCTATCGTTTAGATTGCAAAATAAATTAGCTTATTTGCCCCAATATGGAACTAATATTTACTTCTTGTCACTGTCGACTAATTTTTTCTTACCAATCCAAGGCATCATTGCTCTTAAATTAGCTCCAACTTTTTCAACAGGATGTTCAGCTAATTTGGCTCGAGTTGCAAGAAAGTTCTTTTGACCATTTTTACACTCTTCCATCCATTGTTTTGTAAACTTTCCTGACTGAATATCTGCTAATACTTCTTTCATTCTTTTTTTTGTTTCCTCTTTATTGATTATTCTTGGGCCAGTTTCATACTCGCCATATTCTGCTGTATTTGA
>CACPQV010000007.1 GCA_902636165.1 uncultured Pelagibacteraceae bacterium
TAGAAGGACAGGACTTGTTGCAATTAAATAATAAAGATCTCATAGATCTTAGAAGAAATAAGATGGGAATGGTTTTTCAAAGCTTTGCTTTACTTCCACATAAAACTGTGGTCGAGAACATTGCCTTTCCACTTCAAATTAAAGGGACAAAGACTGAGGACAGTATAAATAAAGCAATGGACATGGTTAAATTAGTTGGTCTTCAAGGTAGAGAAAATTATTTTCCTAGAGAGCTTTCAGGAGGACAGCAACAAAGAGTAGGTATAGCAAGATCTTTAGCAGTCGAGCCTGATATTTGGTTTTTAGATGAGCCTTTTTCAGCTTTGGATCCATTAATTAGAAAAGAGATGCAAGATGAGTTTTTAAGACTTCAAGAGAAGTTACAAAAAACAATTATGTTTATTACACATGATTTTGATGAAGCTTTAAAACTTGCTGACAGAATTGCAATTATGAAAGATGGAATAATTGAGCAGCTAGATACTCCTGCAAATATTGTTTTAAATCCGGCTACAGAATATGTAAGAAAATTTACTGAAGAAGTACCAAGAGAAAAAGTTTTAATGATCAAAGATGTCATGGATACATCGAAAGATAATTTAGGCGATTTAAAAGTTTCTGAAGATGAAATCATAGAGAATGTTGCAGAAAAAATTCTTACACAAGAAAAAATAGTTGCTGTATTTGATAGTAATAATCAAATTATAGGCTCTATTAATCCAACAAAAATAATTAATACTGTCTTTGGAGGAAGAAAAAATAATAATTAAATTATGGAACTTTTAAAGAAATACCCGAAAACATTTCAATGGTTATTTTTATTAATTGTATTCTTTGCTTTGTGCTTTGCAATTGAAGTTCCCGAAACATATAAGTTCATTAGGGGTCAAGCAGAATTTGTCAAAGATCCTAATCAAAGTAGTTATGTATTTTTAGGTAAAGAGGTAAGATATTACGCTTTTGATGTCTTTTGGAGATTACCACCGCTACTTGGGTGGTTACCTATCTGGATTAATGACTCGTTGTTTTTCTTAATGAACGACTGGATGCCAATAGAAGTTTGGAATGAAGATACTCAAGAATTTAAAAGTCGCCCTATAGTTTTACAAATAAGTAGAAATTTGACTGCATTTATGACTTTTTTAATTGAATTAATTAGAGAAATTTTATTGGGAGGTTTAGAGACTATTGTTGCCTTTACTAGTTGGGATTGGATAGATAAAAACCCGTGGGCTGAATTACCAGGATTACCTTGGACTATTGTTGCAGCAGGTGCAGCATTACTTTCTTACAAGTTAAGCGGTAAAGGTCTAGCTTTGTTTGCAGGTTTAACAATGGTTTATATTTCTCTGTTTGGTCAATGGAAGCCTTCTATGCAAACTCTTTCATTTATATTAGTAGCCGCTCCATTATCATTTATTTTCGGCTTAGGACTAGGGATAGCAGCTTTTAAAAGTAAACGTGTAGAAAAAGCTTTGTATCCAATATTGCTAGTGATGCAAACAATGCCACAATACGCTGTGCTAGTACCTGCATTGGTGCTTTTTGGAGTTGGAGATCATGCTGCAGTAATTATTACTATGGTTGTAGCAATTCCACCAATGATATTATTAACTCTATTAGGTTTAAGAGCAGTACCCCCAGAGGTTATTGAAGCAGGGAGGATGAGTGGGTGTAATAATTTTCAATTAATGTTTAAAGTATTAATTCCTACAGCAAGAAGAGATATTTTAATTGGAGTAAATCAAGTCATCATGGTTTGTTTTTCGATGGCTGTAATTTCAGCATTTATTGGCGCAAAAGGTTTAGGATTTAATTTATTATTGGCATTAAACCAATTAAATATTGGATTAGCTTTAGAAGCGGGCTTATGTATTAGTTTAATTGCAATTTTATTAGATAAGATGTCTTTAGCATGGGCAAATAAACAAACAGACTATTTTGGTAATCTTACATTTTATCAAAGAAACAAAAATCTTTTATTTTTTGGCGCTATATTTGTTATTGGAGTAATATTAGCTTATGTTGGAACTTTTTTATTTAAGGGGTCTTTTAATTATCTATTTGAGATTCCTCATAATAAAGGAATTTCTACTGCTGATTTTTGGAATAAGGGTGTAGATTGGATTTTTGACACATTTTTCGTTTACATAAAAGCATTCAACACATGGTTAATTCAAGAGGTACTTCAGCCAATGAGAGCTTTGTATTTAAGAATGCCTGCGATTGCTACAATAGTTTTAGTTGTTGGTGCAGGGTATTTAATTGGTGGCTTACGTTCAGCATTAGTTGTTTGTGCTTTAACTTTATTCATAGCATTTAGTCCATGGTGGGATAGAGCTTTAGTTACAGCGTATATGGCTACTTTTGGAGTTATCGTTTCTTGTATTATTGGGTTTACTGTAGGAACTTTATGTTTCCAAAATAAACACTCTGCAAACTTTATGTTAGGAGTTTGCGATATTTTTCAAACATTCCCATCTTTTGTATATTTAATTCCAGTAATGATGTTATTTGGTATTACAGATACATCTGTACTTATTGCAGTGATTGTTTATGCGACTATACCTGCCACAAGATATACAATTGAAGGATTAAGAAGTGTTCCAGCCGGTTTACATGATGCAGCAACTATGTCAGGTGTAAATAAATTTCAAAGGTTGACTAAAATAGAATTTCCCTTGGCATTTCCACACATGATGCTTGGTATAAATCAAACCATAGTATTTGCTTTATTCATGGTAATTATTGGTGCATTTATTGGCACAGAAGATTTAGGTCAATATATATTAAAAGCATTATCGGATAAAAAAGGTGCAGGAATTGGATTAACGCTTGGTATTTGTGTAGCTTTCATAGCTTTAATATTTGATAACTTAATTAGAGCTTATGTCCAAAAAAGAAAAAAACATCTTGGTATAGATTAATTACTTTTAAATCTTCAATAAAATGAAAGTGTTTTTTTTAATTGTTAAATTATGGGCAGTTTTTTTTCGTTTTCAGTCTACTTAGGTGATTTATTCTATCATCAGCGGCTCTTATTGCTTCATTAGCATTCATTTGTGTAGCTACTAAACCTGGTAACCAGAAAAGGAGTGCTCCAACGTTAGTTGCAGTACCATAACTCTTCTCTGCCTTTGCATCTCTTTTAAATTTTGATGCAATCGCAATTTCATTATCAAGCTCATTACAGTTTAAACGACTATCATTTGGACCTATTACACTAACAACATGAGGTGTTGCACAAGATGCTACAAAAGCAAGTAATACTAAAAATGATAAAATTTTTCTCATAAGGAATTTATATAAATTTTATATTTTTTTTTCAATTTAATTCTTAAACAAATGTTCAACTCAAAGTTTAATACTGTTGATCATTATATTACATGTTTTCTATTCTATTTAAGAAATGTTTTAGATGTATCATCCATAGCAGATGCCCATTCTGTATGGTGAATAGGTGCAACTGAACCAGTTACAGGAGATGAAAAGGATTTATTTCTGTAAGTAAGAATGTCATCTACTTTATGGTGTTCCCATTCCTTAAAGTGTTTTCTAATTAATTCAAAATCAATTTTTGGATAATCAGACATTTCATGAAGTTCTTTTGTATACTCAGTTTGGAAATCAATCATCTGATCTGGGTTTTCTAGCTTTTCCTCCATTGCAACCCATTTATTAATATCTTTTTCAACTTCATCATTGCTAGGTATTTTGATCTTATTCATAATTACATCTCTTGCGTACCAAGCTTGGCAATCAAACATATTAAATGTATGGAATTGATCTTGCATACCAAGATATAAAAGTTTGTGATTATCTTGCCAAACCACTCCTTTATATAATTTTGGTGGATAAAGTCTGTTTCTAGTTTTTAATTGTAAATTTTCCTCTAAAAATGGAAAATGATGAAGGTAACCAGTGCATAAAATTACAACGTCAGCCTCTTGTTCGGTGCCATCTTTAAAGATTGCTTTTTTTCCTACTAATTTGTCAAGATAATGAACCTCTTTCATTCCATCAGGCCATTTAAATCCCATCGGGTTATGTCTATAACCAATGGTAACACTTTTAGCTCCGTATTTATTACACTGAAGAGCGATATCTTCTGCCGAATAACTACTACCTAATACTATTACATTTTTATCTCTAAACTCTTCTGCATCTCTAAAATCATGAGAATGCATTATTCTTCCAGGAAATGTATCCATTCCTTTGTATTCTGGAATAAAAGGAACAGAAAAATGACCAGTTGAAACAACAACAAAATCAAAATTATCTTTCAATACTTTATTGTTAACTTTATCTTGATAACTAAGTTCAAATTTGTCATTTTTAAAAATAGTATTAATAACTCTGGTGTTAAATTTAATCTTTTTTTTTAGATTTCCTTTACTTACTCTTCCAACAATATAGTTATATAAAACTTCTCTAGGTGGAAAGGATGGTATCGGCTTTCCAAAATGTTCATCAAAAGAATAATCAGCAAATTCTAAACATTCTTTTGGTCCATTTGACCAAAGATATCTATACATACTGTTAGGTACAGGGTCCCCGTATTGATCAGATCCTGTTCGCCAACTATAATTCCATAAACCACCCCAATCGTCTTGCTTTTCAAAACAAACAACTTCAGGGATTTTTTCACCATTTTTTTCTGCTAATTCAAAAGACCGTAACATTGATAGTCCACAAGGTCCTGCACCAATAATTGCTACTTTTGTCATTAATCTACTAAATTAAATAATTATTTCTGTATTTTACTAACAAAATGATGACAATTACAATAAAATAATTATTTGTTATGAAAAATATCTTAGTTATTGGTGGAGGTGCAATGGGCTCTGCATTTACAATCCCAAGTTTAGAAAATAAAAATAATGTTACAATTACTGAGCCCTATAGCAAAAGATTTATTAAAGATTTATCTTCAAAAAAAAAATTTCATTCTGCTCTTAAGATAAAATTACCAAAAAAATTAAAATTTAGAAAATTTTCTAAAAATTTATTAAAAGAAAATTTTGATCTAATAGTAATAGCCTTAAGTCTTCCAGGTATTGATTTTATTGGTAAAGAATTAAAAGATTTAAGAGTTAAATCACCAATTTTGGTTCTTACTAAAGGGTTAAAATTTGAAAAAAAGAAGAATAAGATATTAACAATTTCAGAACAACTTCAAAAAAACTATAATCTAAAAAATATTTCAGTACTAAAAGGACCTTGTTTGGCAAAAGAATTAGCCAGAAAAAATCAAACTAGTGTGATTATAGCAAATAAAAATATTAACATTGCAAAATCTATAGGTAGAAAAATTTCAACAAAATATTATTTCATAGAGTACTCCAACGATGTGGTTGGAGTAGAGGTCTGTTCAGCAATAAAAAATATATATTCAATGATCATTGGAGCTGGTAAAAGTCTTAACTCTTCATCTAATTTATTTCAAAAAGCAGTTCTTGAAATGAGATATTTAAATAGATATTTTAAAGGTAAAGATGAAACAATCCTTGGGCTCGCTGGAGTGGGTGACCTTTACGTTAGTGCTGCTGGTGGAAGAAATAGTAAAATGGGTAGTTTTTTAGGTAAAGGATTTACATTTAAAATCGCCAAAAAAAGATTTATGCCTAAAGAAACTGTTGAAGGTGAAGAACTTGCAAGAGAGATCACACCATTTATTTTAAAAAAAATTGATAAGAAAAAAATCCCACTAATGATTAATTTACTTAAGACAATTAAAGAAAATAAAAAACTAAAGATAAAAGTTTAAAATAGACCCTCTATATCACCATCTTTATTTAGCTTAATAGAGTCAGCTGCTGGCACTCTAGGAAGTCCGGGCATTGTCATGATTGCTCCACAAACAACAACAATAAATTCCGCACCGGATGATAGCCTAACCTCTCTAATTGGCAATGAGTGACCTGTTGGTGCACCCTTTAGACTTGGATCTGTTGAAAAACTATATTGAGTTTTTGCAACACATATAGGTAGTTCACCGTAACCAGTTTCCTCAAAGTTTTTTAGTTGATCTCTGATTTTAGTATCTGCAATAACTTCATTAGCTCTATAAATCTCTTTTGCAATGGTTTCTATTTTTTTGAAAAGCGGAGTTTTACTCTCATATAAAAATTTAAATTTAGCTTCATTCTTTCCACATAAATCTGTTACATGTTTAGCTAAATCCTTTGTTCCTTCACCACCATCAGCCCAATGCTTACAAAGACTTGCTTTAACTCCTAATTTTTTACAAAACTCCATTAGGGCATTTACTTCTTTATCAGTATCTTTAATAAAGTGATTAATAGCTACAGCAACTGGTAAACCGAATTTTTTTAAGTTTTCAATGTGCCTTTCAAGATTAATCATTCCTTTAGTTAGAGCATTAACATTTTCATTTTTTAAATCATCTTTTGCAACACCACCATGCATCTTTAAGGCTCTTATGGTTGCAACTATAACAACGCAACTAGGTTTTAAATTTGATTTCCTACATTTGATATCTAAAAATTTTTCAGCACCTAAATCTGCGCCAAAACCTGCTTCAGTAACAACATAATCAGCTAATTTAAGGCCAGCCTTTGTAGCAATTACAGAGTTACAACCATGTGCAATATTAGCAAAGGGTCCGCCGTGAATGATTGCAGGATTATTTTCTAATGTTTGAGTTATGTTTGGTCTTATAGCCTCTTTAAGTAGAACTGTCATTGGACCTTGCGCTTTTAAATCTTTGGCGTAAATCGGTTTTTTATCTCTAGTATAAGCAATTGTAATATTACCAATTCTATTCTCTAGATCTTCTAAATTATTAGCCAAACAAAATATAGCCATTATTTCTGAGGCAACTGTAATGTCAAAACCATCTTCCCTTGGAAAACCATTTGCTACACCTCCAAGATTAATATTTATTGATCTTAAAGCCCTATCATTCATATCTAAAACTCTTTTCCAAACAATCCTTCTGACATCTATGTTTAATTTATTTCCCCAATAAATATGATTATCAATAAGTGCAGATAAAAGATTGTGTGCAGATGTAATTGCATGAAAGTCACCTGTAAAATGAAGATTGATTTGTTCCATTGGAACAACTTGAGCATAGCCACCACCGGCAGCACCACCTTTCATTCCAAAGGAAGGACCTAAACTTGGTTCTCTCAAACAAACAATAGATTTTTTTCCAATTTTATTCAAACCATCGTTTAAACCTACGGAGGTTGTAGTTTTTCCTTCTCCTGCTGGAGTAGGTGTAATTGCGGTTACTAATATTAATTTTCCCTCTTTTTTACTTCTAAGACTATTCAAGTATTCTAAATTTATTTTTGCAATATGACGCCCCATTGGACTGAACGCAGAACTTTCATCAGGAACATTTATTTTAGCTAAAATATCTTTTATTGGTTGCATTTTAGCTTCTCTTGCAATTTGAATGTCTGATTTTACTTCACTCATAAAATTGTTTAAATATACAAAAACTGCCCGATTAGTATCTCTTTTTGGGAGTTTTGGAAATATCTAAAAATTATATATAAAAAAAATATGAACTATTTATATTCATTATTATAAAATTTAATTATGCAAAAATATTCAGTATTTAGCCTAATCAAAAATGCTTTTTCTAATCACGAAAAATGGGATTTAGCATGGAAAGATCCTACACCTAAAAAAGAGTACGATGTTGTAATTATTGGTGGGGGTGGCCATGGGTTAGCTACTGCCTACTATTTAGCTAAAGAACATCAAATAACAAATGTGGCTGTTATTGAAAAAGGATGGATTGGTGGAGGAAATATAGGAAGAAACACCACAATTATCAGATCAAATTTTATGTATGATGACAACGCAAGGTTTAATGAATTTGGAATGAATTTATGGAGAAACATGAGCCAGGAATTAAATTTTAATGTCATGTTTTCACCAAGAGGAATAATAAATTTAGCTCATTCAGATGCACAAATGAATGCTTATGCTCGTCGTGGAAACTCTATGAGATTAAATGGAATTGATGCAGTTTTACTAAATAGAGAAGAAGTTAAAAAGATTATACCTATGGCAGATTTTTCTGAAGATGTTAGGTATCCAATTTTCGGAGGCCTTGCACAACCAAGTGCAGGCACTGCGAGACATGATGCGGTTGCATGGGGTTATGCTAGACAAGCTGACTCAATGGGTGTCGATATAATTCAAAATTGTGAGGTAACAGGCTTTGATATTGAAGCGGGAAAAATAACAGGTTTGAGAACATCTAGAGGAGATATTAAATCAAAAAAAATTGGATTGTGTGTAGCCGGCAGTACAAATGTTTTAGCAGAAAAACTTAATATGACACTCCCTATAGAAACTCATTTATTACAAGCTTGTGTTTCTGAGCCAGTGAAACCAGTTTTGGATGGAGTAGTAACCTTTGGTGCTGGACATTTTTATATTAGTCAATCAGATAAAGGTGAGATGGTAATGGGTGGAGATCTTGATGGATATAATAGTTATGCACAAAAAGGTAATCTTCCAACGATACAACATGTTTTAACCGGTGGTGTTGCTTTGTTTCCATTTTTAAGTCGATTGAAAATGTTAAGGACTTGGGGAGGGATTATGGATATGTCAATGGATGGCTCACCAATTATTGATAAAACTCATATCGATGGATTATATTTGAATTGTGGTTGGTGTTATGGAGGTTTCAAATCTGTTCCATCCTCTGGTTGGACATTTGCTCATACTATTGCGCAAGATAGAGTTCACGAATTAAATGAGGGATTTAGTCTAAATAGATTTTCTAAGGGTTACTTGTTAGACGAGAAAGGCCTTGGAACAAAAACTTGGATTTCATAAATGTTAAACATTAAGTGCCCTTATTGTGGGGATAGGTCACAAAAAGAATTTGCTTACGGAGGTGATGGAACAATTACCAGACCAAAACTTAATCAAGAAATAAGTGATGAAGCATGGGATAATTTTGTTTATCTAAGAAAAAGTCCGAGAGGAAAACATATTGAATTGTGGCATCATATTGCTGGTTGCAGACAATGGTTTAAAGTTGAAAGAGATACAACTACCCATGAAATTTTTAGAACTTTTAAGCCAGAGGAAGAATTTTGATGTCACAAAATTTTAGATTAAATACCGGTGGCTTAATAAATAGAGATAAACCTATTGAATTTAAATTTAATGGAAAAAAATATATTGGTTATGAGGGTGATACGCTGGCTTCAGCACTACTTGCCAATGGCATACATTTAATTGGACGAAGCTTTAAATATCATCGTCCAAGAGGGTTTTTTGGTGCAGGAGTTGATGAACCTAATGCAAAAATGCAAGTTGAGATTAATGGTTGTTCAGAACCAAATATTAACGCAACGGAAATAGAACTAGTAAACGGTTTATCAGCAACTAGTCAAAATTGTTGGCCATCAGTAAATTTTGATATTGGTGCAATAAATAATTTCTTAAATCGTTTTTTTCCAGCTGGTTTTTATTACAAAACTTTCATGTGGCCTAAAAGTTTTTGGTACAGAGTGTATGAGCCTTTTATTCGAAAAGCAGCAGGATTAGGAATTGCTTCTTTAGAAAAAGACAAAGAGAGATATGAGCATAAATATGAATATTGTGATTTATTAGTTACTGGCTCTGGACCTGCTGGTTTAGCAAGTGCCTATGCAGCTGCCAAAAACGGAGCAAAAGTAATATTAGCAGAGGATAAACCTAGATATGGAGGCTCGCTTTTAACAGATGACGTTACGATAGATAACTTATCTGGAAAAGATTGGTCAGAAAAAATTATATCTGAATTAAAAGAGATGCCTAATGTTATTGTTAAAAATAGATCTCAAGTTTTTGGATACTATGATCATAATATGATGGTAATGTTTGAAAGAACAAAAGATCATTTAGAAAAAAAAACTAAGTACACACCAAGACAAAGACTTTGGTATATAAGAGCAAAAGAAGTACTGCTATCAACAGGATCTATTGAAAGACCAATTGTTTTTGGAAATAATGATACACCGGGAGTTTTTCTCTCAGCTGCTGCAAAAGAATATATGAAAGTTTATGGTGTTCTAATTGGTAAAAAACCAATTATTTTCACTAATAACGATAGTGGTTATGAAACGGCTATTGAGTTTAAAAAGAATGGTGTCGATCCAGTAGTTTTAGACACTAGAGAGGACCAAAATTCTGAGTTAATTAACGAAGCCAAAGATTTAAATATAATGATCAAGTTTTCTTATGCAGTGATAGTTGCTCATGGATATAAAAAAGTAAAATCAGCAACAATTGGGAAATTAAATAAAGATAAAATAGATTTTGAAAATACAGAACAAATAGATTGTGATTCTATTTGTGTATCTGGATTTTGGACACCAACTGTTCATTTAGCATCTCAATCAGGCAATAAACTAAAATTTAATGACTCAATAGATGCTTTTGTACCTGACAAATCAAAACAAAATGAACATTCTTTAGGTGCTGCTAATGGAACATTTACGTTACAAGATACCTTAAAAAACAGTTTTAATACTGGGTCAGAAGTTTCTAAAAGCATAACTAAAAAAGATGAAAAAATACAAATACCTAACACTAATGAAAGAAAATATAGTGCTCATGATAAATTTTGGTGTTCTCCACTCCCCAAAGGCAAAAATTATAAACGATTTGTAGATTTCCAAAATGACGTAGCAGTTTCTGATATAGAGATTGCTTTAAGAGAAGGATATAGATCAATTGAACATGTTAAGAGATATACAACATTGGGAATGGCAACAGACCAAGGAAGAACGAGTAATTTAAACGGATTACAGTTGGTCGCGAATGTTGAAAAAAAAATTGTTCCTCAAGTAGGTCATACTACCTTTAGACCCCCTTTTACACCAGTTACTATTGGTACAATAGTTGGACGAGAGGTAGGAAAAGAATATATGCCTACAAGAAAAACACCAATGCACCATTGGCATGAAAAGAATAATGCAGTCTGGGTAGATGCTGGTGCTTGGAAAAGACCAAGATATTACAAAAGAGGAAATGAAAATTTATTTGAGGCATCAAAAAGAGAAGCAAAAAATGTTAGAAATCACGTTGGTGTTTGTGATGTAACAACTTTAGGGAAAATTGATCTTAAAGGTCCAGACGCTGCAGAGTTTTTAAATAGAGTTTACACAAACGCATGGTTAAAACTTCCAGTAGGTAAAGCACGATATGGAGTAATGCTCAGGGAAGATGGAATTGTGATGGATGATGGTACAACAACCAGAATTTCAGAAAATCATTATCATATGACAACTACTACTGCACAGGCAGCAAACGTATTATCGCATTTGGAATATTACCTGCAAATTGTTTGGCCAAAATTAAATGTTAATGTTGTTTCAACAACCGAACAATGGGCTGGTGCGGCGATTGCAGGACCTAAATCAAGAGATTTGTTAGCAAAGCTTTTCCCTAAAATAGATGTTAGCAATGAGGCACTTCCTTTTATGGGATATGTTGAGGGAGACTTATTTGGTGTCAAAGCAAGAATTTTTAGAATTTCTTTTTCAGGTGAACTAGCTTACGAAATAAATGTTGAATCTGATTTTGGATTATTTATGTGGGAAAAAATAATTAAAATTGGTGAGGAATTTAATATTCAACCTTATGGTACAGAAGCATTGTCGACACTTAGAATAGAAATGGGTCATGTAGCTGGACCAGAACTAGATGGAAGAACTATACCTTATGATGTTTCGTTAGAAGGTTTAGTATCAAAGAAAAAAGATTTTATTGGAAAGAGATCTTTAGCTAAAGAGGCATTTAATAAAGCGGATAGACAAAAAATTGTTGGTTTAGTCCCATTGGACAGGAAATCAAGTATTCCAGAGGGATCTCATTTAGTAGAAAATAAAAATGCGAAACTTCCAAATCCTAAACTTGGTCACGTTTCTTCGTCTTGTTGGAGTGTTGAGAACAACAATCCTTTTTCTCTTGCAATATTAAAAGATGGAAAAAATATGATAGGAAAAAAGCTTTTTGCAGTCTCTCCACTTAAAAATACTTCTATTGAAGTTGAAGTTATGTCCTCACATTATGTAGACCATGAAGGGAAGAGAGTAAGATCGTGAAGCAAATTTCTTCTTTAAATAATGTGCATCAAAATGGGAAATTTGGTGATTTCGAAAATAAAAATGAGAAAGACTTATTAAAGATTACAGAATTAAAGAATGTTTTAATATTCCAAATAGTTCAATACAAAAATTCAAGTTTAGATATCTCAAATATAAAAGTTGATAATCTAAAATTACCTTCGACTTTAAAATCCTCTTCAAATTCAGATACTAGAATTTTATGGATGGGACCAAAGAATTGGATAGTTATATCTTCTAAAACAGATTTACTTTTAAAAGATGGAAAACAATTCGATGAAAGTAATTTTGCAATTACAGATTTATCGCATTCAAGAACAATAATTGAAATTCAAGGTGATCTTGTTAATGAAGTTTTAAAAAAAGGATGCCCTATAAATATTGATAAATTTAATGAGGGTGATTGCACAAATTCAATTTATAACGGAATATCAATTACGATTGATTTTATTTCTCACAATCCAAAAAAAGTAAGAATTTTAGGATTAAGAAGCTTTGGAGAGTCTTTGCATCATTCAATAACAGATGGCTCGTTAGAATTTGGTTATCAATGTAATTAGTTATTAATTTCTTGTTGCAATATAAACACCCACCGACGCTATTATAAAACCAATAACATCTATATTCGTAAGAGTTTCATTTAAAAAAAACCATGCCATAATAGCAGAGGTTACTGGTATTAGAAAAAAAACAGAAACTGTTTTACTAGCTGAATTTTTTTTTATTAAAAACATTAGTATTGTAAATGCACCAAAAGAAACAAGAAAAATTTGATGACTCATTGCCATTATAAATGTTTTTGTAAAATAGATGTAGGGTTTTATAAAAAAAATAATTATTAACACATGAAATAAACAACCACCAAGAGCTTGATAAAAATTACTAACAGATAATGGTAGGTTATTACTCAATTTTTTCTGCCAAATGGTAGAAAATGTTATAGATAACAATGCAATTAAAGTTGCAATCAAACCAAGTAGAGGAATACCAGAACCAACATCTATCCCTAGTACTAAAGAAGCGCCAACAAAACCCAATAAAACTCCTACCCATTGTTGTGATGTAACTTTTTCATTTAAGAGCGGTCCGCTCAAAATATTTGTTAAAATTGGCTGAAGAGTCACGATTAGAGCAGCTAAACTAGTTGGCATCCCAATTGAAATTGAGTAAAAAACTCCTCCTAAATATAACCCATGAAACAAGATACCACTGAACATTGACTCAATCAGATATCTTTTTTTAATCAATATTGATTGTTTAAGATAAATTGAAAACAATAAAAAACCAACAGCGACAAAAAAAAATCTAAAGGCTAGTGCTGCGAAAGGATCACTATTATCAATAATTGGTTTTGTTGTGATAAAGGCAGAAGACCAAAGTAAAACAAATATGAGTGGAAATATTTTGACCATCCCAGGTTTTATAAGTTATTTAATCTATAATATTAAGTATTATTAATTTGTTTTGATTTGTTTCTTTGCACCATAATTCATAACTTTCACACATTCTCCACAAATGATCGAAGGCTCTTTGAGAAATTTCAAGGGGATAATGGCTCTTTGCATAATATAATTCAGGATATTGAATTAATTGCTTAACTGATAAATCTTTTTGAATATGAAGTAATCTTAAGGTTTCATCCGGCACCTTTTTTTTTGATATCTTATCAATTAGCTCATCGTGAAATTTTCCACTACTAATTTCATTGTAAGTTGTTGATCCAATGAAATTTTCGATTGCGTTGATTGTTGTCAGTTCGGGATTTTTCTTTTTAATTTCACAAACTTTTAGGTAAATTGCTTCTGCAACTAGTAATACATAAGGCTTTTCTTTAGATGGCATTATATATTTTTATATTTTTTCATAGCAGCATTAGCTAAAATCAAATTTGGGTCTAGAAATATTTTTGATGATTTAATTGTCTTAAATGGTTTATAAGCAAAAATAGCAATAGGAAGTTCTGTGCAACCAAGAATAATTTTTTTACATTTTTTTTTGATTAAATAATTAATAGCTGGTCTAATTGCTTTACTCGCTAATTTTACTTTTCCCATTTTTACAAGCTTAATAGCTTTATTGACTGATTTACTTTGAATAGAATCATTTGGGAACACTAAATTATAATCTTTATCAAAAAACTTATTATAAACACCTGTCTTTAAAGTTCCCTCTGTAGCAAGTAAACCTATGGATGAATGTTTTTTACAATTTTTCTTTGCACGCACAAAAACTTCTTTAGGCATATTTACTATTGGTAAGTTAATTCTTTTTTTTAAATCATCATACCAATAATGAGCTGTATTACAGGGTATGACTATAAATTTACAATTACTTTTTTTTAAAAGATTACAACCATAAATTAAACTTTTTAAAACAGTTAAATATTTTTTAGTTTTTTTATTACTTATTTTTTTTGATAGCTTACTTGTGTGAATACCAATTGACTCAGGTCTACCAGGAATATTTGATTTATTATAAAGCAAAAATAATGGGTAATCTTGATCGATCTTACCTCTGTATAAAATTGCGAGTTTATTACAAAAATCTAAACCTGCCTGAGTACCCATTCCACCTAAAATACCGATCATAAATTATTTCCAAATTTCTTTTGTAGAATAGTTCATTGGCTATAAAAATAAATTAATTCTTAACTTAAGATTAATTAAATTTATAGCCAATTAATTTATGTGAAAATTATGCAGTTTTTAAGTTAACTGCTGAAGGACCTTTAGGACCATCTTCAACATCGAAAGTCAAAGCTTGACCCTCATCTAAACCGTTCATACCAGCATCTCTTACAGCTGAAACATGTACAAACACATCTTTTTCTTTGTCATCACGTTCAATAAAACCAAAACCTTTAGTTGGATTGAACCATTTTACTTTACCTTGTAGACTCATATTTTTCTTCTTACTTATTGTTATATTAATTTATTACTTATAATTAAGTAATTCTGGCTTTGTTTATAAATAAAAGGGTTTTGTCAACTAATTTTGTGTGAGAAAAGACTTTTTTTTATTATTCGTGATGAATAAGCTTAGTTAAATAGATAGAATTAACATCCTCTTTATAATGAGCGAAGGGTTTGCAAGGTGTAAAATCACATTTTTTAAATAATTTTCTTGCTGGATCAAAAAATTTTCCAGCACCAGTCTCTAAACTTATTCTTTTTATCTTTAATTTTTTAGCTTCATCAATAAGATGTTTAATTACTTTAATACCATTCCCTTGGTTTCTAAAATCATCGTGTATTCTAATTGATTTAAATTCACCATGATCTTCATCTAAGAACTTTAATGCTCCACAGCCAAATATTTTGTCATTTTCCCAAAGGCTCCAGAATTTAATTGATGAAACTTTCAACCCTGGAATATCTAAAACGTGCGCACTCCCTTCAGGAGATGCAGATCTTAGTTCAATAAAATGTTTTGTGAGAAGTTCATTCACATCTGGATGATCAAAATTTCCCTCTATAGATTTTAGCATTTATATTAAAGTTGTTATGTGGCCCATTTTTCTTTTATCCTTAATCTCTTTTTTTTGATAATCAAAGAAAAATTCATTATCATTTAATTTAAAATTTTCTCTATAGGGTTTAATTTGATTTCCTATAAGGTTGACCATTTTTGCATTAGATATTTTTTTTAGTGGAATTTTTTCTAATGAACAGACTGCTCTCACATGGTTTTCAAATTGACTTATATTAAAAGCATTAATTGTAAGATGACCAGAATTATGAACTCTCGGAGCTATTTCATTAACATAAAGGTTTTCATTTCGATCAATAAAAAATTCAACACAAAGAGTTCCTATATATTTTAATTCCTCTGCAATCCGGATTGACCAATCTTTAGACTCATCAAATATTTTTTTACTGATTTCTGCTGGGATTATTGAATGTTTTAATATTTGATCTTCATGAGTATTTTCAATTGGCTCATATATTTCATAACTATTGTTGCCAAACCTTGTAATTATAACTGATATCTCTTTTTTAAGTTTTACTAATTTTTCAAGTATATAACTTTTCGAAAAATCAATATTTAGGCTATTGATATCTTCCATTTTTTTAATTGGGTATTGACCCTTACCATCATAACCCATTGTAGTGGTTTTTAAAATTCCAGGTAAAAAATCTCCTAATGGCTCCATATCAGATTTACTTTCTATTGCTGCGTATCTTGTAGTTCTTATATTAAGTTTGTTTACAAAATCTTTTTCTGCAATTCGATGTTGAATTAATTTGTTTACTGATGGCTTTGGTAAAACTGGCTTCACCTTGTTCATTTCATTTAAGGTTTCATATGGTATATTTTCAAATTCATAAGTAATTAAATCAATTTCTTTAATGAACTCTTGCATTTTGACTTTATCATCGTATTTGCCATAAATAAATTTGTTACAAAACTTTTGTGCTGGAGCATCTAGATCATCGCAATAGATTGTTGTATTGATATTCAACTTCTTAGCTGCTACAGCTAGTAAACTTCCTAGTTGACCACCACCAATTATACCCAAATTATTTATTGACATGTTTTATTTTGGATTTTTTTTTACTGATCTTGTTTGCGATGATCGCCAATAGTCTAATTTCTTTTTTACAGCAGGATTACTGTTAGCAATTATAGCCGTAGCCAATAAAGCGGCATTTATGGCACCATCCTCACCAATTGCAAGAGTTCCAACGGGTATCCCTTTAGGCATTTGTGCTATTGATAATAAACTATCAAGACCTTTAAGCTTTTTACTTTCAATGGGAACACCTAAAACTGGAACTGAGGTTAAAGCTGAAATCATACCAGGCAAATGTGCTGATCCACCAGCACCAGCAATTATCACGCCAATATTATTTCTTGATGTGCTCTTTGCAAATTCGTACATTCTTTTTGGAGTTCGATGAGCAGATATAATTTTAGTATCAAATCGAACACCCATTTTTTTTAGTATATTTGCAGATAATTTCATAGTTTTGAAGTCTGACTGGCTTCCCATGACAATTGCAACTTTGAGATTTTTATTCTTTTTCATGATTTATTTGCAGAATATTTATTTCAAAATTAGATTAAAATTTCAATAAAATAAATAGTATTTAAAAAACAACTTGGTATGGTTAACTAAATATAACCAAATGAAATTTAAAATCGATAACCTTCAATATTGTAAATGGTCAAGAAAAGTTTTTGAAATTAATCGTGAGGCTGGTCTAGATGCAGTTCATGTTACAATAGTTTATCATGAAGACTTTGACGAACTTCAAAATGAAATTAAAAAATGGCAAACTTTATTAAAAGAAAATTCAGATTTAATTTTCTTAGGTCAAAGTTTTAAGGATATTGAAAAAGCAAATAATGAAAATAAAACTGCAATTTTTTTTGGTTTTCAAAATTGCTCTCCAATAGAAGATGATATCGAGCTAGTTGAAAAAGTTCACAATCTTGGATGTAGATTTATGCAACTGACGTATAACAATCAATCACTTTTAGCGACCGGCTGTTATGAAAAAAATGATAGTGGGGTAACTAATTTTGGACGGGAAGTTATAAGAGAAATGAATAGAGTAGGTATTGTTGTGGACATGTCCCATTCAGCAGAAAAAAGTACTTATGATGCAATTGAGTTTAGTGAAAAACCAATAGCAATCACTCATGCTAATCCATCTTTTTGGCATGCAGCAAAAAGAAATAAATCTTCTGAGTTACTAAAAACATTAAGTGATAGTGGTGGAATTTTAGGTTTATCTCTTTACCCACATCATCTTAAAGACAATACAAATTGTTCTTTAGAAAGCTTTTGTGAAATGGTAGCTAAAACAGCAGAAATAATGAATATTAATAATATTGGTATAGGATCAGATCTGTGTTTAAATCAACCAGATGAGGTTGTTGAATGGATGAGAAACGGAACTTGGTCAAAAAACAAAAATTATGGAGAAGGCTCCAAAAATAAACCAGGATTTCCTAAACAGCCTAATTGGTTTGAGGATGCAAGAGGATTTAAAAACTTAGAGGTAGGTTTAAAGAAGGTTGGGTTTTCAGAGACTGAGACTAATGGAATACTAGGTAACAATTGGTATAACTTTTATAAGACTATCTAGATATGAATATAGAATTAAGAGATCCTAACATTATAATGAAATTATCAAGACTTGGTTCTTTTCATCAATCAAGATTATCTTTTTTACGAAGTTTTTTAAATGAATTTAAAGATTGGCAATATAATAGAGATTTATTTGATTTAGACCAAAAAGGTTATGGTACAGCAGTATATTCGTTTAAAAAAAAAGATAGAGTTTATTCCTTAATTTGTTATGCAAACAAAATTAATGATGATGAAAGATCAGATAGAGTGATAGCAACAAAGTGGGATGCAGCTTTTACATTACATGATGGCATACCTTTAAAAGATGACATTGACAGATTAAGAAATGAAGTGCCAAAGCAGGAAGTTGGCAGATTATCTTACAAAGAATTAACATTATCTAGAGCTAACAGGTCTGTAAGAGTATTTGATCATGTTGTTGAAAGTTTAAGTAATGGAAACCAACCTGATTTAGAATTACTTGAAAAAGTAGGATATTTATACAGAACCACTGCAGTTTATGGATCAGGTAAGTTTGGTTTAGCAGATCGATTTAGAATTAAGAATAGAGAGGAAATTAATGGACCATTCAGGTTAGAGATGATGTTAGTTTATTTAGTTAGACAATTTACATTTGATCAAGTTAATCATGTTGCAAAAAATAAAAATCCTAATTCAGCTGTTAGACTAGACCCTAAGATTTGTAGAAATTTAGGTATTGGAAATTCAACTGGACTAGGAATGGCACCATTTATCATTAATCATCCAACTTTACTCAATAATTGGATACTAAGTAGAGAAATTGCACTTAAAAAAATTAGAGAAATTAAAATTGTCAAAATTAAAGACAGAGATTTATTTAAAGATTGTGTGAAAAATTCTATTAAGAATATTACTAGTTGGAATACAGAAAGCGAATATCAGCTCAAAAAAATAAAACTTTTGTTAGATGATGTTAGAAAATTTATCAATTTTTTAGAAAAAGAATTTGATTTTGAAAAAAATTATCCTTTTAATGAAATTTATCTTTGGCTCGAGAGAGAAACTTGTGAGGAATGTATTGAATATATAGTTTCAATTATGATGGAACCATTTGGTGAAATAGTTCAGCCATTAGTAAAACTAATGAGCTCTGAGGAGGAAAAATACTTTAATATACCCTCTGATCGAAATGTAGAAGATTTGAAAAAAATTTTAGAAAATAAGTATTCTGATATATTAAAAATAGATTTTAAAAAGGAAGAAAGTAACCAAAAATTTTGGTTCATTTCAAAAAATAAAGAAGAGCCAAGATTAGCTAATCGTTTTGAAGAAAACGGTGCAGATTTAGAACAACCTCTTGCAATAGCAAGAGACATAAAAGAACTATATAAAAGATTATCACCATTAAATGATAATTTGAAAATTAATCAATTTTTAATTGATAATTCTGATTTAAGACACGTCATCAGAAGAGCCTTTATAACAGAAAAATTTCCTTATTCAGAAATACAAGATAATACTATAGGGAAGAATTTAGTTCCGATTGATATGCTGAGATTAAAGTTATCTTTTTTTGGTGCCTTAAAATTTGATCCAAGATCTGACAAATGGTTAAGAATATGCATGTTTCAAGGTGCACCACTTCCAGATGAATTAAAGGACTATGATGAGCACTGGGTTTATAAAACTTACTCTTAAATTATGAGATCTTTAAGTGAAATTGAGACAACAGCAAAAAGAGCAAGTAGAGCTGCTGGTTACTCGTGGGGTATAGCTGAAGAAGTTGGAAAATCTATTAGATTATCTGAACTTTTTGGTTTTCCAGGTATCAAGCATTTAAATCAATATTACCAAAATAAAAAAAAAATAAAATTTTCTGACATAAAACTAATAAATAAGACTAATAAATCTAATGGATTATCTTTTTGTCCAATTATTTTAGGCGTTAATTTTATTGATCAAGTTAAAAATGTAGAAAATTTTAAAAGTTGTTTAATTGAAAAATTAGCTTATCCACTTTTACTTTTACCTTTTCTAAGTAGAAGTTCTGAAATTATTGGAAAAAAATTATTATTTTCATTTGACCAAAGTAAATTTTTGTTAAATTTTAATATGAGTATTTTTTCTAATTCTTGGAATAAAGAAATACCAATTTTAGCAAATCAGGTAGAAATAAGTTTTTTAAATAACGAAGATAATTTTTCCGATCAGGATTGGAAAAATCTTTATAAACTTGCTGAGGATACGTTTGTAGAGGAAACAGATAGTTTAAAACAAGGTGCTGCAGGTGCTGGTTTGACAGATAATGATTGAAGATAAAGAAATAAAAGATAATTTAAAAGATTTAGATGATGTATGTGATGAATGCAAAAACAAAGATGAAAGTGTTTCCCAAAATTTAATTTTAACAGGCTTTAAAATTTGTAAGTCTTGTAGAGTTTCTAAAACAATTTTCCCAGTTTAAATATGATTTACAGGCAACACATCCATACGGCTCATTACAAAAGACAACGATAGAAAAATGATTATTAAAAAAGACATAAACACTATTCCAAAAGCTTTAAGATTTGATTTTAAATTTAAAATTTCTTTTGTCGATATTATTAAAGCTGCAAAAATCCAGATTTGTGTTAAAAAGATTATTGGTATCATCAGTTCTGGAGTTACTGCAAAAAATCTTAAAAGACCTGGAGCATGGGCAAATCCAACTGCTGTTAATACCTTTTTAAAAGACACTTTTGATTGTTTTTCTGGAAATAATTTTACACCTATAACAAATATAAATGTTGACCAAATAAACCATGTTAAAATTGCAGTTAGGCCTGACATTGCAACTGCAGTTTTAATTATGGTATTTGCTGCAACCGCACCAGCTATGCCATCTAAAATCATTATAAGACCAGCAAAGTAAATTGAAGCTTCGCCAAAATTCCTATTATCTCTATAAAGTGATTTATCTAATTTAATAGATTTAAAAACTATATTCAAAAATTCACCAAACATTTATTTTTTTTTATTTTTTTGTTCTTTATACGAAATAATTAAAGGAAAT
This sequence comes from uncultured Pelagibacteraceae bacterium, assembly GCA_902636165.1. Taxonomy (GTDB): domain Bacteria; phylum Pseudomonadota; class Alphaproteobacteria; order Pelagibacterales; family Pelagibacteraceae; genus Pelagibacter. The sequence continues at coordinate 21,227 of CACPQV010000007.1, forward strand.
ATTAATAAAGCAATAGCTATTGTAATGCAAACTACAATTAAGAAACCTTTTGTCATCATGAAATTTTTTATGGGGGGATAAACCCCCCAAATTGTACGAATTAACCTTTTACTACTTCTCTTGTATTAGCATTAAAAGACTCTTTGAATGGAATGTCGACAACCACTGCATCAACAGCTTCTCCAGGAGTATTTGAATACTTTTCTGGTAAATGAACTTTATACTTTGTTCCTACTTTACCTTTTGGGAAACCATTTGCGTTCAACGTTCCATCAAATGGAACATATCCCATTGCAATATTAATTTTCTTTTCAGGATGATACCAAGGGGAAGTAATAAAACCTATAGGATCTCCACCGTTTGCACCGGAAATAAGCCAAAAATCAGGAGCATAATCTTCAATTGGTTTTCCTCCCATTTCAAGCCCAACAAGCTGAAGTTTGTAAGGTTTTTTTCCAGCTTTCAAATCATTTTTCATTTTTTCAAGCACAGTCTTTCCAACGTAATCTGCTTTCTTATTCCATTCTCCTTTTCCAGATAATGAAACTTGATAACCTAAATTACATTGAAAAGGATTATGTTGTTGATCCATATCTTGTCCCCAAGAAAGTATCCCTGCTTGTATTCTTCTGTGGTGAGCGGGAGCGATTACCATTAAATTATGTTTTTTTCCTGCTTCAAGCACTGCATTCCACATATCTTCAGCATATGATGTTGCATTTCTTAAATATATTTCATAACCCGCTTCTCCAGAAAAACCTGATTGTGAAATTACACAACTTCTACCACCGACTTTAACCTCTGCTAAACCATAGAAAGGCATGTTATCAAAATCAACTTGGTCTCCACAAAGATCTTTCATTAAAGCTTTAGATTTTGGACCTTGTATTTGAACTGGACATGCATCAATTTCCTCAACAGTGCAGTTAAATCTTTGATCGGAATTAACACCCTGAAGATACATACCTATATCAGAGTCAGACAATGAAAACCAAAATTCATCTTCAGAAATTCTTAAAAGTATTGGATCATTTAATACTCCACCATAAGCATTACATAAAATTACATATCTAGCTCTCATAGGTGAAATTTTAGTAGCATCTCTAGTTATGACATAATTAGTAAATTTTTCTGCATCGGGACCTTTTACTCTTATTTGTCTCTCTACCGCCACATTCCACATTGTAACGTGATTCACTATTGCATCATATTCAACCATAGCGCCACCATCTTCAGGCTTCACATATCCTCTTGGATGGTAAATACGGTTATAAACTGTTGCTCTCCAACAACCAGCCTGCATTGATAAATGCCAATAAGGTGATTTTCTTACTCTTGTTGAAATTAGCATTTCAACTTTCGTTGGCCCACTTTGTCTTAAATTGTACGGTACTTCTCGATCGGATTGATCAACTGAAGTAACGTGTTTTAATTTAGTATAGTCAAATTCTTTAGACATAACTATTCTCCTTCAACCACTTGTTAGTTTCCTTCAAGCCGCCGAATGTATAAATGTGGAAGAAATCTGTATGTGATTTAACTTTCCCAATTAGATCATTAGGGTCTTTAGGTTTTAATAAATCTAACGCCTTACTAAAATTAGATTTAAGAAAATTTATGGAATTTTTTGCTCCCACAATATTAGCAAATTTAATCAAGCTAGATATTTTAAGAGGGCCAGTAATTCCCACATGCACTGGTACGCTTTGTTTAGAGATAAAGTCAATGATAGGCTGAGGATCTAATAACCATTGAGTTACAATATAATCAGCATAAGGCTTTTTATCTAACATAGCTTTTTCTAAATCTGAATCGGATATATCAGGACTCCCCTCAGGGTGTCCAGCAATTCCTATCTTCATTTTCTCAAAATAACCGGTCTCTAAAAGTTGGAATGAGCTATCAAATTTTCCAACTGGTTCTCTACCACCACCAATAATTAAAACCTGTTTTACGCCTCCATCTTTACACATATTCACATAATCTTTTAATTCTTTTTCATTGTGCATAGATCTTGCTGGAAAGTGAGGCACAGGATTAAATCCTTTTTTAACTAGTTCAACTGCTTGTTGAGCAGTTTCTCTGTAATCCCCACCTGGTAACATTGTGATATAAATATCTTTCACAGGAGGAACTGTCTCGAGATCTGTTGTTGGGCTAATTTCTAGAGAAAAGTTCATTTCTAAGATCATTATCTTTTTTAAAAATGCTGTCAAAGAAATTCAACGCACACCATAATTGAAATTTGTTGCTCAAAAATATCGGACATGATAATTTTTGATGTGCACCAAAATCAAAAAAATACCAGGCTATCAAAAATATTAGATTTAGAAAAACTCGAGGGGGTAAATAAGCCAATCGAGGCTGCAAATGGTCTTCCTAATGAATGCTATATAAATGAGGATTATTTTGTTTATGAAAGGGAAAAAATTTTTCTTAACAAATGGACAGTAGTTGGAGTTGGAAGCTCAATTCCAAAAGCTGGTGATGCTATTTCATACAATCTATTGGGGATTCCATTGATAATTTTGAGAGATAAAAATTTAAAGATTCGCGTTTTTCACAATGTTTGTAGCCACAGAGGATTTAGGCTTTTGGATAAATCATGTAGTTTAAAAAATGTAATAAGATGTCCTTATCATTATTGGTCTTATGACTTTGAAGGCAATCTTGTTGCAACCCCTCATATCGGAGGTTTGAATGTTCACAATTCTGATCAATTTAAAAAAGATAAAAGTGGATTAAAAAATGTAAAAACAAAAATTTGGATGGATATAATTTTTGTAAATATAAATTCAAACGAAATTGACTTTGATGAATATATTAAACCTCTTGAACAAAGATGGTCAAAGTTTATTTCTAAAGATGATCAAAAATTGATCGTACATTCTTACGACTCTGGGTATTTTAATCTCGAAGTTAGAAGTAATTGGAAGTTTGCGATTGAAAATTATTGTGAGAGTTATCATTTACCAACTATACATCCAGAATTAAATAAAGTTTCAAACATTAATGATCATTATCACATTCAGGGATTACCGAATAGATTTGCTGGTCAAGGAAGTAAAAAATACGAACAGCCAGTAAAAGGAAATAAAAAATTTAAAACTTTTCCTAATTGGGATAAAGATTGGATAAAAAATTCAGAATATGTTGCGCTATTTCCTAATGTAATGATAGGTTTACATATTGATCATTTCTATGTTTTCTGGTTAGAACCTATTGCAATGAATAAAACAAAAGAACATATGCAAATGTATTATGTTGGAAATGAAAGCGCTAATGGTGATGAATTAAAAGAGCTTAGAAAAGAAAATTTAAGATTTTGGAAAGATGTTATGATTGAAGATATAAATGCTATTGAAGGTATGCAAGATGGAAGAAGCTCACCAGTTTATAATGGTGGAAATTTTTCTCCTGTGATGGATCAGCCAACACATCAATTTCATAAATGGGTAGCAAATAGTTTAATATGAAAATTATATTGATAATGGGATTACCAGGTGCTGGTAAAACAACACTCGCTAATGAATTAGCTCCACTAATAAATGCTAAAAGACTTAATGCAGATGAAGTTAGAAAAGCTGCTAATGATTGGGATTTCTCAACTGAGGGAAGAGCTAGACAAGCGAAAAGAATGGCAGATTTTGCTCTTAAACTTAAAGAGGCAGGAAATTATGTGGTGGCAGATTTTATTTGTCCAACACCAGAAGCAAGGAAATTATTTCCTGCAGATTATATAATTTGGGTAGATACAATAAAAGAAGGTAGATTTGATGACACAAATAAAATGTTTGTTAAACCAGAAAAATTTAATTTTCATGTTACATCTCAAGATGCCAAAAATTGGGCCCTTAAAATATTCGAAGATATAAAAAAATAATTTAAAATTTTTATGAATTTTTTTATAAAATTATTTATATTTTATATATTAATACCTCTATCAACTTCATTTGCAGGCATGGTAACTTTTAATCAAAAAGCAATAGTCAATGATAATAGTGGTAATCATGGACCTCTTTCGAGTGATGGTGATTTTGGGGTTGCATCTGGTATTGAGTTTAATGCTGATGGAACAAAAATGTTTGTAAGCATGGCTCAGGTTGGAGATAACGAACCAAAAGACCATACACGAGTAATAAATAGCTATAATTTATCTATACCCTACGACGTTTCCTCTCTATCTTATGCTGGTGACAGTGAAATCTGTGAATTTGAATTAGACGAGGCTGATCATAATCATGTAATTTACGACTTAGAATTAAGTAATGATGGGATGAAGATGTTATTAGTTACAAGGGTTAGACACAGTAGTGCTGACCACGATAAAGCTTATGTATTTGATTTAGACTCTCCATACGAAATTTCAACTTGTACCCAAAGTTCAGAAACTACAGATATCGATAGTCCTACTTTTACAGACGGGAGTAATGCTGGTGAACACGCTAATACAACAAATCACATGCTTCAAAGTATAGAGATCAATAATGATGGTTCTAAATTATTTTTACTTTTTACAAATTATACTGCAAATGGTGATGGGACAGGTGTTGGAGGTAGATTGTTGGAATATAATCTTGCAACTCCATATGATTTAACAGCATCATCTTTATCACTAGTCCTTAATGCCGGTATTGCATTTAGTAACGATACTTCCTTAGGTATAGACAATCCAGCAGGAATGAGATTTAGCCCTGATGGGAAAAGATTATTTATTACCAGTCACGCTCATAATGGAGTTAAAAGAGTTTCACAAGTTTCACTTTCAGTTGCTTTCGACACCTCTTCTTTTGTTTTTGATGGATCTTTCGTGTTAGATGTAAGTAATCCTGAAATAGACAACACCACTAAAAATGATCAGCCAAGAGGAATTTCATTTAACGCGAGTGGGATGAAAATGTACATATCAAGTGATCGAAGTCAAAATGATGATGAGGTTTATGAATATGATTTAGTCTGTCCATTCAATATAATTGAAGGAAAGTGCCCATCAATTACTGAGAATAATGATAGACATGGTATTGCATTAGCACAAATAGAAATTGCCAAAAGAACTATTGATCATTCAACAGATACTGCATTGAACCGACTAAAGTGGATTAGAAGAAATAAAGATAAACAAAATTTAACTAATTTGAATATTGACATCAACTTTACTAATCAAAAATTAGCTTCTTTGACTGAAGCGGTTAAAACTTCTGTTGCAAAGAATAAAAAAAAGAAAAGAAATAAAGAACAAGAAGTATTTTATTGGAGTGAGGGGAATATTGCAGTTGGAAAAATAGGAGATACCAGTGTCTCTTCATTTAAAGATATTGAAACTAATTCAATTAGTTTTGGTTCAGATAGATTTACAAAAAAAAATGGAATTAAAGGTTTAGCATTCAGAATTGGTAGAAATAACATTGATATAGGAAATGCCGGAAGTAATTTAGATACTGATACTTATAATATTACTTATTATGAAACCTCGCCTATTCAAGACAATACAAAGTTTTTAGATAAAATTTTTGGTATTGGTAAGCTTGAATCTGATTTATTAACTGTTCTTGATGGTAAGAATTTAACCGCTAGAAGAAATGGACATCAAATATATGGAACAATAAGATTAAAAGATGAATTAAGGAAAGATAATCTGATATTAATTCCATTTGGAAGATTTGATTTAGGTCATACTATTTTGGGATCTTATACAGAGTCAGGTCATGGAGCGATAGATGTTGAACGACAGCATGTTAGAACTAAAAAAATTAGAGCAGGTATTTCAGCGGTTGAGGATATATCTAATGAAAAGTACAATATTAAAAGACACGGTAAGTTAGAATACGTTGTA
>CACPQV010000008.1 GCA_902636165.1 uncultured Pelagibacteraceae bacterium
ATCATCTTTTCCTCTTTTAAACTTTTAAAAAATTTCTTATATAGTCTAAAAGTAATATCAGCATCTTCAGCTGCATAATCTTTTGCTTTTTCAACATCTACTTCACTAAAATTTATCTCTTTTTTCCCAGTGCCAACCAAATCTTTAAAAGAAATTGTTTTATGATTTAAGTGAATTTCTGAAAGAGTATCCATATTATGTCTATTTTTTCCAGCATCTAAAACGTATGACATAAGCATTGTATCTTCAATTGAGTTTAAATTTACACCATGCTTGAATAATAAAATGAAATCAAATTTGATATTTTGACCTATTTTTTTTATACTTGGGTCTTCTAATAAAGGTTTTAATTTTTTTAAAACTAATTTTTTATCCAAACATTTTTTTGATTTATGTCCTACAGGGATGTAACAAGCTTTCCCAATTTTTGTACTCAAAGAAATACCAACTAAATCTGCTTGATGTGGGTCCAATGAAGTAGTTTCTGTATCAACTGCAACTTCACCCGTATCCTCTGCTTCTTTTATCCACTCATCAATTTGCTCAACCTTTGAAATTAAATGATATGCTTTTTTTTCTATCGTTATTTTATTTAAAGATTTTTCCTCTTGATTAATACTGCTTAAGTTTGGCTCACCATAGGCTGAGATTGCTGAGCTTAATAATCTATTAAACTCCATTTCTCTCAAAAATTGATAAAGTTTATCCTTATCTATATCTTTTAATTTAAATTCATCCAAATTTCTATCAACTGGCGCATCGTCTTTAAGAGTAACTAATTTTTTGCTAATTAATGCTTTGTCCTTATTTTCAATAAGAGTTTCTCTTCTTTTATTCTGCTTAATTTCATGAGCAGATTGCAAAAGTTTTTCTAAATTTCCATACTTATTAATCAATTCAGCTGCTGTCTTAACTCCTATGCCTGGAACACCAGGAACATTATCACTACTATCTCCTGCCAAAGCTTGTACATCAATTACTTTGTTTGGGTTTACACCAAATTTTTTAAAAACATCGTCTTCAGAGATGAATTTGTTTTTCATTGGATCGTAAATACGAACATTCTTTTTATATAATTGCATTAAATCTTTATCAGAGGAAACTATTGTAACTTTAGCGCCTTTTTTTAAAATTTTTTCAACGTATGTTGCAATTAAGTCATCTGCTTCATAATTTAATAATTCTACTGATGGTAAATTAAATGCTTGAACAGATTTCCGTATATACTCAAATTGTGGAGCCAAATCTTCAGGCGCTTCTGCCCTGTTTGCTTTATAATCACTATAAATTTCATTTCTAAATGTTTTTCTAGCTGAGTCAAATATCACAGCGAAATGAGTTGGTTTTTGTAAATTTTGATTAGATTTAGAATCCTCCAAAAGTTTAAAAAGCATACTACAAAAACCACTTACTGCACCAGTTGGCAATCCATCACTTTTTCGGGATAAAGGGGGTAATGCGTAATAGGCTCTAAATATATAACCTGAACCATCAATTAGATAGAAATGATCTTTTTTTTGAATTTTATCCATTACAAATTAATATAGATTATAGAGTAAAATAAGAGTATTATTTTTTATGGAACTTATAAAGCAAAATTCACATCTAAAAATAATAAAATCGCTATTAATTATTTTTCTAGGTTCTTTGATTCTTACTATTTCTGCAAAAATTAAAATTCCTTTTTATCCTGTTCCAATGACTATGCAAACTTTTGTTGTACTTTTTCTAGGGATAAGTTTAGGGTATAAAGTTGCATTAGCAACAGTTAGTTTATATTTGTTAGAGGGTATTATTGGATTGCCTGTATTTTCAAATACACCAGAAAGAGGTATTGGATTAGTTTACTTTACTGGACCCACGATGGGTTATCTTATTGGATTTCTTTTTGCCTGTTTTTTTGCCTCCTTTATAAATAAAAGTGATAATTATTTAACAATTTATTTTAAATTAATACTCTCTGTATCTTCAATTTATATTCTGGGTATTTTATGGCTTGGAACATTAATTGGTTGGGATAAACCAATTTTTGAATTAGGTGTTATGCCATTTTTAATAGCCGAGATATTTAAAATCGCATTACTAACAGTTATTAGCAAAAAAATATTAACTTTAAGAAGATTTATTTAGGAGATCTTTTAGATAGAATCCTTTGTAAGGTTCTTCTGTGCATTTTTAGTCTTCTTGCAGTTTCAGAAACATTTCTATTACAAAGTTCAAATACTCTGTGAATATGTTCCCATTTAACTCTATCTGCAGACATAGGATTTTCTGGAGGAGCTGCTTTTTTTGAGGGGTCAGCGAGTAAGGCTTTTTCAACATCCTCTGCATCTGCCGGTTTTGCTAAATAATCGATTGCACCTTCTTTTATTGCTGCAACTGCAGTAGGAATATTTCCATAACCTGTTAACATAATAATTCTGCTATCCGAATTTGAGTTCTGTATTTCTTTAACGACCTCTAATCCATTTCCATCACCTAATCTTAGATCAACTACAGCGAATCCAGGTTTTTTAACTTTTACTGTTTCAATGCCTTTTTTTACACTTTCAGCTTGAATAACCTCAAAACCCTTCTTCTCCATAGCTCTAGCTAATCTTTCCCTAAAAGGATTGTCGTCATCTACAATAAGTAAGGATTTATTAGCAAAATCACTCAAATTTTGAAGCGGTGTATCGTTTTTCATGAGTGATATATGGTTAATTTTCTCCACAATTCAATAGGTGATTATTTACTTTACATTGAATAACTATTGAATTAATTGCTGCAAATACTAAAGTTTTTTTATAAAAAAGGCTTTTTTTTGTTAAATTTTTTTGGGGGGCATTGTTTATGCAAAAATTTAAATCAGTCGAAGAACTAGTTAATCGATTGAAACCTGATAGGCCAGTTTATTGCATAAGAAAGAATTCAATTCTTTCTGCATCAAATTTTTTTCAAAAAAACTTCCCTGGTAAAATTTTATATGCTGTAAAAACCAACCCTCATCCTGAGGTAATTAAAACACTTATTCAAACTGGAATTAATCAATTTGATGTAGCTTCAATAGAAGAAATTAAAATTATTAAGAAATTTAGCAAATCAGCAAAATGCTCTTACATGCATACTGTAAAAAGTAGAGAAAGTATAAATGAAGCATATTTTAAATATGGTGTAAAAACTTTTTCATTAGATACAAAAGACGAATTAATAAAGATTATTGAAAGCACAAATAATGCTAAAGATTTAGAATTATTTGTAAGAGTAGCAGTTTCAAATGAACATGCAGAAATAGATCTTTCTAAAAAATTTGGTGCAGTAACTTCAGAAGCCTTGGGATTATTAAGATTGGTAAAACAATATTCTCATAAGATTGGTTTAAGTTTTCATGTTGGATCACAGTGTATGCACCCTATCTCTTACTCAAAGGGAATTAATGAAATTGGCAATATTATAAAAAAAACAAAAATCATACCTAATTATATAAATATCGGTGGAGGTTTTCCGACTATTTACCCAGATTTAATACCGCAATCATTAAGAAGTTACATGAGCGAAATAAAAAAAAGTCTTGGAAATTTAAATATAGAAAATTTACCACAAATAATTTGTGAACCAGGAAGAGCATTAGTTGCTGAAAGCGGCTCAACTATAGTAAGAGTGAATCTAAGAAAAAAACAAAAGCTATACATTAACGAAGGAACATATGGGACTTTATTTGATGCTGGTACTCCAAATATTGTGTTTCCTTCAAAGCTTATTAAAGATAATTCGAGTAAAATTATCTCAAAAAAAATGACTGCTTTTGATTTCTATGGACCTACATGTGATAGCATGGATTATATGAAAGGTCCTTTCCTACTACCAAATAATATTAGAGAAAATGATTACATTGAACTTGGTCAACTAGGATCATATGGTTTAACTTTTAGAACTCAATTTAATGGTTATTACTCCGATGAAATTTACGAGGTTGAGGATAATCCAATAATGTCTATGTATGACAAAAATTCAGACAAAGCTACTCTAGTTGCTTAATGTCAGAAAATAAAAATCTTGGTCATAACAGTAAAAAAGATTTCTTAAAAAAACCTGTAGAACATATTGATATTACATCATTTGACTCTAGAAAAATTATCTCGTCCATGGAAAAAATGTCTTTTGTTTCAAGAGAAACAGCAAACGCAGCAAATATATTTAATAAAATGTTGAAAGATAAAGAGTGTACAATTTTTCTAACTTTAGCAGGTTCAACATCTGCAGCGGGTTGTATGAATATTTATAAAGATTTAGTTAAATATAATATGGTTGATGCAATAGTGGCGACTGGCGCTTCAATAGTTGATATGGATTTTTTTGAAGCTCTTGGATTTAGGCATTATCAAGGGTCTCAATTTCAAAATGATACTGAATTAAGAAAGAATTATATTGATAGAATTTACGACACATACATAGATGAGGATGAGTTACAAATTTGTGATAAAAAAATATGTGAAATTGCGGACACCTTGGAGCCTAGAAGTTATACATCTAGAGAATTCATTAAAGAAATGGGTAAGTATTTAAAAAAAAATTCTATAAAGAAAGATTCTTTGATTGAAACAGCATACAATAATGATGTTCCAATTTTTTGCCCAGCTTTTACAGACTCTAGTGCGGGATTTGGTCTGGTTATGCACCAAGAAAAAAATCCAAAAAAACATATGACTATCGACTCTATAAGGGAATTTAGAGAATTAACTGAAATTAAAATACGTTCAAAGGGATCAGGTTTATTTATGATCGGTGGTGGCGTTCCAAAAAATTTTATTCAAGACACTGTAATTTGTGCTGAATTATTGGGCAAAGAAGTTGATATGCATAAATATGCGGTTCAAATAACTGTTGCAGACTCTAGAGATGGTGCATGTAGTAGTTCAACATTAAAGGAAGCAAGTTCATGGGGTAAAGTTGATGTTACGGAGGAACAAATGATATTTGCTGAGGCCACTAGTGTGCTGCCCTTAATAGCTAGTGATGCTTATCACAAAGGCGAGTGGAAAAATAGGGACAAAAAAAAATTTACAAAAATTTTTGAGTAAAAATTGAAATATTTATCAAATAAAAATGGATTTTTAGGTGTAGATAATAAATTTAATTTCAAAGAAAAAGTTGTTGTAGTTCCATTTGGGCTTGAAAAAACTGTTAGTTATGGTGGTGGCACTCGAAATGGACCTAAAGAAATTATAAAAGCCTCCCATCAAGTAGAATTATATGATGAAGAGCTAAATTGTGAACCATATAAAAAAATTGGGATCAAAACATTGAAGCCCTTCAAGATTGACAGAAATATCAAAAAAGCACTCAAAAAAATGTCAACCATAAATCAAAGAATTTTAGATAAAGAGCTTTTCCCAATCACGTTTGGAGGAGAGCATTCAATTACACCTGGATGTATAGATCCATTCATAAAAAAGTATAAAAAAATTTGTCTCTTGCATTTCGATGCACATGCTGATTTAAGAAATAGCTATAATGGAGAAAAGTTCTCTCATGCATCAGCAATAAGAAGGTGCCTTGACTATAAGAATACGTCATTAATATCTTTTGGGATCAGAAATATATCGGAAAGTGAAATTCCATTCTTAAAAAAAAATAAATCAAGAATAAACATATTTTGGGCAAAAGATAAATCAAAGTGGGATTTGAGAAAATTTAAAAAACTCATAAAAGATAAGACTGTTTATTTGACATTCGATGTTGATGGCTTTGACTCAAGTATTATGCCAGCCACTGGAACTCCTGAACCAGGTGGATTATTATGGGACGAGGCTCTAAATATAATTAAGATAGCTGCAAAAAATTCAAATATTGTTGGTGCTGACATCAATGAATTAGCACCTATAAAAGGTTTTAATTCTTACAACTTTCTTGTTGCAAAACTTGCTTATAAAATATTGGCTTATAAATTTTTAATTTAAATTTTGATTGGCTTAAAAGTCTTTAAAAGTAATCTAAATGGTATTAGCATTATTAAAGCTACTATTACTTTTACAATCAAATCTCCAAGCGAAAGTGTAACCCATGGCACGCCAGTCCCATAAAATGAAATCGAAAAAAATAAAAATGTATCAATTGTTGAGCCAATCATTGAGGAAGTTAATGGAGCAACGAACCATTCTTTATCTCTTAATCTGTCAAATATTTGAACATCTAATAATTGTGCAATCAAAAATGCAACGCCAGATCCAATAGCTATACGAACAGATATAAAATCTGCAAAATCAGTAGAAAATAAAATTGTAAAAATAATTCCTAGCACAAAGCCGAAATACACAATTTTCCTTGCAACTATTTTTCCGTATGATCTATTGGCTAAATCTGTAATTAAAAAAGCTATCGGATAAGAAAAAGCCCCATAGGTTAATATCTCGTTTAAACCGTAATAATTAACTGGGAACTGAACGAGGTAATTAGAAGATAGAACAACAACACCCATCAAAAATGATAGAAGTAAAAATGATTTGTTCATTAAGCTGATTTAGACTGTATTGATTTTTTTTGAAATGGAGATTTAATTAGTAAGCTTTTTTTCAATTTTTTTAATCTAGGGGATAAATTATTGTTTTTTACAGATTTTAGAAACTCGTCAAAACTACCCTTTTTATCTACTGATCTAACTCCTGCATTACTAACTGTCAATTTTAAGCTTCTTTTTAAAAGTTCACTTGTGAATTTCACTTTTTTTAAGTTGGGCAAAAATCTTCTTTTTGTCTTGTTATTAGCATGGCTAACGTTATGACCTTTCATTGGATTTTTTCCAGTTAGTTCACATTTTTTTGTCATATTTTGTTCGACTATATAAAGTGAGATATTGATGGCGTCAAGTTTATTAGATTAATCTAATCCTTTTTTCCTACTATTTCGTTAAAGTTTTTTACACCATCTTTTAATAACATTTGCTTGAGCTCTTTTTTAATAAGACTAACTATATTTGGACCTCTGAAAACCATACCTGTATAAAGTTGCAAATAATCAGCTCCAGCTAAAAATTTTTGATAAGCAGACCTACCAGAGTCTACACCACCTACACCTATAATTTTGATTCTTCCTTTTAAAACTTTATAAAATTTTCTGATCAACTCTGATGACTTAGACTCAATAGGTTTCCCAGATAATCCTCCTTTTTGATGACTTTGATTATTTTGTAAATTTTCTCTTGTTGTGTCAGATGTATTAGAAATAATGGTAGCTTCTATCTCATTATCCAAAAGTACTTCAGAAATTTTCATAATTTCTTTATCATTTATATCTGGTGATACTTTTACCACTATGGGTGTTTTAGAGTTAAGATCTCTTTTTTCTTTTTCTATTAGTTTTAAAAGATCGTCTAATTTTTTTTGATCATGAAAGTTTCTTAAATCTTCAGTATTTGGTGAAGAAATATTGATAGTAATATAATCTGATAACCCATCAAAAATTTTAAGACACTCTAAATAATCATTTATTCTATCTTCTGAGTCTTTATTAGGTCCAATATTTATTCCAAGAAGACCTGTCGGATTATTTCGTTTAATTCTATCTACGATATTTTTTGAACCTAGGTTATTAAAACCAAGTCTATTTATGGAAATTGAGGGAATTAAAATTGACAGTAAGTTTCTTAAGATTTTGTCTTCAAAATTTGAAAAAAAAATTCAAAAAATCCAGAAAGAAGTTTTCAAGATTTCTAATAAAGAATTTAATATTGCATCTCCAAAACAATTAGGTGAAATTTTATATAATGACCTTAAAATCGCAGACTTAAAAAAAACCAAAAAGGGTGGTTTTGCAACAAGTGCATCAGTTTTAGAAGACCTTGCTTTTAAAGGCCATAAGTTTCCACAATTAATTCTTGATTGGAGACAAGTATCAAAGTTGAAAAATACTTATTCAGACTCTTTGCCCGAACACATCAATCCAAAAACGAAAAGAGTTCATACATCTTTTTTACTTGCAGCTACTACAACTGGCAGATTAGCATCAAGCGACCCAAATTTGCAAAATATTCCGATTAAATCTGAGGATGGTAGAGATATTAGAAAATCTTTTATAGCAGAGAAGGATCATGTTTTAATTTCTGCAGATTATAATCAAATTGAAATGAGAATTTTAGCAGATCTAGCTGATGTTAAAGAATTGAAAAAGGCTTTTAAAAAGAATGAGGATATTCATTCACTTACTGCAAGCCAAATATTTAATACTGATATAAAGAAAGTTAACGATGATCAAAGAAGAAAAGCAAAGGCAATCAATTTTGGTATTATCTATGGCATTTCTCAATATGGATTAGCAAAACAGATAAATGTATCGAATTATGAGGCTGAAAAGTTTTTGAATTCTTATTTTGCAAAGTTTCCTGAAATAAAAGTTTATATGGATCAGACTATTAAGTTTTGTAGAAAAAGTGGATATGTAAATAATATTTTTGGCAGAAGATCACACTTTATAAACATCAATGATAAGAATTATAATGTTCGAAATTTCCAGGAAAGAGCTGCAATTAACGCACCTATTCAAGGATCTGCAGCTGAAATTATGAGATTAGCAATGATAAGATTAGATAAAAAATTAACTAATCAAAAAACAAAAATGCTATTACAAATTCATGATGAACTAATTTTTGAAACGCATAAAGATGAAGAAAAAAGAATCAGTAAGATGATAATTGAAGAAATGTCTAGCGTGGCTAAAAGTGATCAGCATTCTTTTTCGATACCTTTAACAGTAGATTTAAATACAGGTGAAAATTGGGGTACCTTGCATTAATTGTATTGCCCAAATTAGGACAATTTAGTATTTTTATAATTAAGTATGCACAAACAAACAATTGCACTTATTGACGATGATAGAAATATATTGACAAGTTTAAGTATAGCTCTTGAAAAAGAGGGGTTTAAAGTTCAAACTTATATTGATGGAGAAAGTGCATTAATTGGTTTAACTAGAACTCCACCAGATCTAGCTGTAATTGATATTAAAATGCCAAAAATGGATGGTGAAGAGTTACTTAAAAAATTGAGAAAAAAAACTTCACTACCAGTTATTTTCTTAACATCAAAAGATGACGAAATTGATGAATTGTTAGGATTGAAATTAGGAGCTGACGATTTTGTAAAAAAATCAGGAGGATTTTCAATCAAAGTATTAATAGAGAGAATTAGAGTTCAATTAAGAAAAAAAGAGTCTAAAGACGCAATAGAGGAAAATAAAAGTATTATTTCTCATGGAAAGTTGAAGCTAGATCCATCCCAATTAGAATGTGAATGGGATGGTAAACAATTACCAGATAAGTTAACAACTACAGAATTTTTATTAGTAAAAGAGTTGGCAAAAAGACCAGGTATTATAAAAGAAAGAGCACAATTGATGGATATTGCTTATAGAGAAGACACAGACATAGAGGATAGAACAATTGATAGTCATGTAAAAAGGATAAGAAAAAAATTTAAAAAAGTAGATCCAGAATTTTCAGCTATAGAAACAAGATATGGAAGTGGATATAGATGGAATGTTAGTTAATGTTTAGTAATTTACTTAAAAATTTATCGATCCTAAAAAAGTTTTTATTTATTAATTTAGTTTTTTTTACAATAATTGGCTTATTCACCTTTATTTATTTAAAAAATGTTCAGCCAAATTTGATTAAAAAAAAGACCTCAAATCACATTAAAGTTATTAAAAATACAACAGACAATTTAACTAGATTAGATGTTAAATTTAATGAAGAAGATATAAGAAGATTTTTATTTTCTACAAGATTTCTTTTTCAAAATCTGGACAGAGTAATTTTTTTTGATAATGAATTAAATTTGGTAGGAGATACGGATACCTTAGACCTTGATCCGAGATCATTTACAACAAGACTAGATACTGTTGAGTTAGAAATTCTAAATGATGAAAAAACAAAAAAGATTGTTGAGGAAAAAAATATTAATATTGGAAATAAAAACTCTATTTCACTTAAAGACGTATTATTTAATTATGCTGCATCAAAAAATTATGGAATTCCATATACTTTTACTCAAGATGAATTTAATAGATTTAAACTAACAACTATAAAAAATGTCATGAGAGATGATAAAAATGTTGGATATTTGGCAATTACTGAGAATGCTAATGATATCAAAGCAGCAATAGAGGAAAGAAAAACATTTATTATTAGAACTGCCATTGCAGTTGGAATAGTAATATTAATCTTTTCATTTGTTCTTAATAGATATTTCCTCAAACCGATTAAAAATTTGGTAAGTTATACTAACACAATAAAGAATAAAGATCCTAAAAAAACAAACATTGATTCTTTGAAAATAAGAAATGATGAACTGGGTTTATTATCCAATTCTCTTGATGACATGACTGAAGAGTTGCAAAAAAGAATTTCTCATGCAGAAAATTTTTCAACTGATTTAGTCCATGAAATAAGAAATCCATTAGCATCTTTAAAGAGTGCATCAGAAATTTTACATGATACTAACGATATTGATCAAAGAATTAAATTAATTGATATTTTGACTCATGATGTTCAAAGAATAGAAAGATTGATTACAGATTATTCACAAATCTTAAAAGATGAAGTTGCTTTGAGTAAGGAAAAAATTAAAAGATTAAATGTTGAGCCAATAATTAAATCTGTAGTAGATGACTATAATAATATTTATAAATTAAAAAGAGGAATAAAAATTTCTTATCAAAATGATGGTAATAATAACTATTTTATTAATGGAATAGAAAATAGAATTGAGCAGATAATTGCTAATCTTTTAGATAATGCAATTTCTTTTAGTGAGGATAACAAAAATGTTATTGTTAAAGTTTTTAAATTGAAAGATAACAACATACAAATAAATATATTAGATGAGGGCCAAGGATTTAAAGAAAAAGATACTAATAAAATATTTAAAAGGTTTTACAGTAATAGGCCAGACAAATTCGGACAACACTCTGGCTTAGGTTTAAATATCGTTAAAAATTTAGTTGAGTTACATAATGCAACAATTCGAGCATCTAATAGACCTGATCGAAAAGGTGCAAGCATGGAAATAATATTTCCTAAAGCATAAAGAGTTCTATTGATTAATTAATTCTTTATTGTTAGAAACCTTTTCATGGAAGATTTCAAAGTAAAAGATATTTCTCAAGCAGAATTTGGGAGGAAAGAAATTTCAATAGCAGAAAGTGAGATGCCAGGATTGATGGCTCTCAGAGAAGAATACGCTGGCAAATCTCCATTAAAAGGTGCAAAGATCATTGGTTGTTTGCATATGACCATACAAACTGCAGTGCTCATTGAAACATTGGCATACTTAGGGGCGGAAGTGAGATGGTCGTCTTGCAATATTTTTTCCACTCAAGATCATGCTGCTGCTGCGATAGCAAAGGCAGGAATTCCAGTTTATGCATGGAAAGGTGAAACCGAAGAAGAGTACGTTTGGTGTATTAAACAAACGATAGAAGGGAAAGAAAATTGGACACCTAATATGCTTCTGGATGATGGAGGAGATCTTACCGCAATGATGCACAAAGATTATAAAAATTTACTAAAAGATGTAAAAGGTGTTTCAGAAGAAACAACAACTGGTATTAAAGCACTTAATAAAATGGAAAAGGATAAAACATTATTAGTCCCCGCAATAAATGTGAACGACTCAGTTACAAAATCAAAATTTGATAATCTTTATGGATGTAGAGAAAGCCTAGTTGACGGAATAAGAAGAGCAACAGATGTAATGATGTCTGGAAAAACAGCTATAGTTGCTGGTTTTGGTGATGTAGGAAAAGGCAGTGCAGCATCTTTAAGACAAAGTGGGGCAAGAGTATTAGTAACAGAGGCTGATCCAATTTGTGCTCTACAGGCCGCCATGGAAGGTTATGAGGTAGTATTAATGGAAGAAGCTATAAGCAAGGCTGATATTGTGGTCACTGCCACAGGAAATAAAGATATTGTTACAGCAGATCATATGAGGGAAATGAAAGATAGAGCTATTTTATGTAACATTGGTCATTTTGACAATGAAATTCAAGTTGAAGCTTTAAAAAATTATAAGTGGTCAGAAGTAAAACCACAGGTTCATGAAATAGAATTACCTAGTAAAAAAAGAATTATATTATTAGCAGAAGGTAGATTGGTAAACTTAGGGTGTGCAACAGGACACCCTAGTTTTGTAATGAGTGCATCATTTACAAATCAAGTTATTGCTCAGATAGAGCTTTGGAAAAATCACAAAAATTATGAAAATAAAGTTTATGTTTTGCCAAAGCATTTAGACGAGAAGGTAGCAACTCTTCATCTCAAGAAAGTTGGAGCAAAATTAACTAAATTATCAAAAGAACAAGCGGACTATATAAGTGTTGGAGTTGAAGGTCCTTTTAAACCTAATGCCTACCGCTATTAAGAGAGATAAGATAGATTTATCGTCAGTAAAAAAAACAAAAGAATTTGCAATTAAATTTTTGAAAAAGATTAAACCTGGAAACTTTGTCTATTTATATGGTGAAATTGGAGTAGGTAAAACAACTTTTGTTAGATTTCTTATAAATGAATTTCAAAAAATCAATAAATTAGAAATAACTGAAGTTACAAGCCCAACTTTTAATTTATTAAACGAGTATCAAATCAACGAAATCAAGATTAACCATTATGATTTATTTAGATTAAAATCAGCTGAGGAAATTAAAAATTTAGGTTTATTTGAGGAAATTAAAAATACTATTACATTAATAGAATGGCCACAAATAATTGAAGAACACCCTAAAGATTTAATAGAATTAGCTTTTGAATATGAAAAAAATCATGAAACTAGATCAGTAAAAATTAGAGGAATAGATCTGTAACTTTTTAATGAGTAAATTAACAAAATTAAAAGGAGATGCATCATTTAGAAGTTTTTTTAGAAAAAAAGAAAATGGTAATTCGACTATAATTGTATATGCAAAAAAAGAAAAATTTAGGAATTTACTTGTATATGATGCGATCAATAAAATTTTCATAAAAAATAAAATTTTAGCACCAAAGCTATACAGTCAAAAATACAAAAAAAATTCTATTGAGATAGAAGATTTTGGTGATCAAACTATTTTTAAAATTTTAAAGAAAAAGAATTCAAATAAGTTGAGATATTTTAAACAAATAATTAAACTGTTAATACAAATCCAGTCCATTAAAAGTAGAAAAGTTAAAAATTTTAGAAATCGTAATTATTCGATCCCTAAATATAAAAAAAATATTTTAATAAATGAAGCAAATTTATTCTGTGATTGGTATGTAAAAAAAAATTTGTCAAAATCTAAAGGAAAAAAGTTTTCAAAAAATTTTAGGAAAATAGTAAAAAATCTAACTTTTGGATTAAAATTAAAAGATGATATTTTAGTACATAGAGATTTCCATGTATCAAATTTAATACTGGTGAATAATCAAATAGGCATAATTGATAGTCAGGATGCGCTAATTGGAAATAGGGCTTATGATTTAGCCTCTCTAATTGATGATGTAAGATTAAAAACCTCTATCTCTATAAAAAAGAAGATTTTAAATTTGTATTTTAAAAAACAAAAAAAAATAGATATTAAAAAATTTAGAAATGATTTTGAAATATTATCAATTTTAAGGAATTTAAAAATTATTGGAATATTTACACGTTTAGCTGTCAGGGATGGTAAAAAAAATTATCTAAAATTAATTCCTTATGCATGGGAATTAATTAATATGCGTATTCACCAAAATCATGCGTTTATTGATTTAAGAAATTTATTAATTCAAAATTTTAAAAAAAAGATCAAATGAAAATTAAAACAGCCTTAATATTATGTGCAGGTATAGGAAAGAGATTAAATCCGTTAACTTTATCTATTCCTAAACCTTTACTTAAACTAAACAATGAAACATTGTTAGAAGTTTGTATAAGTTTGACAGTAAAATTGGGTGTCAAACAAATCTTTATAAACTCGTTTCATTTAAGTGATCAAATTTTTCAATTTGTTAAAAATAAAAAATTTCCAATAGATATAAAAATAATCAAGGAGGAAAATGAGATACTTAATACAGGTGGAGGTATATTGAATTTGATGAATCATTCAGAAGATGATGACTTCATAATTTTTAATCCAGACACTCTTTGGCATCAAAATTATCTTAAAGAAATTATACAAATGCAAGATTTTTATTTTTCTAAAAAATTAAATAACATTCTTTTAACTTCAAAAAAAGAATTAAGTTTTGATAAAAATTTATTAGGTGATTTTATGTTAAAAAATAATTTATTGGAAAAAAATGAAAATAACGATTTAATTTATATTGGGTGTCAAATTTTAAATAAAAGTTTATTCAAAGAATATAAAGTTTCAAATTTTCCAATTTCAAAAATTTGGAATGAGCTTCAAAAAAAAGGTGAATTAAATGGCTTTGAAAGTAATAATAAATTCTATCATTTAACAAATTTAGATATTTTTAAAAAATTAAAAGATCTCTAGCCCTATCTTTATCTAGATATTCACATTTAACTATTTTAAAGTTTTCTTTTAATTCTATGATTAATGGATTTCCTGTAGGTATTTCTAAATAAGATATTTGGTTAGCATTCAAATTAAATAAATTTTTACATAAAGCCCTGATGGAATTTCCATGTGCAGATATTAAGATATTATTTATTCTTAATTTCTCTTTTATGTTTTCCTCAAAAAATTTTATAACTCTGTCATAAGTATCTTTTAAGGACTCGGTATCAGGTAAAAATTTTTTTGGAACCTGGTCGTAAGTGTTTATATTAATTGGATGATATGGACTTTCTTTTTTTAATGGTTCTGGCTTTATATCCCAAGATCTACGTAGCTCATGAACTTTTTTATCTCCAATTTTTTTACTCATCTCAATTTTATCTAAACCTGTAAGCGCTCCATAATGTCTTTCATTAAATTGCCACGCTTCAACAAATTTTTTTTGATCACCCAATTCTTCTTGAATAATTTTAAGAGTATTTATTGCTCTCAATTGAAGGGAGGTATAATAAAAATCAATATTTATTTTTTCGTTTGCTAATAAAGTTCCAGCTTTTTTTGCTTCCATTATACCCTTTTTGGTTAAATCAACATCAACCCATCCAGTAAATTTTTTCTCAAGATTCCATTTGCTTTGTCCGTGCCTTACTAATATTAAAAAACTCATATTGTTATTTTAAAATTAAATTTATAAAAAAACTATTAAATAAAATGGTAAATTTTTTTTCAAAAAATAAAATTTTTTTCTATGCAATAAATTTGATACTTATTATCTTTTATTTGTACCCAGGAAGTTTATTGGGATGTATTTTTTTAGATGATTGCAAAGTTCAACCACAAATTACATCAGATTTTATTTATGTATCATCAAACCATTTTTATGCTTTTATATTTGTTACTTTTCTTGGATATTTATCTTTTTTAAATTCAAAAAAAATAAAACACGTCTTATACTATTTAGTTGCTATCTCAATTTTATTAGAAATATCTCATTTAATAGTTCCCGAGAGGAGTTTTCAATCTTCAGATTTAATAGGAAACCTATTGGGAGTGCTAATTGTAATTTTTGTTAAGAATATTATAAATAAATATGGGATCAATAAAAAATAAATTTATTGTCATATTTATATTCTTTTTAGTAGGATGTTCATCTATACCATCAAACACTGCAAATAGTTGTTCAATATTTAGCGAAAGATATCTTTGGTACAAGTACGCAAAAAAAACTGAGCAAAAATGGGGTACTCCTATTTATATTCAATTAGCTATAATAAAAATGGAGTCAGATTTTGATTGGTTAGCTAAGCCAGCGAGAAAAAAAATATTTAAAGTAATTCCTTACAAACGACCATCAAGTTCGTTTGGTTATTCACAAGCAGTAAAAGGGACTTGGGAACAATATAAGAAAGAAACAGGAAATAAGTTAGCTACAAGAGCAAGATTTAAGGATAGTGTTGATTTTATAGGTTGGTACACAAATAAATCAAAGACTATTTTAAAAATTTCTAAACAAGATGCTTTTAAGCAGTATCTTGCATATCACGAGGGTTGGGGAAATTTTAAACACTACAAGAAAAATAAAAAAGTAATTGGATTAGCTAAAAAAGTGGAAAAACAATCTAATATTTATAAAAAGCAATTATTAAATTGCAGTAAATCTTTAAATAAAAATAAATATATCATTTTTTAGAAAGTTCTTTTTCTAGTTCTAAATCTATTACATCAATTCTTTTTGTGTTTTTTGCTAAAGCTAAATACATTGACGGAGTAACATACAAAGTGAAGAAAGTTGAAATTATCATACCTCCCAATATAGTTGCACCCACAGCTAATCGTGAACCTTCTCCAGCTCCCGGACCGATATTTCCAATTACTAAAGGTATCATTGCAATCATAGTACTTAATGACGTCATAATGATAGGTCTAAACCTTACTCTACAAGCCTCTTTAACAGATAGCTCAATAGTTTTTCCAGTGGCTCTAATTCGATTAGCATAATCTACAATTAAAATACTGTTTTTCGTTGATATACCAATAAGTATTATTAATGCAATTTGAGAAAAAATATTAACTGAACTATTTAAAAATAAGATAAATACTAATCCACCAAAAATTGCTAATGGAACAGTCAAAATAATTATAAATGGATGAATAAAAGAATTAAATGTTGCTGCCATCACCAAGTATGCTGTGAGTAAAGCTAGAGCAAAAATTATTAATAGTTCACTACTTGTTTCTTTAATTTCCTCAGATTTGCCTTTCCAGGCAATTTGGTTTTTTGGAGCTAAATCCGCCATAACGCCCTCAAAAAATTCCATTGCCTCTGTTAAGCTATATCCCTCACTTATATTAGCAGATATAGTGATAGCTCTTTGTCTATTATATCTTGCTAATTCTTTAGCGGAACCTTCCTCTTTGAAACTAACTAAATTTGATAATGAAATTAATTTTCCACTTGTTTCTGAACGAACAAAAATTTTTGAAACTCCTTCTTTATTTCTTCTGTCAGATAAATATTGTTGAACAATAATAGGGTATTCTTTGCCTAATTTATTGAAAGTTGTAATTTTTTTTCCACCATAAAGAGTTTCAAGGGTTTCTCCTATAGCCTTTGATGAAATTCCTAGATCTTTGGCTTTATTTTTATTAATAATCAATTTCACTTCAGGTTTATTTCGATTGTAATCAGACTCTACTCTTGAAAGATTTTCATTTGATCTTAATCTCTTTATTATTTTTTTTTGAATTTCTTCAAGTTCTCCATAATCTGTTCCGTAAATAACCATTTGCACAGGCTTGTTATAATTAGATACTCTTATCGATTGCGGGGATATTGGAAAAGCAAGAGCTTGAGGCAAGGTAACTATTTTTCCTATTGCTTCTCTTAAAACAACTTGTTGTCCTTTTTTCCTATTCTTCCAATCATCCAAAAGTGCAATTATTATAAAACTATTGTAAGAATTAGCAGAATTTCCAAAACCAGGCACTCTCATAATAAATCTTGAATATGGACTATCCTCAGCCTGTAAAAGAGGTATTAATCTAGCTTCAACTTTTTGTGCTTGTTCTTGAGTATATTCAAAAGAGCTTCCTTCGTCTGTAGAGCCAATAATTAGATAAGCACCACGGTCTTCCATGGGTAGTAATTCTTTTTTTGAAAAATCAAATAAAAATACAGAACTAATTACAATTAAAACCATAAACATACTAACTGATTTTGTTTTGTTAACAATTATGGTTAATGTTTCTTTATAGAATTCAGCAAAGTTTGAAAATATTTTTTCAAATTTTCGAATAAAAATTTTTTTTGAGGTTCTATTATTTAAAAATTTACTTGCAAGCATAGGTGATAAGGTGAGTGCAACAAATGATGAGACAACTATTGAGAAAGATAATGCGATCGCAGTTTCTCTAAACAATGTTCCAGAAATTCCTTCAATAAAGATGAGAGGCAAAAATACAGCGACTAAAATTAATGTTGTCGCAATGATAGCAAACGAAATTTGCTTTGATCCTTTATAGGCTGCTACAAGTGGTGTTTCTCCATTTTCAATCCGTCTGTATATTGCATCAGTCATAATTACGGAGTCATCAGTAATTATCCCGATCGCTAAAATAAAACTTAAAAGAACAAATATATTTATTGACAATCCAAAAATATAAAGGCCTAGAAAGGATGCTATTAAACTCACTGGAAGGGCAATTGCTGGTACAATTACTGCCTTAAGATTTCCAAGAAATAAATAAATTATTAATACTACTAAGACAAAAGCAATTAAAAGAGTTTTATAAACTTCTTCAATTGCTGCTTCAACATAATTTGCTCTGTTAAAAGAAACTCTCAAGTCCAGTTCATCTGGTAAAGATTTTCTTACCTCTATTATTTTTTTTTTGATATCTTTAGAAAGTTCAACTGTTGAGGCACCACTTCTCGCATAAATACCGATACCTACAGTTCTTAAATTTATTTGGTCTTTTGTTTGAGCCTTAAAAAGAGTTTTTTCCGAAACTGGTCCAAATTCAATATCTGCCACGTCAGATAACAAGATAATTTTGTTATTTGTTTTTTTTATTGGTAATTGTTTAATAGAATTTATATCATTATATGATTTATCTAGATTTAACGTTAAATCAATGTTATCTGCCTCAAGAGTGCCTGCAGGAAGACTTATATTTTCTCCGCGCATTGCAATTTCAACCTCTTTAATAGTCAAATCATTCGCTGCAAGTTTAATTGGATCAATCCAAACTCTAATACTAAGTTCTCTTAAACCACCAACCAAAATTCTTCCAACATTTTTAATACTCGAAAATTGATCAACCAAATATCTTTCCGCGTAATCTCCTAGTTCAAGATCACTCCAAGTTGCAGATGATAAGGATAACCACATCGTTGTAGTAAAACCTGCAGCTCTTTTTAATATCTGAGGCGGATCAGACTCAGAAGGTAAATTATCTACAACTCTTGCAACCCTCTCTCTAATATCATTCGCTGCATTATCTAAATCAATGTTAGTATCGAACTCAACATTAATTGTGCTTCTTCCATTTTCAGATTTAGAATCTATATTTTTAATTCCTTCTGCACCCCCAATAACGTCCTCTACTACTTGTGTTACCTCTTGATCTACTATTGATGCTGATGCAGAATTGTAATTCACTTGAACTTGAACTACAGGTGGCTGAATACCATTTGGTAATTCCCTGACAGGTAATTTCCAGAAAACAAATAGACCAAAAATAATAAGTATTAAAGACATTACCCACGAAACAGCTGGTCTTTTTATACTTAATTCAGTAATAAACATTTATTTTGTAATAGGTTTTATTTTGCCTCTAGGTCTTACTTTTTTTTAATCCCTCTGCAACAATTATTTCTCCCTCACTCAATCCAGAAATAATCTCAATATTTTTATTATCTCTTATTCCTGTTTTAACTTCAGTTTTATTTGCTATATTTTCATCGTTAATTTTATAAACATAAGATTTATCACCCTCAATCATTACACTTGTATCTGGTACACTTAATGAATTCCTTAGGTTAAACTTAACACTTACTTCTAAAAGAGACCCAGAAATTAATTCCAAGTTTGTATTTTCTACTTTTATTCTTGATAATAAACTCCTTGTATCCGCATTTATTCTACTTGATACGAAATCAACTTCACCTGAAAATGTTTTATTTTTAAAACTTGATAATTTTACATCAACTGGCAGACCTTTTTTTATAGACGCAGAATAATTTTCTGGAATTTTTATGTCAGAATAAATAGTTGAGTTATCATCTAAAGTAATAATAAATATATTATTTGAAATAAGAATATCTTCAGTAAGACCAGTGTAACCAAGCACCCCACTAAATGGAGCTATGATATTACCACTTTTTAACTTTACTAATATATCTCCTTTTTTAACAAAGTTTTTTTAATTCCAAATCATCAAAAAGGTCGTCTTTTTTTATCTTAAAAGATTCAGATTTTTTAGAAATCGCAGTCCCAAATGTTTCTATTTTTTTCAGCAAATTCTTTTTCAATAACCTCTGTAACTATTATGCCTGGAGGAGGCCTTTTACTAAATTTTTTTTTAAAATGATTTCCAATCATATTTCTGCCGATTATCACAGCCGAGATGATAAGAAAAAATATTAAAATGATTGAGATTGTTTTTGTTGATCTTTTCATACTCTTTTAAACTAACCCGTATTCAGCCCAAGAGCCATCGTAAATACAGGGCTGATATTTATCATTTATTAAAGAATAAGCTAGTGCCAAAACACACGCAGTTACTCCAGATCCACAAGAAAAAACAATATTTCTTTCATTTAAGTTTTTTTTGAGAAGATTGAAAAACTTTTTTAAGGTCTTCTTTTTTTTTTAAATGTTCCATCTTCATTTAAACAGTTGCCAAATGGTATACAAAAAGAATTTTTAATGTGTCCACTTTTTAATCCTTTTCTAGGTTCCGGCACTTTTCCGTCAAATCTTTCTTTGCTTCTTGCATCTATTACTTTAAAAGTTTGTGTAATAATATTTTGATCAATTGATTTTTTTATTTTTAACTAATTCTTTTTTTTTCAAAGCCTTTATATTCAGATAGTTTAATTTTAGGAATTTTATTCGTTGTTTGCCTTTTTTCTTTGATCCATTTTTTTAATCCACCATTTAAAACATGAATTTGTTTGGGGTTGTGACCGAAATATATAAAATTAAACCAACATCTACATGAACTCACTACATCAGAATTATCATAAACAACTATTTTGTCTTCATTTTTTATTCCCATTTTTGAAACTATTTTTTCCCACTTATATTTTTTAACTAACATATGCGGAAGATTAGAGCTTTGATCAGAATTATCGTCTAAATCAAAAAAAATCGCACCAGGTAGATGCTGAATTTTATACTCCTCAAAACCGTTTCTTTTCATTTGTGGCATGTGCCAAGAACAATCAATTATTTTCACATTTTCTAAATTATTCTCAAGCCAATCAGTCTCTATTATCGACATTTTTTTGAGTGCTTTTTTGATATTTCTGTCAATCTTGAAGGGCTTCAATGTTTTGATCCCAATTTTTTTATATGGTTCACAATTTAGCTCTTCATCATATAATTCTACTTGATGGGAGGCTTTTATAATTTCTTTAGGTCCATTTCGAGTGCCACCACCATAACTAACAGTTTTTTCAAGCCCAAATGGAACTACAACAACTTTTTCTTTGAAATTAAATTTATTATCTACACCTAAAAATCCATTTTTATTTGATAAATATTTCAATTTTTACTCAAAAATTTTTGTAAATTTTTTTTTGTCCCTATTTTTCCACTCGCCTTTGTGATAAGCATCACTAGCTATTAAGGGCAGCACACTAGTGGCCTCAGCAAATATCATTTGTTCCTCCGTAACATCAACTTTACCCCATGAACTTGCTTCCTTTAATGTTGAACTACTACATGCACCATCTCTAGAGTCTGCAACAGTTATTTGAACCGCATATTTATGCATATCAACTTCTTTGCCCAATAATTCAGCACAAATTACAGTGTCTTGAATAAAATTTTTTGGAACGCCACCACCGATCATAAATAAACCTGATCCCTTTGAACGTATTTTAATTTCAGTTAATTCTCTAAATTCCCTTATAGAGTCGATAGTCATATGTTTTTTTGGATTTTTTTCTTGGTGCATAACCAGACCAAATCCCGCACTAGAGTCTGTAAAAGCTGGGCAAAAAATTGGAACATCATTATTGTATGCTGTTTCAATCAAAGAATCTTTCTTTATAGAATTTTTTTTTAAATACTTACCCATTTCTTTAATGAATTCTCTAGATGTATAACTTCTAGGCTCCAAGGTGTCCGCAATTTCACATATTTTTTTATCACAAATTTGTAACTCATCCTCATCTATGTATGTGTCGTAAATTCTATCAATATAATTCTTTCTTAATTCAGTATCATTTTGAAATTGAGACCCTTGATAATGCCTAAATCCAAGAGCTTCAAAAAAATCCATATCAACTATTGAAGCGCCAGTCGCCACTATTGCATCAACCATATTATATTTAACTAAATCTTTATAAATATTCATACAACCCGCTGCAGATGTTGAACCTGCTAAAGTTAGAAAAATTGTACACTCTTTATCTTTCAACATTTTATTAAATATATTTGCTGCGTTTGCTGTTTCTCTTGAAACAAAAGACATTTTTTCCATGGACGAGATAATTTTTCTAGAGTCAAATGATGTAATATCAATATGTTCTACAGGTTTTTTTAAGAAATCTTTTTTACTGTTATGACCAAGATTTTTATTTTCTGACATTAAGCAACTAGAGTAGCTTTGTCTGAATTTTTGTCATACATAGACATTATTGGATTATCCTCAACCTCGTAAATTTCATCGGAGTAATAACCATTAAATTGAGTTCTAAAAGTTAAACCATATGATCCTAGTTGACCAAGTTCAATGTAATCATTTTCTCTAATATTATTTGGTAGTAGGAAAGGACCTTTCATATAATCCATGCTATCACATGTAGGTCCATAGAAATCAAAAGCAGTCATTTTTTTTGAGATAATTTTACTCGAATTATCTTTAATAAGCTTTGAAGGAAACACAATATTTGGAGTACCAGCATCAAATAAAGTCCCATATGTTCCTTCGTTAATGTATAGCTTTTGTTTTTTTCTTAGATTCACTCTTACTATAGTTGAGCCGCTTTCAGCAACTAATGCTCTTC
Organism: uncultured Pelagibacteraceae bacterium; assembly: GCA_902636165.1. Lineage (GTDB taxonomy): Bacteria > Pseudomonadota > Alphaproteobacteria > Pelagibacterales > Pelagibacteraceae > Pelagibacter. Next base: position 22,730 of record CACPQV010000008.1, read on the forward strand.
CTGGTTCACAAATTATTTGTGGTAAATTTTCTATATTTAAATTTCCAAGACTTTTTTTTATTTCGCTCATGTAACTTCTTAATGATTGCGGTATTAAATCTGGGTAAATAGTCGGAAAACCTCCACCGATATTTATATAATTAGGTATGATTTTTGTTTTTTTTATAATATTGCCAATTTCATTAATTCCCTTTGAGTAAGAGATAGGGTGCATACACTGTGATCCAACATGAAAACTTAAACCAATCTTATGAGAATATTGTTTTACCAATCTTAATAATCCCAAGGCTTCTGAAGTTACTGCACCAAATTTTTTAGAAAGATCTATTTCTGCATGTTCATTTGAAACTGCTACTCTTACAAATAATTCTAAATCTTTAGCATTATTTGTGCTTTCAATAATCTTTATTAATTCGTCTTTTGTATCTAATGAAAAAGTTTTTACACCATATTTAAAATATGCTTCATTTATACTTTCTCTACTTTTTACAGTATGCATGTAAGAGCATTTTGCTGATTTGCTAAATTTCTTAATAATTTTAATTTCTTCTATTGAAGCTACATCAAATTGATTAATTCCAGTTTGAATAAGTGTTTTAATTACCTCAGGATGAGGGTTGGTTTTTACAGCATATAAAATTTTACCAGGGAAGTTTTTTTGAAAAAAATTTGATGCAGAAAGAATTGAATTCTTTCTTATGCAATAAACTGGCCTATCAGGTTTCAATCGATTAACTAGTTCTTCGACTGATTTAAATTTTTGCATAAACAATGCCCCCCAAAAAAATTTAACAAAAAAAAGCCTTTTTTATAAAAAAACTTTAGTATTTGCAGCAATTAATTCAATAGTTATTCAATGTAAAGTAAATAATCACCTATTGAATTGTGGAGAAAATTAACCATATATCACTCATGAAAAACGATACACCGCTTCAAAATTTGAGTGATTTTGCTAATAAATCCTTACTTATTGTAGATGACGACAATCCTTTTAGGGAAAGATTAGCTAGAGCTATGGAGAAGAAGGGTTTTGAGGTTATTCAAGCTGAAAGTGTAAAAAAAGGCATTGAAACAGTAAAAGTTAAAAAACCTGGATTCGCTGTAGTTGATCTAAGATTAGGTGATGGAAATGGATTAGAGGTCGTTAAAGAAATACAGAACTCAAATTCGGATAGCAGAATTATTATGTTAACAGGTTATGGAAATATTCCTACTGCAGTTGCAGCAATAAAAGAAGGTGCAATCGATTATTTAGCAAAACCGGCAGATGCAGAGGATGTTGAAAAAGCCTTACTCGCTGACCCCTCAAAAAAAGCAGCTCCTCCAGAAAATCCTATGTCTGCAGATAGAGTTAAATGGGAACATATTCACAGAGTATTTGAACTTTGTAATAGAAATGTTTCTGAAACTGCAAGAAGACTAAAAATGCACAGAAGAACCTTACAAAGGATTCTATCTAAAAGATCTCCTAAATAAATCTTCTTAAAGTTAATATTTTTTTGCTAATAACTGTTAGTAATGCGATTTTAAATATCTCGGCTATTAAAAATGGCATAACACCTAATTCAAAAATTGGTTTATCCCAACCAATTAATGTTCCAAGCCATAAAATACCCAGAATATAAATTGAAGATACAGAGAGTATTAATTTAAAATAAATTGTTAAATAATTATCACTTTTATTTATAAAGGAGGCAAAAAAACAGGCAAAAAGAAATCCAATAAGATAACCCATCGTGGGTCCAGTAAAGTAAACTAATCCAATACCTCTTTCTGGTGTATTTGAAAATACAGGCAATCCAATAATACCCTCTAACAAATATAAACTAACTGTTGCTAATGCAACTTTATACCCTAAACTTATCCCTAGAAAAAGTACAACAAAAGTTTGCATAGTCATTGGAACAGGATAAAAAGGAATTTTAATTTTTGCAGAAATAGTAAGAATCAAAGAACCTAGAAAAATAATTAATAGCGATTTTATTATTTTTAGATGTGAATTTTGCTTTATAAGTTCCATAAAAAATAATACTCTTATTTTACTCTATAATCTATATTAATTTGTAATGGATAAAATTCAAAAAAAAGATCATTTCTATCTAATTGATGGTTCAGGTTATATATTTAGAGCCTATTACGCATTACCCCCTTTATCCCGAAAAAGTGATGGATTGCCAACTGGTGCAGTAAGTGGTTTTTGTAGTATGCTTTTTAAACTTTTGGAGGATTCTAAATCTAATCAAAATTTACAAAAACCAACTCATTTCGCTGTGATATTTGACTCAGCTAGAAAAACATTTAGAAATGAAATTTATAGTGATTATAAAGCAAACAGGGCAGAAGCGCCTGAAGATTTGGCTCCACAATTTGAGTATATACGGAAATCTGTTCAAGCATTTAATTTACCATCAGTAGAATTATTAAATTATGAAGCAGATGACTTAATTGCAACATACGTTGAAAAAATTTTAAAAAAAGGCGCTAAAGTTACAATAGTTTCCTCTGATAAAGATTTAATGCAATTATATAAAAAGAATGTTCGTATTTACGATCCAATGAAAAACAAATTCATCTCTGAAGACGATGTTTTTAAAAAATTTGGTGTAAACCCAAACAAAGTAATTGATGTACAAGCTTTGGCAGGAGATAGTAGTGATAATGTTCCTGGTGTTCCAGGCATAGGAGTTAAGACAGCAGCTGAATTGATTAATAAGTATGGAAATTTAGAAAAACTTTTGCAATCTGCTCATGAAATTAAGCAGAATAAAAGAAGAGAAACTCTTATTGAAAATAAGGACAAAGCATTAATTAGCAAAAAATTAGTTACTCTTAAAGACGATGCGCCAGTTGATAGAAATTTGGATGAATTTAAATTAAAAGATATAGATAAGGATAAACTTTATCAATTTTTGAGAGAAATGGAGTTTAATAGATTATTAAGCTCAGCAATCTCAGCCTATGGTGAGCCAAACTTAAGCAGTATTAATCAAGAGGAAAAATCTTTAAATAAAATAACGATAGAAAAAAAAGCATATCATTTAATTTCAAAGGTTGAGCAAATTGATGAGTGGATAAAAGAAGCAGAGGATACGGGTGAAGTTGCAGTTGATACAGAAACTACTTCATTGGACCCACATCAAGCAGATTTAGTTGGTATTTCTTTGAGTACAAAAATTGGGAAAGCTTGTTACATCCCTGTAGGACATAAATCAAAAAAATGTTTGGATAAAAAATTAGTTTTAAAAAAATTAAAACCTTTATTAGAAGACCCAAGTATAAAAAAAATAGGTCAAAATATCAAATTTGATTTCATTTTATTATTCAAGCATGGTGTAAATTTAAACTCAATTGAAGATACAATGCTTATGTCATACGTTTTAGATGCTGGAAAAAATAGACATAATATGGATACTCTTTCAGAAATTCACTTAAATCATAAAACAATTTCTTTTAAAGATTTGGTTGGCACTGGGAAAAAAGAGATAAATTTTAGTGAAGTAGATGTTGAAAAAGCAAAAGATTATGCAGCTGAAGATGCTGATATTACTTTTAGACTATATAAGAAATTTTTTAAAAGTTTAAAAGAGGAAAAGATGAT
>CACPQV010000009.1 GCA_902636165.1 uncultured Pelagibacteraceae bacterium
CCATGATAAATTACTTCCTCTATTTTTCCTTTATGAAGATTGTCCATTTTTGTACTTGGATTAATCAAAGCTCGTTCTGGTCTTAAAGAAACAGTAGTCCGCTCTCCTTTACCTTTGACTGAGATTGGATTAGCTAGTATTTCTGCATTTGCTAATTTTACTTTACACTTTCCTCCAGAAATATCTGAAACTTCACCACCAAAAGTATTATTCTCTCCAATAAACTCGGCGACAAATGAATTTACAGGTTTCTCGTATAATTCATCAGGACTTGAGAGTTGTTGAACTTTACCATCATTGAACACTGCAATACGATTAGACATCGTTAAAGCTTCACTTTGATCATGTGTAACGTAAACAACTGTCACACCAATGCTTTCATGAATATGTTTAATCTCATATTGCATACTTTCTCTTAAATTTTTATCTAGAGCACCCAAAGGTTCATCCATCAAAACTAGTTGTGGATCAAACACCAATGATCTTGCAACAGCTACCCTTTGTTGTTGTCCACCTGACAATTGGCCTGGCATTCTTGCAGCGAAACCTTGTAGGGATACCATTGATAATGCTTTATCGATTTTTTTATCGGCTTCATCTTTTGGAATTTTCCTCACTCTTAATGGGAAAGCTAAGTTTTCATAAACGGTCATGTGTGGGAATAAAGCATAATTTTGAAATACCATTCCAATACCTCTTTTATGAGGAGGTATACTGGATATTGCTTTACCATCTAAATAAATTTCACCGTTAGTTGGTGTTTCAAAACCTGCTAACATCATCAAGCAAGTTGTTTTACCAGAACCAGAAGGCCCTAACATTGTAATAAACTCTCCCTCAGCTATGTCTAACTGAAGGTCTTTGACGACTAAAACTTTACCGTCATAACTTTTATCGACTTTATCAAATTTAACGAAATCTTTTTTTGATGCCATAATTTAAAGAACTTTAAAACATTTGTGAGAATAAATATCAACCTCTAATAATTAGCTTTTAACGTGAAGTTCTCTTGAGAAATTACAAAATAATTCTGAACCTTTATCAGTTACTCTAATTGCTTCTGACGCTTCCACTCCCCAATTTCCAAATTGCATTACTGCAATCATATGAAAAGTAACGTTGGGCCGTAATAATGTTTTGTCACCTTTTGATATATTTAAAGTATGTTCACCCCAATCAGGAGGATAACCTATCCCAATTGAATAACCAGTCCTTGAAGTTTTCTCTATTTTATATTTATCTAATATCTTCCAAAATGCTTGTGCAACAGTATCAGCAGTATTTCCTGCTTTAACTTGGTCAATGCCCGCTTGAAGTGCTTCGTTAGTTTTTTTCATGGTATCAATTTTTTTTTGGTCAGGTTTTCCAAGTAAAACTGTTCTGGCCATTGGACAATGATACTTTTTGTTGACACCAGATAATTCTATAATAGTTGCTTCACCTTCAACAAATTTGTCTTCAGTCCAAGTTAAATGGGATGCAGATGTCCCTTTTCCAGTTGGTAGCATTGGTACTATTGAAGCATAATCCCCTCCAAATTCTGAGGTTCCTTTTACAAGTGATGACCATATTTCTGAAACAGCATCACATTGCCTTACACCTGGATTTATTACTTCAAAAGCTTTTTTCATACCCAGTTGAGTGATCTGCGCAGCTGCTTTCATATATTTGATTTCAGCTTCAGACTTAATAAGTCTAACCCAATTTACTAATCGTTTGCTATCTAACAATTTTGCATTAGGTAATCCTTGTTTTATTTTTTCATAACAATAAGCGGTAAAATAATGACTATCCATTTCAACGCCTATAGATAATTTATCCCATTTTTTTTCCTTTATAAAATCTACTAAAGCATCGTAAGGATGTAACGGCCAAGTGTGGATATATTTTTCATGATATCTAATTATATTTTCATCTTTTAAATAAGTTTTTATATAAGCGCCGCCAGCATCTTGATCTCTAACAAAACAAATCGGTTCTTCAGCATTCACATGTACAATCACACATTGTGCATAATAAAAAGACCATGCATCATAACCAGTAAGATAATTCATATTTGAGGGGTCTTGTGAAATCAAAATTTCAATACCCTTATCTTGCATTGAATTTTGAACTTTCTTTAATCTAGATTTGTACTCTTCAATTGAAAAATTCATCGACTAATTATTAAACAACACCCCATAACCATCAACCTTATTTTGATTACCAATTTGTTTAAGCGTATCCCAAATTAAGGTTTGATTACTTGATAATATTACCTTGCCTAGTTTTTTTTCGATGTCATTTATGATTGATAATACTGGAAGTGCTGTGCAAGATACAAACAGAGCATCGCTGTTTGATAAATCTTGTTTAACTAAAATATCAAATAAATGTTGTGGATCAACTTTGCCTATATCTAAATCTGAAGCTATATCGAAATAAGATAATTCAGAAATTTCTATTTTTTCATTTTTAAAATAATTGATAACTGACTGATTAATCTCGTCGGTATATGGAGTAAATATTGAAACCTTATTCATCTTTAGTGTTTTAAGAGCATTTATAGCAGAAGTAATAGGTGTTGTTACTTTTGTATTAGGTTTTGCTAAATTTACTTTTTCATAGATCGACTGATAACCTGCAGCGATAGTTCCTGATGTACATCCATAAGCAACACAGTCTAATTTTTGATCTGGCAAAATATTTTTGGTCACTTCGGGAATGTCATCTGCCATTTTTTTTAAAGTTTCATTTGTAAGAGGATTATAGCAATTTATTCTATTTGAATATAAATCTATATCTTTCCCATAAATTATATCATTAAAATCTTTTTCAATTCTAAAATCACTAGCTAAAGTTATTAAACCTATTCTTGGATTATTTTTTTTAGTAAATTTTGGCTCTATCTTATTCAGTTTCATTTTGAAAAAGAATGTTTGGCTTTAGGAAATTGTTTTTTTAATACTTCAGATTTAAATTTTTTCACACCATTTTCGATCAACTTTGTTATATCAACAAATTTTTTAACAAATTTTAATTTACTTTGACTTAATCCAGTTAAGTCATCAATTACTAAAACTTGACCATCACAATTGACTGAAGAACCAATTCCTATTGTTGGAATTTTTATATGGTTGGAAATTTTCTTTGATAATTTTGTTTCTACACATTCTAATACAATCGAAAAAACTCCAGCATTTTCTAAAAGTTTAGTGTCTTTAAGTAATCGTTCACTTTCCTTTAGATTTTTCCCCTTGAAGGTAAATTTTTTATCTGTCTGAGGTAATATTCCAACATGTCCCATAACTGGTATTTTGTTTTTAATCAATCTTTTAACGATAGGAATTATTTTTTTTCCCCCTTCTAACTTAATAGCATCACATTTGGTTTCTTTCATAACTAATCTTGAATTCTTCAAAGCTTCGCTTGGATTTCGATATGTATTATAAGGCATATCAACAACCATTAATGATTTCTTAATACCAAGTCTGACGCTTTTAGAATGATTAATCATGGTCTCTAAAGTTACTTGCTTCGTGGACTTGAAGTTATACAAAACTGACCCTAATGAGTCCCCAACCAATACTAAATCACAATGATTATCAAGGATTGTGGCAACATTTTTTGAGTATGCCGTAAGACAAATAATTTTTGATTTATTCTTTTTATTAAGAAGTTTTTTAATCTTTTTATTCATTTACTCTAATTCGATTGTACTCGGTGGTTTCGAAGTTATATCGTAAACTACTCTATTAATCCCTCTAATACTATTCACTATTTTATTTGAAATTTCTTGTATAAATGATTTTTTAAATTCATAAAAATCTGCTGTCATACCATCTTCAGATGTTATTGCTCTAAGTAAACACAAATACTCATAAGTTCTATTATCACCCATTACTCCGACTGTTTTAACTGGGAGTAAAGCTGCATAAGCTTGCCAAATTTTATGATATAAATTGTGATCTCTCAAAGCTTGAATAAAGTAGTGATCAGCTTCTTTTAAAATATTAATTTTTTCTTTGGTTATTATTCCTGGCATTCGTATTGCTAGTCCAGGTCCTGGAAAAGGATGACGAGAAATAATTTCTTTACTTAAGTTAAGTTCTAATCCAAGTTTTCTAACCTCATCCTTGAATAAAAATTTAAGTGGTTCTACTAATTTAAGTTTCATTTTTTTTGGTAACCCTCCAACATTATGATGAGATTTAATCTTCGATGTTTGACTACCAGTAACTGACCTGCTTTCAATTAAGTCAGGATAAAGAGTTCCTTGAGCCAAAAATTTTACATCTTTAATTTTTTTGGCATAACGTTCAAATATTTTTATAAATAAGTTTCCTATTATCTTTCTTTTCTTTTCTGGATCTGAAATTTTTGACAATTTTCTTATAAACTCCTTCTCAGCATTCACGTATGTGAGATTAATTTTTAGTCTCTTTTTAAATGTTGCAACTACTTGTTTTTCCTCATTTTTTCTGAGAAGACCTGTATTAACAAAAATACAAAATAACTTTTTACCAATTGCTTTATTTAATAATTGAGCAACAACACTGCTATCAACTCCTCCTGATAAAGCACAAATTACTTTATTTTTTCCAACTTGATCACGAACCTCTTTAATTAATTTTATTTTTTGATCTTTTGGTGACCAATTTTTTTTAATTTTACATATTAAAAATATAAAATTATTAATTAATTTTTTACCATTTTCAGTATGAGTAACCTCCGGATGAAATTGAACACCATAAAAATTCTTTTTCTTATTTTCAATAATTGCAAATTTTGAGTTTTGGCTAGAGGCAATTAGATTAAAGTTTTTAGGTAACTTTGATACTTGATCTGCATGACTCATCCAAACTTTTGTAAAATTTTTTTTATTGAAGAAGTTTTTAGTTAAAATACTCTCTTTTTTTTTGTAAATATTCGCTAAACCAAATTCTCTATGTTTAGATTGTTTTACTTTTCCACCATTTAATTTTGTGAGAATTTGATGACCAAAACAAATTCCCAAAATTGGTATTTTATTTTCTATAATTTTTTTATCAAAAGAATATTTATTTATTTGATAAACATTTAAAGGCCCACCTGACAAAATTAATCCTTTAACATGATTATTTATATCTTTATTTTTAATTTTTTTATGACTTATTATCTCTGAAAAAACTCCTATCTCTCTAATTCTTCTTGCTATTAATTGAGTAAATTGAGAACCAAAATCTACTATTAAGATTTTGTTCAATTTTTTTTCAAGACTCATTTGTTTTTGGCTCTAAATTTGCAAGGGTCTCTAAAATTTCTTTATTCTCAAGACATAGGTTTTTACAAACTTTAGAAAAAGTATCAGATAAGTCTTTTACTTTTGAATAGTTGGATCTTTCTAATGCAATTTTCATAGACATTAATATCGCTTCTTCATTAGTAGGCTCGATAAGTAACGTTGCCTCCAAATTTTTTTCTTCTTTGCTTTGATCCTCTTGAATATTGTAAATCTTAGCAAGATAAAGATATGAATTTGATGCTTTTGGATTAAATACTATACTTCTCTCAAACATAAACCGTGCATCCTCATATTTTTTATCATTAAATAATTTCAAACCTTTATTAAAAAAATTTTCATTTGCGTAGGAACTACCAAAGACAACAGTTGTAAAAAAAATTATTGGAATAAGTTTAAATATCTTTTTCATCAGTAATTACCATCATTTTTAACGATATCAACATTATGAACCATGCTCTCATAAAAACCAGCTTTAGTAATTTTAACAAATTGTGGTTTGTATCTTAAATATTTTATTTGTTTAGATCCAAGATACCCCATAGATGATCTTAATCCACCAACTAATTTAAAGATAATTTTTTCAACTTTACCTTTATATTTGGCTAACCCCTCCACTCCCTCTGGCACATACTTAGATGTATCTTTTTGTTTTTTTTGAAAATATCGATCAGCAGAGCCTTTATTCATTGCTCCAACTGAACCCATACCTCTAAAACTTTTAAATAATTTACCATTTCTTTTAATAAGTTTTCCTGGAGTCTCGTCAGTTCCTGCAAATAATGAACCAATCATGACCGCATCAGCACCTGCAGCAAAAGCCTTTGCGAGATCTCCAGAATATTTTATTCCTCCATCAGAAATAATTTTTACATCTTTTTTTTTCATCCCCTTCCTCACATTTAATATCGCACTTAGTTGAGGTACTCCAATACCGGCTACTAATCTAGTGGTACAAATTGAACCTGGACCAATGCCTACTTTAATTACATCTACTCCTAATTTAAGTAAAAATTTTGCTGCATCAGGCGTTGCGATATTTCCTGCACACAAAGCTGTTTTTTTATTCTTAATTTTTTTAATAAATCTGATTATTTCAGAAACTTTTTTAGTATGGCCATGTGCAGTGTCTACAACAATCATATCTAAATTTTCCTTCAATATTGCCTCTGCTCTTTCAAATTCATTAGGACCTGCCCCAACTGCAGCACCCACTAATAATTTTTGTTTTTTTACCTTTTTAATTTCTGATACTTGTTTTATTATATCCAAATTTCTATGAATAATTCCTAATCCGCCAGATCTTGCAATAGCTATTGCCATTTTACTCTCTGTAACTGTATCCATAGCAGAAGATAAAAGTGGTACTTTAAGTTTCAAAAACTGAGTTAATTTAATACTTGTGTCGACTTCTGAGGGTAATATTTCAGAGTACTTTGGAACCAAAGTTACATCGTCAAAAGTGAGCGCTTCTTTTATGGGAACCATAATCATTTATATATGATTCCATTTAAATTAAAAGTAGCTATCTAAGATTTTTACAAATAATAAAACTCTCTTTGGAGTCTTTTCTACTCGACTTAGGTTTGAAAACCTTCACTTCTTTAAAAAATTTTTTTCCAAGTGCGACAATTTCATTAAAAGATCTACCCATGAATATCTTAGATATAAAAAGACCTTCTTTAGACAAAATATCTTTTGAAAATATCATAGCTTCTTTGCATAGTTCACCAGTTTGAATTGCATCAATATCTTTAATTCCTGTGGTGTTAACTGCCATGTCAGACATAACAACATTTACAGGAAAATTGATTTTTTTTCTAATTTTTTCTTGAGTCTCTAATTCTGTAAAATCACCTTCAATTTGATAGGTATTTTTTATTTCTTCCATCTTTTTTAAATCAACTGAAATAATTGTTCCATTTTTTACAACCTTGGAAACATATTGAGACCAACTTCCTGGTGCTGCACCTATATCAATTATTGAAATGCCACTTTTAAAAACTTTAAACTTTTCATCAATTTCAATTAATTTATATACTGATCTTGCTCTATAACCATCAATTTTAGATTGACGAACGTAAGTATCTTTTCTCTGTTTATTAATCCAATTTTTTGAAATTTTATTTTTTTTCAACTAATTTTCAAATCTTAAACTTTTAGTTATTTTCCTATTATCTAAAGTTTCTAATTCTATTTTCACACTTTTATCTACTCGCATATCTTTACCATCTTTCCATATTCCAGCTGCAAGATGCATTATACCTATTTTATAATTTGGAAGGTAGGGCTCAACAAAAGTTTTTTGCTTTTCATCATATTTTGGTAAAAGATTACTAGTAATCCAGTTACAATTTAACGGTAGAAACTCCGTTTCAAGATTATCTATATAAACAGACATATTAATAGCTAATCCTTCCGAACCAAAAATATTTCCAGCTTTTAAAGTTTTTGTTAAATTATCTTGCCATATAGTCCAACCTTCTGAATTTTTTTCCAAAGAAAAAACACCAATGTTAATATGTGGTGCGAAAGCTAATTTTCTGGCTTTGTCATAACCAATTTTTGATTTTACTGCATGTTTAAAATTTTGTGATTTAATTATTGCTAATTTTCCAAATAACCAATTCACTTTTGATGTAATTTTATAGCCAGGTCCTATTGTCTGAGTAATGCCTAATTTTCCATTATCACAAGCTTTAAAATAGAGTTCAATAGTTTGCCAATCATTTACCCAAGCATCACAATCTATCCATAAATACTTTTCATAACTTGGAAAGTATTTTGGTAAGAATGCTCTTGAAACTTGGCTTTTGAGCCACTCTTTTTCTCTCACTTTAAATGGAGATACTTCAATATCCCACTTGGCAGGTTTGATTTCATCTACTCTGCTTGATAATTTTTCTCTTTGCTCTTGACTTAGTCCTGCATCCAATATGCAAATTGCTAAATTTTCACTTTCTCTAAATCTTTTAATTGAATTAACAAGTTCCTCTAATAATGGAAAATAGTTAGCATCAGCTAAAGAAACAATTACATTTTTTTTCATCAAAGTATGTCTTCAAGATCATCATCTTCTTGAATTTTGTCATTTTCATGTTGTTTTTTCAGTTTTTGAAAATGAAAAAAGCTAACAGGTAATAAAAGTAAATAAATTAATGTGCTTATTGCAATCATATTGAATGTATAAACAAGTAAAAGTCCAAAAAACAAAACAATCCCAAACAATAAAAATATTGTGGTTTTTCTTGGAATAACAATTTTTTTAAAAGAGTAACTTGGAAATTTACTTATTAATAAAAATGAAGTTGCGATGAAAAATATTGGAACAATTATATTGTAATTTAATTGAATGTAGTTAAATCCACTAAGACTTACTATTAAAGGAGTTAATAATAATATTGCACCAGCTGGAGATGGTACGCCCTCAAAAAAATTATCTTTCCATGAGGGATCTTGATTGGAACTCACATTAAATCTTGCTAAACGAAGAGCAACACAAATCACATAAACTAAGCATAATAACCAACCAAATCGTCCTAATGTATTTAATTTCCAAAAATACATAATAAAAGCAGGCGCTACCCCAAAACTTATTACATCGGTAAGAGAGTCTAATTCTTTTCCAACTTTTGAAGTTCCCTTGATTAATCTTGCAATCCTTCCATCAAGGCCATCAATCAAAGCTGCAAAAATTATTGCAACAATTGCTATTTCAAATCTTCCGTCTAACGCAAATCTGATTGAACTTAAACCAATACAAACTCCTATCAAAGTAAGCATGTTTGGCAAAATTATTCTTGCACTTTTTTTATCCGCTACAATTTTTAAGTTAGGTTTTTTTTGTTCCATTTTATTTCTTTGCTAAAAGAGTTTCACCAGATATAGCTTTTTGACCAACTTTAACAAGTGGTTCATAATTCTCGTAATATAAATCCGCTCTACTTCCAAATCGTATCATCCCAATACGGTCTCCCTGTTTTAATTCTTGATCTTTATTGGACTCACAAACTATTCTTCGTGCAACTAGTCCAGCAATTTGAACAACTATAATATCATTGCCCTGAGTATCTTTAATCTTAAAATAATTCCTCTCATTATCTTCGCTGGCTTTATCTAATGAAGCATTTACAAATTTACCTGGTTTGTATAAAATTTCTTCAATCTTACCACTACAAGGTGTTCTGTTAACATGACAATCAAAAATATTCATGAAAACGCTGATTTTTTGAAATTTTTTATTTTCTAGACCAAGCTCATTTGGACCATCAACTTCTTCCACTTTTATAACTTCCCCATCTGCAGGACTAACTAGGTAATTGTCATCACCTATGATAACTCTATCTGGGTCTCTAAAAAAATAATAAACCCATACTGAAAGTAAAAGTCCTACTAAGCCTAAAAAATCACTAAAACTATAAAATATAATAGTTAGTATCCCTGCAATAACTAAAAATTTATATCCCTCTGCGTGAATTTTTGGAAATATCTTACTAATCATATTCTTCTATTTGATAATTTTTCATTAATATGTATATAAAATCGCGAAATTCAATTATTAAGATAAAAATTAATTAGTGAGCAAAATTAGCGTAAAAAACCCTGTTGTTGAGTTAGATGGTGATGAAATGACCAGAATAATCTGGGAATTTATCAAAAATAAATTAATTTTGCCGTACCTTGATCTTGGAATTGAGTATTACGACTTAGGAATGAAAAGTAGAGATAATACTGACGATCAAATTACAATAGACTCAGCAAATGCAATTAAAAAAGTTGGTGTAGGAATTAAATGTGCCACCATAACTCCTGATGAGGCACGTGTTGAGGAATTTAAATTAAAAAAAATGTGGAGATCGCCTAATGGAACGATAAGAAATATTATTGGTGGAACGGTTTTTAGAGAACCAATAATTTGTTCAAATATTCCAAAACTTGTCCCATCTTGGTCAGACCCTGTGGTAATTGGCAGGCACGCATTTGGTGATCAATACAGAGCTACAGATTTCAAAGTACCAGGTAAAGGGAAAATGGAAATTAAATGGACCTCTGAAAATGGAAAAGATGAAATTAAATACGAAGTATTTAATTTTACTGGTCCAGGAGTTGCACTTTCAATGTATAATTTAGATAAATCAATTGAGGATTTCGCAAGATCTTGTTTTAGTTACGGATTAATCAAAAATTGGCCTGTTTACTTATCAACTAAAAATACAATTCTTAAAAAATATGATGGAAGATTTAAAGATATATTTGAGGAGGTCTACAATAAAGAATTCAAGAAAAAATTTGAAGATGCAAAAATTACTTATGAACACAGATTAATTGATGACATGGTTGCATGTGCAATGAAATGGAGTGGTAAATATATATGGGCATGTAAGAATTATGATGGTGATGTTCAATCAGACACTATGGCTCAAGGATATGGCTCACTTGGTTTAATGACAAGCACACTACTTACACCTGATGGAAAAATAATGGAGGCAGAAGCAGCTCATGGAACAGTAACCAGACATTATAGAATGCACCAACAAGGAAAAGAAACTTCAACTAATCCAATTGCCTCAATTTTCGCATGGACAAGGGGATTAGCACATAGAGGAAAACTTGATGGTAATGACAAACTTATCAAATTTGCGAAAACAATAGAAGAGGTCTGTATTGAAAGTGTTGAAAATGGCTCAATGACAAAGGATCTTGCAATACTGGTTGGACCTTCAAGTAAATATCTAACAACCAATCAATTTCTGGATGTAATTGATAACAATCTTAAGCAGAAGTTAAATTAAAGACTTAATTTTTTCAAAAGCTTCATCGATTTTGTTTTTATTCTGTCCCCCTGCTTGGGCAAAATCTTTTCGACCACCCCCACCTTTACCACCAATAATTTCTGAACCTAATTTTGCAAATTTTACAGCATCATATTTATCAACCAGCTTTTCAGTAACACCAACTCCCAAACCAACTTTGTCTTCACTACTTGCAAAAACAATTACAATTCCGTCACCAAGTTCTTTTTTTCCACTATCAACTAGTTTCCTCAAATCTTTAGGAGGTAAATCTTGAACTTTTTGAAATCGAACTTTTATGTTCTTTATTTTTTGGTCATTGATAATATTTTTTGTTTTATCTTGAAGGACTGAAATGACATTTAATTGCTCAAGTTGCTTTGAAAGATTTTTTATAATTTCTTTTAAATCCTTATTATCAACTTTAGGTTTAGCTCCAAGTTTAATGATTTGTGATGACAAATCTTTAATAGTCTCCTCATCTTTTTGTACAGATAAAGTTGATAACTTTTCTTTTTTCTGAATAAAATCCTCAAGCTGTTTATCTCTTAAAGCTTCAACCCTTCTTACTCCTGCAGCAATAGATGATTGACTCACAGTTTTAAATTTTCCAATATCTCCAGTATTTTTTACATGTGTTCCACCACATAGTTCTGTTGAAAAATAAGCATCTTTATCTTTACCCATTGAAACAACACGAACTTCTTCGCCATATTTTTCACCAAAAAAAGCTAATGCTCCCTTTTCTATCGCTGCTTTAGGAGTCATAATTCTTGTAGTAACCTCTGAGCTATTTTTTACATACTCATTAACTATCTTATCTATTGTTTCTAATTCCTCATTAGTAATAGGTTTCATGTGACTAAAATCAAATCTTAATCGATCCGGTGCAACTAATGATCCTTTTTGCATCACATGTTTGCCTAAAGTTCTTCTTAAAGACTCATGAAGTAAATGAGTTGCTGAATGATAAGCTTTTAAATTGTTTCTTCTCTCAACATCAATTTTCATTTCAACTACATCATTAATCTTAATTTCACCAGTTTTTACAGATCCATAATGAACAAATAAATCTCCAAGTTTTTTTTGCGTATCCTCAACTTCAAATACAGAATTTCCAGATATTATTGTACCTTTGTCACCAAGTTGCCCTCCTGACTCACCATAAAAAGGAGTTTGATTAGTTATAATCATTCCTTTTTCTCTAGTCGATAATGATTTTGACTCTTGATTATTTTTAATTAAATTTAACACTACTCCCTCAGATTGATTAGACTCGTAACCCAAAAATTCTGTGGGTCCAGTTTTATCTTTGATTGAAAACCAAATTGCTTCTTCTGAGCTATCACCAGATCCTTTCCAATTTTTTTTTGCGAGTTCTTTACTTTTTTTCATCAACTCATCAAATTTTTGATGATCAACTTTTAATGATTTATTTTTTAAAATATCTTCTGTGAGATCTAATGGAAACCCATAAGTATCATATAATTTAAATGCTACTTCGCCTGATAACACTTTATCAATTTTTGAAATTTCATCATTTAGAATTTTTATTCCTCGATCAAGTAAAACTAAAAATTTCTCCTCTTCCATTTTTAATGTTTCCGTAATTAAAGACTCAGACCTCTCTAATTCTGGATAATTTCCAGACATTTCATTTTTCAAAGATTCAAAAATTTTATAAAAAACGGGTTCATTCGATCCTAGTAAATGAGAATGTCTCATTCCTCTTCTCATAATTCTTCGTAAGACATACCCACGACCTTCATTAGATGGTAGAACACCCTCTGCCAGAAGGAATGAACTTGCTCTTAAGTGATCAGCAATTACTCTAAAACTTGATATATTATTATCAGCTTGTTTAACTTTAGTTACATCTGATATCGAACTTATTAATTTCTTAAAATGATCAGTTTGATAATTGTCGTGTGTGCCTTGTAAAAGAGCTGCTATTCTCTCCAATCCCATTCCGGTATCTACAGATGGTTTTGGTAAATCTATTCTTTTATCTTTTGAAACTTGTTCATATTGCATAAATACTAAATTCCAAATCTCAATAAAACGATCTCCATCTTGATCTTTTGTTCCTGGTAAACCACCTTTTAAATGATCACCATGATCATAGAATATTTCTGAGCATGGTCCACAAGGACCTGTTTCACCCATTGACCAAAAATTATCTGATGTCGAAATTCTGATAATTCTATCATCGCTAAAACCCGCTATTTTCTTCCAAAAATTGAAGGCTTCATCATCTTCATGAAAAACTGTAACATAAAGTCTATTTTTATCTAAACCAAAATCTTTAGTGATTAAATTCCATGCAAGTTCAATTCCTCTTTCTTTAAAATAATCCCCGAAAGAAAAATTTCCCAACATTTCAAAAAAAGTATGATGTCTTGGAGTGTAACCAACATTTTCTAAATCATTATGTTTACCGCCTGCTCTCACACATTTTTGAGAAGTGGTTGCTCTTTGATAATCTCTTTTTTCTAAACCGGTAAATACATTTTTAAATTGAACCATTCCAGAATTGGCAAACATTAATGTTGGATCATTATTTGGAACTAAATTACTAGACTCAACAATCTTATGATCATTCTTTTCAAAATATTTTAAGAACGTACTTCTTATTTCATTTAATGATTTATCCGCCATACTTTAAAATACAGCTTTTTTATTCTATGTCTAGATAGGGATAAAGGGGTAAAGGCGCTTATTACAAGCGCCTTTTATAATTTAAAGATGACCTTTAATTTTAGTTCTTTTTAGAAGGAGTAGCTTCTTTTGCAGCCTCTTCTTTTTCAGCTACTTTCTTCTCTTTTTCAATTTTTTCAGGACTTAATGGATTTCCCTCAATTTTCTTAGAAATTACACCTGCTTTTTCTCTAATTGCCATTTCTATTTCTGCAGCAACTTTAGGGTTTTGAGCAAGATAAGTTTTTGCGTTCTCTCTACCTTGACCTATTTTTTCACCCTTATAAGCGTACCATGCTCCTGATTTTTCTATAATGTCAGCTTTAGCACCTAGGTCAACCAACTCACCCATTTTACTAATTCCTCTGCCATACATTAAATCAAACTCAACAACTTTAAATGGTGGTGCAACTTTATTTTTAACTACTTTTACTCTTGTAGTATTGCCAATAATTTCATCTTTATCTTTGATGGCACCAATTCTTCTAATATCCATTCTTACAGATGAATAAAACTTAAGTGCATTTCCACCTGATGTTGTTTCAGGACTTCCAAACATAACTCCAATCTTCATTCTAATTTGGTTAATGAAAATCATCATTGTGTTTGTGTTTGAAATTGAACCAGTTAATTTTCTTAAAGCCTGACTCATTAATCTCGATTGAAGACCAACATGATGATCGCCCATCTCACCTTCAATTTCAGCTTTTGGAGTTAATGCTGCAACAGAGTCAATTACGATAACTGAAATAGAGCCTGATTTTACTAGCGTATCAGCGATTTCTAAAGCTTGCTCACCTGCATCCGGTTGAGAAATTAAAAGCTCTTCAGTATTAACACCTAATTTTTTTGCATAAACTGGATCTAGAGCATGTTCCGCATCAACAAATGCGCAAATTCCGCCAGCTTTTTGAGCTTCAGCTACAACTTGCAATGCCAATGTGGTTTTTCCAGATGACTCTGGACCATACACTTCAATAATTCTTCCTTTAGGTAAACCACCTATTCCTAAAGCTAAATCTAAACTTAAAGAACCTGTAGATATCGACTCGATATCCATTGCTCTTTTTTCGCCTAACTTCATAACTGAACCTTTTCCAAAATTGTCAGTTATCTGGCTGATTGCAGCATCTAATGCTTTATTCTTCTCTTTTATATCCAATTCTTGATCTTTTGTAGATTTTACCACTTTTAAGTTGTTTTTAGTCATTTTTAGCCTTTTTTTTTAATTTTTTTAATACTCGAATCATTAATTAAATGTACACATTTTGTTCTCATTAGCAAGACTAATTTATTTTGTGCTCAAAAACCCCACAATTATCTTATTTTTAAGTAATTATTATTAAGTAATCCAATTGATTTTAGAAGGTTAAATTGAGAAAGAATAAAACTCTTTTCGGAGTCGGCTAAAGAAATCTGGGCATTCAATAATAAAGAGTTAGATTGAATCACTTCTAAAGTCGTTCTATCTGAACCGCTATTATATTCTGCAACAATACCCTCGTTTGCTATTTCAGCTGCATCCAATTGTGCTCGAACCGAATTCAATAAGCTTTGATTTGATTGATAAGATGACCATGCACTTGCAACTTCTGTTTGATTTTTTTTAATAGAATTTTCCAAAAGTAAATTTTTTTGTAACTCTGTACTTTTACTTTTATTTAAATTAGCGTAATTTTTTCCACCAGAATAAAATGGCCAAGTTACTGTAGCTTTTAAAACATCTTTTTCTATTTCATCATATGTAGAGCTTAAATCATCAGTTTTTGATCTATCAAAAGATAATTTGGCAGTTGGAGCTAAATCAGACCTGGCGCTTATGGTATCTTTTTTTGATTGTTCGTATTCAAGTTTGGCAATTATTAAGTCAGGATTATTTTTCTTTGATATTTCAATAGCATCACTCAACTGACTAGGTAGATTTAAATTATTAATTGAGCCTTTTTCTAAACTTTCAATATCATTTAATTGACCTATTACATTTTCATAATTTAGCCTACTTGTTAAAAGATCATTTTCAGCCTGAATAAGTTTTGCTTGAGCTTCTGCTAAAGAAGACTCTGATTGTGCAACGTCTGATAAAGTAATTCTTCCTCTTTCAAGTCTAATTCTATCAGTTTCAACTTGTCTATCTAACAAGTTTACGTTGGAAATATTAATTGCAAGTTTTTCTTTAGCAGAAATTAGTCCTGTGTAAGCATCTGCAGCTTTGTATAAAATTTCTTGTTCTTTTTTTAAAAGTTTTGCTTTTGCTAAATCTATTCCAATTTTACTTTTTGCTAATTCTGCACCTCTTCCAAAATCAATTAGAGTTTGTGTTACTGTAATAGATCTTGTCTCTGGATCAACATTGGTAATAGAAGCATTAGAACCATCTCGATTAGTTAATTTATCAGTATCTTCCTGGCTTTTACTTCCCTCTAAAGTAATAGTTGGAAGGTATAAACTTTTTGAAATACTTAATTCTTGTTCAGAAATATTAATACTTTCCCTCTCTGCATTCAATTCAGGATTAGTATTGTAAGCCCTTTTTAACGCAGAGTTAAATGTTTCTGCTAACAATGAACTTTTTGAAAAAATTATTAATAAAAAAATTTTAAAAATTAATTTCATTTGTTTTTATATACTGCAGATTTAATCTGATGGTTAGCATTTAAATTTAAAATTATAGAAGCATATTTAGGCATGTTTTTAAACATGTTCTGAGTAATTCTCTGGTATGTTTGCATAAAATTTATTACATCACCTCTGCTCATTATTTTTGAATTTGTTTTTACTTTACTCTTCACCCAAAGTTTTCTCTCTTGTTTTAATCTCCACTTCTGAAGTAAGCTGAAGTTTTTTGCTTTTAAATAAATCAAACAATTAAGCTGGGAAAACAAATTTTTGTATTTCAATTTCAATTGTTGATTAACATATTTTCTCCAAATCTGTTTTTGATCTTTCGCTCTTTCTAAAGAATTAATATTTTTTTTCAAAGTATCTTTTTTTTCTGATCTTGCACCCACACACCATCCCTCAAAAATTACCACATCAGGTTTTTTTTTTAAATCATACCAATACTTTTTTTTAAACCTATCATCCATTGCTTTATTAAATGTTGGTAATTTTAATCTTTTGAATTTCTTACTTTTTGACTTTCTAAAGAAATTCAACATCATATTAATATCATGAGTTCCGGGTACACCTCTGATTAAAAGCATAGGATGAACTCTTTTTGATAAATTTATTCGCTCCTTTCTTGTTTTGTAGAAGTCATCTATTGAAATCCTAAAAACATTTAATTTAAAGTATTTAGTTAAGATAATTCTTATTAAAGAACTAATTGTAGTTTTACCAGTTCCTTGTCCCCCTGCTAAGCCAACAAAATAAGGCCTCTTTTTATCGGCCTTTTTGCTTATCCAAAAACATAATGGAATTAAAAAAGATTTAATCATTTTCTCTTTATTCTTGAATTTATCAGCTTGTGTTTCTTGTGATTTAATAAACTTTAAGCAATCTTTTTTTACTCTTCGAAAACATAAACTAAATTGTTGCATGAAAATTATTTTTTATCTAAAGGATGATTTTGACCGTCGTTTACTGGAACTTCTTTCATATCAAAAGTGTTTATTTCATCAATACACCCGACATTAAATCCTGTCATGGCTGGATTTATTCTTGGATTGTGATGAGTATAAATTCCACAATCAGAGCAAAAGTAATGTTTGGCAACTTTTGAATGAAATTGATAAAGTTTTAATTTATCTTCACCTTTGACAATTTTAAAATCCTCATTTTTTACCATCGACATAATTGCTCCTTTTCTTTTGCAAATAGAACAATTACATTTAATTACTTTGGCTAAATCTCCCTCTAAATTAATTTCTGCTTCAATAGCTCCGCAATGACAAATTAGTTTTTTCATTTGATGTTTTAAACTATCCTTGGTTGAAGTTATCCACAAGCATACAAAATGTGGTTTTAATGTTCACGTTTTGATTCACTTTTGATTCAGTTACAGACTCAAAATACAACCTCTTGCGTGCATTGTATAAATGGGCTATAAATTAGAACAAAACAAGAACATGAAACTAACTATTCCCTATTATTTGCATAAAGCTGGTGCTGGTTTCCCATCACCTGCCACCGATTATATCGAAGAGGATATCGACCTGAATATGCATTTAATCAAAAATGTTCCAGCTACTTTTATTATCAGAGTTCAGGGCAAATCCATGGTCGATGTTGGGATTAATGATGGGGATTTATTAGTTGTCGACAAAAGTTTAAAGCCAAAAAACTTTTCAACCGTTATTGCAAATGTTCATGATGAACTTGTGGTTAAAACTTTAGTTCAAGAAAGGGATAAAAAATTTCTATCCTCAGGCTCCAAAGATTTTTCTAATAGAATTTTGATTAACGAGGAAGAAGACGTCTTTATTTGGGGGGTTGTGACTTATGTCATCCATTCAACGTACTAAAAAAATAGGCCTGGTTGATTGTAACTCTTTCTATGTTTCATGTGAAAGATTATTCAACCCAAGAATAAGAAAAAAACCTGTAGTTGTACTGTCAAATAACGACGGTTGTATTATTTCCAGATCCAATGAAGCAAAAGCTTTGGGGATTAAAATGGGCGAACCTTATTTTAAAGCAAAAGATATTATTGTTAAAAATAAAGTTGAGGTTTTTTCATCAAATTATTCTTTATATGGCGATTTATCTAGAAGAGTAATGAGAACACTTAAGAGGTTTAATACTGAAATAGAAGTATATTCCATTGATGAAGCGTTTATAGATTTGTCCAATTTTCCAGACTCTGAAGTTGAGAAAGTTGGCAGAGAAATTAGAGAAACAGTTCTGCAATGGACTGGTATTCCAACCAGTATCGGTATTGCTAAAACTAAAACTTTAAGCAAAGTCGCAAATCATATTGCTAAGAAAAAACAATCGGGGGTAACGAGTTTAATTGGAATAGAAAATTTAGACCCCATTTTAGAAAAAGTTGAAATTAATGATGTATGGGGCGTGGGTAGACAGTTAACAAAATTCTATCAAAAAAATGGTATCTATAATGCTAAACAACTTAAGAATAAATCCAATACATGGATCAAAAAGTGTTCCAATGTTTTAAGTTCAAGAACTGCAATGGAGCTTAGAGGAATTCCTTGCATCAATTTAGAAACTACGCAAACAAAAAGAAAAAGTTGTGTTGTTTCAAGATCATTCGGAAAAAGAATTGAAAAGTTTCAAGAATTGAAAGAAGCAGTTGCAAATTATTGTTTGAATGCATCTGAAAAAATTAGATCGGAGTCATTAGTTGCAAAAGCAATTACAGTTTTTATTAGAACCAGTCCTTTCCAGAGAGACTATGGTTATTATTCAAATGCTAAAACAGTTGATTTTCCTATTGCAACAAACAATAGCATTGAAACTGTTAAAACTGCAGTCGGAATACTAGAAAGTATATTCAAAAATGGTTATCGTTATCAAAAAGCAGGCGTGATGCTCACAGGATTGCGTAATGATGATGGAAGGAAAAATTTATTTTCATCTGAAAAAGATGAAAAGATAAAAAGCTTAATGCAATCAATAGATAACACCAATTATAGATATGGCAGATCCACTTTAAGTCTTGCAAGTGCTGGCGTTCATAAAAAATGGAATATGCGAAGACAATATTCTTCTAAAATAGATACAGCTGATTTTTATTGTCTACCAACAATTAGAGCTATCTAGTAAAATGACAGTTTGGTTCTACAACTGTCCATGATGAAGTGCCAAAATTTCTTTTTAAAATATTTTCAAAGTTGAAAACTATTTTTCTTTGATAATTGTTAAGATTACTTTGATTAGTAGACCATTGTTTTAATCTTCGAACATTCTCGTGATCTGGAAATCGAGTTACATAAGCATAAAGCCATCCCCAATTACTACTTGATCTGGTATCTAGATCTTGAACTTTATAGTTCTTCGCAGGCCCTGGATATTTCATCTCCCTTGCATATTTAAAAACAATTTCGTTATTTTCTGTAAAATCTATAAAAAACTTAACGATATTATGAAAATTTTTTCCCTTATGATTATATTCCCAAATATCGTAACCCTGATTTTCAGCTATAATTCCTATAACTGATAAGGCGTTCATAGCTCTGCCTTGGTAAAACATTGCTCTACCACCTCTTCTAGTTTCAATCGGCATACTGCCATCTTTTCTTTGATATCTAATTGCATTCTCATAATTTCTAAAAGCTTTTCTAAATAATTTATTATCATTAAGCAAAATACCTAACTGCATATGACTAATTGCTGAAGACAGTGCATGATTATGTGCACTTCTAGGAACGCCAACTGCTTGGGTGCCTTGTTTGTATGTTTTTAACTCATACATGAGATGCTGATTTTTTTTAACAATCTTTTTAAACCAATCCTTTATAATTTTATCATCTTCCTCAGAAACACTTATTTTTTGTTTTGCAAATGAATAGCCAGCCATCATTGGGGAAGCAACCCAAAGGTTTACTGTTAAAGTATCATTCCAATGTCTGCCTTCATGGTCGGAAGGTCCTACTCTTTTTGCTGCATCTGCTTTAGCCCAATCTAAAATTACTCTTTTAACATTCTCACATGCTTCAACATTTCCACCACCACAAGGTCTTTTAAAATTTTCAAACTTATTCAAAGCAAACATAAATCTATTGTCCAAACCATAGCCTGATGGTGCATCAACTTTTATTACCGGCAAGACGGGATTAGTTATTTTATTTACGTACATATTAGTAATGCATTTATCTAGATTTTTAGGAATAGGAAAAATAATTTCTGGTTTAGTAACTGTAGCTTTTTTTTTTATTTTTTTAAATTCTGCATAAGCATTAGATGAAATTGCTAAAATTGAGAAAATTATAAAAAATTTTTTCATTTTATTTGATCAATATTATTAATAGTTGATAAAGCTTTATCGTATTCATCCATATTTTCTCTTAAAGCTAAATTTGAAATTGAGTAAACAGCTATTAATAAAAATACCAAAGGTAATGCTGTCACTACTGAGGCATTACTCTTAATAAACAAGATATATAAAATAATAAATAAACCTGAACGAATTAAAAAAGTTTTTCTAAAAACACTCATGATTGAAAGCGAATGTTTTATCAAATTAAAAAAACTCATTTTTGATGGACCAAAATATCTACTGCCTCTAGTAGATGGTATTGGCAATAAATTATTTTCAATTTTTTTTAACGATCCTGAAAAACTATTCCATGTAGCTTTTTCTTTGATCATTTTTTCAACTGTACTTTTAGGCAAGCATGTATAGTTTCCAAATTTAATTGATTTGCCAGTAAAAGTTAGTGTGATTAATTTGTGTAATTGATAGCAAATTTTGAAAATTAATTTTTCTGATCTTTTCACTCTTTCACCGACTATTGGATTATTATTTGAATTATCAATTTGATTGATAAATTCTTTAATTTCTTCTGGTCTATCTTCGCCATCTCCATCCATTGGAATTACATAATCAAAGTCTTCTTTTTCAAAGATATATTTCAATCCAGTTGCAATACATCTAGCGTGACCTTGATTAATTTTCATATTTAGAATTTTAATTGAATGTAGATTTTTAAAATCTCTTTGCTCCTCTTGACGATCGTGTGTTGAAGCATCATTAACAATAATCACGGAGATTTCGTGATCCAAATCTGAAATATTATTATCAATTTCGTTCAGCAATTTTGAAGCTGATTGCCAGTCGTTATAAATAGGTACTAAAATTTTAATTTTCATTCAAAAATTAATATCTTCCCAAACAAACATCACCTACACAAATAAATTGTGATGAATTATTGAGTATCTCTTTATTATTAAACCCCTCCCACTTTGGTCTAGATTTTAAGTGATATGAGAGATTACCAGCTTTCCACTCATCACCAGTTACAAATTGAATTTTTTTATCAAAATCTTGATCCCACACATATTGAATTTTCATTGCAATTTCTTTTCCGGGATAATCTGTTCGCTTATCCGTTTGTGATAATGAAATATAAGAGTAAAGAATTGGTGATAAAAAAAATAGAAATAGAAATCCATAAAGAAATGAATTAATTTTTTTTAGATTAATTTGTGATTTTAGAAGATATAAAAAAAATACTCCAAAAAATAAATAAAAAGGTGTCATCCACATCGTTCTAATTTTTGAACCTGTAATTAATGATGTAAGAAACATTAAAATAATAGGCATAAAGTTTATAAATAATAAAAATATCAATTTTTTATCTTTTACATTCAGCTTAAATTTTATTTTTTTAGCAAGTAACCAAATCAAAAAAAAGAATGGAACTAATATTCCTATTTGTTTTGATAAAAATATTATTGGATTATTAATGTGATCTAAAATACCAGAACTTTCTAATCCTGTTCGGTTTAATCCATAAGTTATGGTTATAAAATCATTATTAAAGAGCCAAATTAAATGAGGTACCAATAAAACCAAAAAGACCTCAATTGTTATTAAATATTTGAAATCAAATTTTTTAGTTTTTTTAAAAAAAATTAAATAGATAAACAACAGATCGATTGATATCAAAAGGTAGATAAACAAGTATTTAGATAAAAAACCAACAGCAGCAAATAAGCCAACTAAAAAACAGTCTGAAAAATTTATTTCCTGTGATGAATAAATTTTCCATGAATAATAAACAACTAATGTCCAAAACGGCAGTTGGCAAACATTTACATTAAACTCAGGAGTGGTGAAATTATAGAAATAGATAGAAACTAATAATAAAACAGAAATTAAACTAAATTTTAAATCCCTAAAAATTTCAAAAGCAAATTTAAATACATAATAAAAAGCAATTAAAACAAAAATTTGACTTAACAAATAGAAAGCCCAATCTTGAGCTCCGAAAATTTTAAAAAAAACTTCTGGAAAAAAAGCACTCATAGGTGGATGTTTATTGAAACCCCAATCCAAATTGCTTCCCCAAGCGAGAGCTTCAATGGTATCTAAAGGTAAATTTTTATTAGTAAGTGATGGAACTACTGTCCAAATAATTAAATGCGACAAAGCAAAAATAAAAAATATATTATTAATATTTCTATTTAAAACATTCATTTACAATTATTTACAATAATTAAGCTTACTTGACACCCATAATTTGCTGAATATACTCCCTCGAATTCAAATTAAATGTATGCCTAAAACGAGCAAAGTAAAAAAAAAAGTTAAAAAAGTTAAAGCTAAATCTATCAAGAAACCAAAACCAAAAGTTGTAAGTAAACCTAAAGAAATTAGCAAAGGTCCTATTAAAATTTCTAAAACATATATTCCAAAGGACACTGAAAAATATATGTGCGAAAAACATAAAGTTTTTTTCAGAATGAAACTACAAGAATGGAAAAAAGAATTGGTTAAAGCTAACAATGAAGCTCTCTATAATGGAAGTATGGATGATAACAGCATATCTGCTGACATAGTAGATCAAGCTAGCTCATATACTGATAAAAATGTAGAAATGAAAGCTATCAACAGACAAATAAAATTAATTTCTGAAATTGATAAAGCTTTAATGAGAATTAAAGATGATACTTACGGGTACTGCTTAGACACAGCTGAGCCAATAGGTATAAAAAGATTAATGGCTCGACCGGTCGCTAAATACACTATAGCAGCTCAAGAAAAACACGAAAAAGATGAAAAGGTTCATGCTGATGACTAAAAAAAAGAAAAGTAGAAAAGTTCACAACCCTATTACTTATAATTTTACTAAAAAGTATATTTATTATTATTACGCTTTTTT